>NZ_JAJFAU010000005.1:11472-63242 GCF_022614595.1 Streptomyces sp. CNQ085
GGACGGTTTCGGCAGCCGCTCCGCGACGCTCTTCGAGCGCCCGGCGGACCTCCCCCCGGCTCAAGAGCCGGGCGGCGCGGAGAAGGGGAGCACCGCCACCGTCACGTTGTCGTGTCCGCCGCCGTCCAGCGCGTGCCCCACCAGGTGCCGGGCGGACCGCATCGGGTGGGTACGGGCGTCGGCCGGGACGGCCGCGGCCATCTCCCCGGCGGACTCGGCGTAGTTCCACAGCCCGTCCGTGCACACCACCACCACGCCCGGCCGGTCCGGGGTGAACGAGGCGGTGTGCGGGTCGATCTCGTAGGCGTCCGCGCCCAGCCATCCGGTGATGGCGTGTGCCCGGGCGTCCGCGTAGGCCTCGGCCTCCTCCATCAGGCCCGCCGCCACCATCTGGGCGGCCCAGGAGTCGTCCTCGGTGAGCCGGGCGGGTGTGGCGGAGCGGTCGTCGGGGACCCAGTAGGCGCGGCTGTCGCCGATCCAGCCGACGGTGAGGAGACCCGCGGCGACCACCGCGCCGACGATGGTGCAGGCCGGGGCGTTCTCCACCGGGTCGCGGGGCTCCGGTGCCAGGGCGTTGACGGCCTCGGCAGCCGCCACCAGGGCGTCGTGCACGGCCTGCCGGGGGTCGGCGCCGCGCGGCAGGGAACGCCGCAGGGAGGCGCACGCGGACTCGGCGGCGGCGGCCGAGGCCTCGTCCGGGCGGGTCGCCGACGACACCCCGTCGCAGACGACGGCGATCACGGCGGGAGAACCGTCCGGCAGCGGGACGGACGAGAGCGCGAAGGAGTCCTCGTTGCGGTGGTGGCGCAGCCCCCGGTCGCTGATCGCCGCCACCCCTTCCGACGACTCCTCCATGTGGTCGCGTTCGCGCGGCTGGGCATGGCCGCAGTGCTCGCAGCGGCCCTCGGCGTCGACGGTGCCCGTCGCGGGAGGCGGCAGGACGTAGTCCGACCCGTCCTGTGCGGTGTCCGGCACGGCCGGCGGGACCGCTGGGGGCGTCGGCGGTACGGGAGGCATGGGCGGCGCTGCCGGAGGCGGCGGGATCAGGAGAGGGGCGGAGGGCTGCGAGACGCCCGTCCCGGCCGCTGGACCGGCGCCGCACGCGCCGCGGTGGAGATCACCGTCCTCCAGCGGCTCCTGGCACCGGGGGCAGACGGAAGGGCGGTCGGGCTGCGGCATGATCACCGGGTTCCTTCGATGGTGTCCCGGCCTCCGGGCCGGGGGTGGGGGCGCCTCCCGCCGACGGGAGGGGGCTGAACTTCTGGGTGCGGGACGGGGAGCGGTGAACCGCCTTCAGCGCGATTCGCCGTCGGCTTCGGCGGCGCGCTCGGCCTCCAGGCGGTAGACGATCTCGGAGTTGAGGGATCTGCGGGCGGACCTGGCCTGGGCGACCAGCCATTCGTGGAGGTCGACGGGGAGGCGGAGCGTGATGCGTGTCGTCTCGTCCATGACTTCACAATAGGGTCCGTGTGGTGTTGTGGAGACGTCCTGGAGGCGGCACCGCGACACCACGAGGTGCCGGTGGGCGCATGGCATACCTCCTCCGCCACACCCCACCGGGTGTCCCGGTGGTCAAGCGTTCCCGGCACATCAGGTCCGAATCCGCCCCCCGCGGTCGCGCGGACCGGGTTTCGGCGGGCCGGAGGCGCCCGGCTCACCGGAGCTCCCCCTCTCCACGCGCGGGCCCGCCGGCCGCGGGTCCGGGCGGCGCCGGCACCTCCAGCGCCGCGTCCCGGTAGCGCAGCACCGCCTGCTCGGCCGCACGCAGATCGCACGGCGCGCTCCACAGCAACCGCCGGGCGGCGTCGTACCGCTCCGTCAGCATGGGGTCGTCGGCGGACCCGCGCCGCGCCACCCGCGCGCGGTAGGCGTCCAGCCGGCCGCGCAGCTCCGCCCGCACCGCCAGCGGCGCGGTCACGGCGGTCAGCGAGGCGCGGGCCCGCTCCAACTCCTCGTCCGCGCGCTCCTCCAGGCTCTCCAGCAGCGGTGACAGCCGGTGCCAGCGGGCGTGCCGCCGGTGTTCCGCGGCCAGCGCGAGCTGTTCGTACAGGGCGGTCGGCGGCCCGCTCACCGCGGGCACCTCGACCGCCGCGATCTTCGCCAGCACCTCGCCGCGCGCCGTCCTGGCCTCGGCCAGGGTGCGGTCGGCCCGCGACAGCACGTCGCGCAGTCGCATCAGCCGCTGCTCGGCGTCCTGCCGCACCTGGAGCACGGCGTCGATCTCACGCCGCACGTCCTCCAGGGTACGGGCCGCGCGGTCGTACCGTACGGTGTCGGGACGCCCGCCGCCGGGGGCCGAACTCCCGCCCGCCGACGCCCAGAAGGCCAGCGGATCGGCGACCACGCCGGCACGCAGCGCGGTCAGCTCCGCGGTGACCTGCTCCAGGTCGTCGCCCGCCGGATGCTCCCCGGGGCGCACGCCCACGGAGTGCGCCAGGGAGCGGATGCGCTTGAGTTCGGCGGAGAGCATGTCCATCCGCGCGGGCAGCGCGGACCACACGGAGTCGGCGGCGGCGACGGTGTCGAGGGCCCGGGCGTACCAGCCGTTCATCCGGGTCACCAACTCGGCCAGGCTGATCCGCTCGACGGAACCGGAACCGGAACCGTCGGCGGCGGGGACGGTGACCGCCGGGCCGCGCAGCCGCGC
This sequence comes from Streptomyces sp. CNQ085, assembly GCF_022614595.1. Classification (GTDB taxonomy): domain Bacteria; phylum Actinomycetota; class Actinomycetes; order Streptomycetales; family Streptomycetaceae; genus Streptomyces. The sequence continues at coordinate 14,120 of NZ_JAJFAU010000005.1, forward strand.
GGTCAGTTCGGCCAGCTCCTCCGGTCCGGGCCGGCGGCTCCCGCCGCGCAGTTCGCGCGCGGCCTCCAGCGCGGCGGTGAAGGCGTCGAAGTACGTCCACAGCAGCGAGACGGCCTCCTCCGTCCGCGCCCACCGCTCCTTGGAGATCCCGGTCAGTTCGGCGCCCTCCAGCAGCCTGCGCCCCGCGTGGTCCTGGAGCGCGTACAAGGAGGTCTCCACCGCCTGGTGCTCCGCTCCGAACCGCGCCAGGGCACGGTCCACCTCCTCGCGGGCCATCACCGGTCCGCCCGGTTCGCCAGCCCCGTCGTCCCCCATCGGTCACCTCGCCGCTCGTGTCGTCTTCGCGTCCTGTACGCGTCCGTGCCCGCGCCCGGCGTCCGCCCGGCCCCGGTGGGCCGGGGGGAGCGCCGGATCCGCTGCTCCCATCTTGTCGGCCGGACGCCGCTCGTGTACGGCCATCCGCGGACTGCCCCGCCCACACCGGCGGTACTCCTCCGGCGCGTTGTTGACGCGGACCACCCGATTCCCCGCCTCCGGGGCCCTCGGCCTCCGGCGGGCCGGGGACGCGCCCCCACGCGTTCAGGCCCCTTCCCCGCGGGGAGGGCACGCGTCTCAGGCGCCCGCGGTGCGGCCGGCGTAGTGGGCGCGCAGCCGGGCGCAGGGGACGGGCCCGGCCCCCAGCCGGTCCAGGGCCAGCAGACCGGCGCCGAGGACCGGGGGAGCGGTGACCAGATGAGCGGTTGCCAGCGGGGCGCGCTCGGCCAGCAGGGCGAGCAGGCGGTCGTGCAGGAGCGGGTGCCGGGCGGTCGCGACGCCGCCTCCCAGCACCACCGGCACCTCGGTCCCCAGCAGGTCCAGCCGCTCCAGCGCCACCGAGGCCATCACCGCGATCTCCTCGGCCTGCCGGTGCACCAGACAGCGGGCCACGGCGTCGCCCCGCGCGGCCACGGCGAAGAGGACGGGTACCAGCTCGTGCCTGCGCCCGCCCGGCAGACCGCCCAGGTGGAATGCCTCGATCAGCGCGTACATGCTGGGCAGCCCGAAGTGCGCGGGCAGCGCCCGGGCCAGCTCGGTGTCCTCGCCCCGGCCGTCCTCGGCGCGGGCGGCGTGCCACAGGGCCTCCTCCGCCAGCCCTCCTCCGCCGCCCCAGTCCCCGGACAGGCGGCCGACGGCGGGGAAGCGGTGGACGCGGCCGTCGGCGGTGACACCGGCGCAGTTGATCCCCGCACCGCACACGACGGCGACCCCGTTCCGGGGCGGCCCGTCGTCGGGCAGGCCCGCGCGCAGGATCGCGAAGGTGTCGTTGGCCACGCGGACGGTGCGGCCCCAGCCGACATCGTCGATCCGCTCCGCCAACTCCCGCTCCTCACGCGGCAGGTCGGCGTTGGCCAGGCAGGCAGACACATGCCCGGCCAGGGGGATGCCCGGCCGCGCGTCCGGCTCCGCCGTGTCCAGACCCGCGTCCAGACCCGCGTCCCGGGCCGCCCGGGCCACCGTCCGCGCCAGTGACGCGACGGCCGCCCCGGCCCCGGTCTCCGGCGGCCGGAAGCCGCCGCCGCGCGCCGAACCCAGCACCGTTCCGTCCGCCGAGACCAGCGCCACGTCGGTCTTGCTGTTGCCCGCGTCGACGGCCAGCGCCGCGGCGGGGGTCAGGCCCATGCCAGGTACTCCCGGTTGTGCGCGAGCAGACGGTCGGTCAGTTTCTCGGCGAGGGCGTACTGACCGATCAGGGGGTGGGCCAGCAGCGCGGCGAACACCCGGTCCCGGCCGCCGCGCAGGGCGGCGTCCAGGGCCAGGTGCTCGTACGCCGTCACCGCCGAGACCAGGCCGGTGCAGAGCGGGTCCAGGGGTGGTACGGGCAGCGGCTCCGCGCCCGCCGGGGAGACCGCGGCCGGGACCTCGACCACCGCGTCGTCGGGGAGGAAGGGCAGGGTGCCGTCGTTGCGGACGTTCACCACCCGCACACCCGCGCCCGCGCCGCTCCGACCGCCGCCCAGCAGGGACGCGGTCAGAGCGACGGCGGCCTCGGAGTAGTAGGCGCCGCCGCGCCCGGCCAGCAGCTCCGGCTTGGTGTCCAGCGCCGGATCGGCGTACATCCCCAGCAAATCGCGCTCCATCGCGGCGACCTCCGCCGCCCGCGGGGGGCGCTCGCGCATCTCGGCCACGACCTCGTCGTGCGTGTAGAAGTAGCGCAGGTAGTACGAGGGCACGGCGCCCAGCCGGTGCAGGAGGGGCTCGGGCAGCCGCAGGTCGGCGGCGATCGCCGCGCCGTGCCGGGCCAGCAGCCCGGGCAGTACGTCCCGCCCCTTCGGCCCGCCCAGGCGCACCCCCCGCTCCCAGGTGAGGTGGTTGAGCCCCACGTGGTCGAGGTGCACCTGGCCGGGCTCCACCTCCAGCAGGGCGGCGAATTTACGCTGGAGGCCGATCGCGACGTTGCACAGGCCCACCGCCCGGTGGCCCTCGTTCAACAGCGCGCGGGTGACGATGCCGACCGGGTTGGTGAAGTCGACGATCCACGCGCCGGGGTTGGCGCGGCGCACCCGCTCGGCGATGTCCAGGACGACGGGGACGGTGCGCAGAGCCTTGGCCAGTCCGCCCGCGCCCGTGGTCTCCTGCCCGACGCAGCCGCACTCCAGCGGCCATGTCTCGTCCCGCTCGCGGGCCGCCTGGCCGCCCACGCGGAGCTGGATCAGTACGGCGTCGGCGTCGGCGACGGCCGCGTCCAGGTCGCCGGTGGTGGTGACGGCGGCCGGGTGGCCGGCGCGGGCGAGCATGCGGCGGGCGAGCCCGCCCACCAGCTCCAGCCGGTCCCCGGCCGGGTCGGCCAGGGCCAGTTCGGTGACCGGCAGGATCTCCCGCAACCGGGCCAAGCCGTCGACGAGTTCGGGGGTGTAGGTGGACCCGCCGCCCACCACTGCGAGTTTCACGGGACTGCCTCCTGGGAGCTCGGGAGCGGAACGAACGTCCGGGCGCGGGTACGGGCGCGGGGTCTCAGCGGGAGATGTCGAACACCTCGTCGCGGGTGGCGGCCAGGGCGCTCTCCAGCGCCTGGAACCCGCCCCTGTTGGCGCTGGCCACCCGACGGACCAGCCCGGCGGCCTCCAGGCGGGTCAGGAGCTGTGAGGCGGTCGGCTTGGACAGTCCGGTCAGCCTGCCGACGCGGCCGCGCGAGAGCGAGCCGTGCGCGAGCAGCAGTTCGAGGGCGACGCGGTCGTTGATCGCGCGCAGTACTCGGGGCGTTCCCGGAGCGGTTCCGGCCATCGGCCCCTGCCCTCCGTGAACTGTAAGGAAGGTTTCCTGTCGTTTCGCAGGGACAGTAGGGCCCGCCCTCGGCCGGCGTCAACGGCCGCGGCGGAGGCGGCCCCGTGCGTCCGCCGCGTCCTACCGCCGTGGTCCGCCCGCGCCCCGCCCGAGATCCTTCGGCCCCTTCACGAGGGCCTTCGCCGGGTCTCTCAGGGCGTCCTTCGGCGGGTCAACCGCCTCCTTCGCCGCTCCCGTCGCGGGCCCCCTCTCCAGCCGGGCCCGGCCGGAGTCCCGCGCGTGGGCCGGCGCCCCCAGCTCCTCCTCCAGCCTCCGCAGCGCCGCCAGCGACTCCTCGTCCACCATCCGGATGCCCAGCGCGTCCAGCGCCCGCTTGACCCGCCGGCGCAGTTCGCGCTCCACCGGCAGCGCCTTGCCCGGCATCGTCTTGGCCGAGACGCGGACGGTCATGCTGTCCAGCGTCACCGAGTTCAGGCCCAGCACCTCCACCGGCGCCCACAGGACCTCGTCCCACGGCGCGGAGGTCGACATCCCCTCACCGGCCGCGGCGATCGCCGAGCAGACCTCCTCCAGGTCCTCGTCGGAGCGGACCTCCACGTCCAGGGCGGCCGTCGCCCAGCCCTGGCTGAGGTTGCCGACCCGCTTGATCTCGCCGTTGCGCACGTACCAGATCTCGCCGTCGTCGCCGCGCAGCTTGGTCACCCGCAGCCCGATCTCCAGGACGGTGCCGGTGGCCTCGCCCGCGTCTATGCGGTCGCCGACCCCGTACTGGTCCTCCAGCAGCACGAACATCCCGGTCAGCACGTCCGTGACCAGGTTGCGGGCGCCGAAGCCGATCGCCACGCCCGCCACACCGGCACTGGCCAGCAGCGGGGCCAGGTCGATACCGAGGGTGGACAGCACGATCAGCAGCGCCGTCCCCATGATCACGAAGGTGGTGACGCTGCGCAGCACCGAGCCGATGGCCTCCGTACGCTGGCGCCGCCGCTCGGCGTTGACCAGCAGGCCGCGCAGGGCGTTGCCGCTGGCCTCGGCCTCGGCGTTGCGGTTCATCCGGGCGATCAGCCGGGTGATGGCCCGTCTGACCACCGAGCGCAGCACGACGGCGATCGCCAGGATCAGCGCGATGCGCAGCCCGACGGCGAGCCAGGTCCCCCAGTTCTCCTCTATCCAGCCCGCGGTGTCGGTGGCGGTCCTGTGCGCCTCGTCCATGGAATCCACTCACAACACACTAACGGGGGACACCTCGCTGGACGGGCCGCGTCACCCGGGGTAGTGGCGGCACCAGGCGGGGGAGGAACAGCGTGTGGTCGAAAACACGCTCAGCGCGTTACGCGATCGTGGTGGCGCCGCCACCGGGGCGCGGGACACACTGGGGGAGATCGTCCCGGCGCGAGCCACGCGCCGCCGACGTACAAGGAGGCACCGTGCCGCACGTCCTGGTCCTCAACGCGTCGTACGAGCCGCTCGGCGTCGTACCGCTCCGCCGCGCGCTCATACTCGTCCTCAACGGCAAGGCGATCAGCCTGGAGGACTCCGGCGCCCTCATGCACAGCGCGACCCAGGCCATACCCGCCCCCAGCGTCGTTCGTCTCAAACGCTTCGTGCGCGTGCCCTTCCGGGGCACGGTGCCGCTCACCCGCCGCGCCCTGTTCGCCCGCGACGGCGGCCGGTGCGCGTACTGCGGTGGCGTCGCGACCAGCGTCGACCACGTCGTGCCGCGCAGCCGCGGCGGGCAGCACTCCTGGGAGAACGTCGTGGCGGCCTGCCGCCGCTGCAACCACGTCAAGGCCGACCGCCACGTGGCGGAGCTGGGCTGGCGACTGCGCCACCAGCCCGCCCCGCCCAGCGGCCTGGCCTGGCGGATCATCGGAACGGGGCACCGGGACCCGCGCTGGCTGCCGTATCTGCGGCCCTACGGCGCGGACGACGCCCTGGCCCGGATCGAAGGCAGAACGACGACACCCGCCTGAGGTCCGGGCCCTCCCGTACGGGACCGGCGGCGGGGCCGGTGACGGCCCCGTGTCCGGCGCGCCCGGGACCCTACTCCCGCTCCCGCCGCTCCCCGGTCCCCTCCCTCGCCTTCTCCTCGTCCCGCTCGGGCTCTTGCACGGCGTAGGCCTCCAGCGACCACAGCGAGACGCCGAAGCGGGTCGCCCGCTCATCGGCCACGATCCGCACGTAGCGGGTGCCGGCGGGCGCGTCCATCCGCACCGTCTCCCGGCCGCCCCGCCCGTCGCGGACGGTCGCGGCCGTGCTCCAGGCCCTGCCGTCGGCGCCGTCGGCGGAGACCTGCACGCGGTAGAGGGAGGCGTACGCGTCCTGCCAGTGCAGCCGCACCTCGCCGATCCGGGCCGGGCGGTCCAGCTCCACCCGCAGCCACTGGCCGTCCTCGGCGGGGGAGGACCAGCGGGTCCCCGGATCGCCGTCGGTCGCCGCCGAGGCGGGGAAGTCCCCGGTCTCGTCGGCCGAGGAGCCGGCCTTCGCGCCCCGGGCCAGATCCGGCCCGCCGGTGGGCGGATAGGCGCGCACCGCCAGCGTCCTCCGCAGGCTCTCGCCCTCGGCGGTGAGGGTGACCGGGATCCGGTACGTGCCCGGCCGTACGTCCTCCCCGGCGCTGATCTCGATCTCTGGAGCCGCCGGCACGCCGCGCCGGAGCGTGACCCGCCGCGGGGCCCGCACCGTGAAGCCCTCCGGCGCCCGCACGGTCAGCCGGCCGAGCACGTCGGTGGGCCGGTGGCCGGTCAGCCGGGCCCCGACGGCGGCCGGCTCGCCGCCGATGACGGCGTTGGCCTCCTCGCGGGAGAGTTCCAGCCCGGCGCCGGGCGAGTCCGAGTACCAGGGCGTCAGCTCGTGGATCACCGGAGGCATCGAACCGTCCTGCCAGACCAGCCGTACGGCGTCCGCCCGCAGACCGCCAGTGTCCACCTCCGTCCAGCCCTCCCCGGAGAGGGCGCCCAGCCGCCTCCAGCCCTCGCCCGGCACACGCGCCTCGACGGCGGCGCGGGTGCCCGCGCCCGGCTCGGACTGGACGGTGACGGCCGCCAGGGAACGCGCCCGGGGCAGCCGCAGCACCAGCTCGTCACCGCCGCCGTCCCCCTCGTCACCGGCGGTTCCGGGCCCGGGTTCCTCGGCGGCGCGGAAGGCCGTGGCCGGGTCGCCGTCGGCGGCGTGCTCCGGCGGGGAGCCCGGCAACGGCTCGGGGCCGCCCCGCACCCGCTCGCCGGAACGTTCGGACCACTGCGCCCCGCCACCCGCGCCGGACCAGTCGTCGGCGGCCTTCAGGGCCCTGTCGACGAAGGCGGGCAGCACGTCCTCGCCGACCGTCACCCCGCTCTCGCGGGCCTCCGCGCGCAGCCGCTGGAGCTCCAGCCGGGCCTTCCACGCCCCGGCGCCGTCCCCGCCCGCGCGGGCCTTCCAGAAGGCGTCGAGCAGTGGGGCGAGGTAGGCCGACTCCTTCTCGTCGAGCACCGAAGAGGAGTTGTTGGCGGCCAGGACGTGCAGCGCCCGGCGGGCCCGTTCCCCGGAGCGCTCGGTCCCCGTCTCCCCGCCGCCCGTCGCCGCCAGGTCCTCGACGGCCGCCCGCCAGGACTCCCGCGGCCGGTAGCCGCGCGGGTTCCAGGCGTAGTCGGCGACGGTGAACAGCGGCAGGCGGGAGGCCGTCGCCTGCTCCATGGCGTTGGCCAGCAGCGCCGCCGAGCGGTTGGCGACGGCCGGTTCCCGGCCGGTGTAGGGGCCGAGGAAGACGCGGTCGCCGGCGTAGTCGTTGACCGGGTAGTTGTCCATGGTGACCAGCGGGCGGCGGAAGACGGTGTGGGCCCGGGCCAGCTCGCCGCCGGTAATGGTGGCGGGCACGACCCCCACCCCCGTCCAGGCCACCTCCACGTCCGCGTCCAGCTCTTCGGCGAGCGTGTCGCGGTACTCGGTCGGGCCGTCCTGGTAGAACTCCGTCGGCAGCACCGACAGCGGAACCGCGTCGCGCCCGAAGCCGTACCGCTCCGCCAGGTGCGCCGCCACCTCGTTGGCGATCTCCGCTTGGGCGGTGGCCGCGGCCTCGGGGCCCGTGCCGTAGCGCTCGGCGTCCGCGTCGCAGTGCCACTCGGTGTAGCTGGCGTCCTCGAAGCGGAGCTGGAACGCCCGCACACCCAAGGCCGCCATGGCGTCGATCTTGCGCAGCAGGGCCTTGCGGTCGTCCCCGGAGGCCAGGCACATCGACTGTCCCGGCGAGACGGCCCAGCCGAGCACCACGTGGTTGCGCAGCGCCCGTTCGGCGGCCCGGTCGCCGGCGTGCACCACCAGTCCGTCGGCGCGCGTCTCCTCTCCGGGGCGTACGGTGCGCACCTCGCGCGCCCCGGCCGCGCGCAGGACGTCGCGGACGGCCGCGACCAGTGCCGTCGCACCGGTCCGGCGGGCGGCGCGGCCATGCGTCGCGTGGTTCACGTGTTCCTCAGGCCCCTCTCGACCCGTTCCCCGACCCGTCTTCCGGCCCTCCGGCCGGGCACCGGACCCGCCGGTAGGTAACGAGCCCATCACCGCCGTGGTGAAGGTGTCAACGACAGGGGCCGAAGTGCCCGGTTCGTCGAACGGTGCGGCCGGGGCCGGACGGGACGGGCCGCACCCCTCCCGGGCGGCCGGCCCGGGAAGAGGCGGTAAACCTTGGCCGGGATGCCCGCTTTGCTCGAATGTCCTACGCTGGCAGGCGCATCACGCCGTGAAATCATCGGTGGCGAGCATGTGAGCCATATCACGTTTGTTTCGCCGAAAGTGTCTGGGCTCCGCCTCAGTGGGTAGGGCCCCCATGTCCGACCGACAGCAACGAACGGAGGCCCCCGTGGCCGCGTCCGCTGAACTCCTCACCCCCCTTCCCCTGTTTCCCAAACAGGGGCAGGAGCCGATCGACCTGTCCGGAGTCTCCGACCCCGACTCCGGCCTGGACGGCTCCTGCTCCTGGGAGTACGCCGAGACGCCACTGACCAGCGAGCCCCCACTCGCCGACGCCGCCCCGCTCACCAGTGAGCCGCCGCTGGCCGCCGAGCTGCCGCTGACCAGCGAACCGGCCGGGGTGGGATACGGAACGGATTCCGCGGAGGTCTGAGTCCCGGCGAGTCCAGGGGGAGAGCGGAGGAAGTTCCCATGAGCCGACTGGCGCGACTGGCCGCGGCACACGGAGTCTGCACCTCCTACGACCCGGCCCCGGGACGTACGGTCCGGGTGCCCGACGACACGATCGTCGAAGTGCTCGCCGCACTGGGAGTCGACGCTTCCACCCCGGACGCCGTACGCGACGCCCTGGCCCGCCACACGCGCGAGGAGGCGGCCCGGCTGCTGCCCCCCACCGTCGTCGTACGCGCGGCCTCCCGCGAGGACGCCTCCCCGCCCACCGTCCGCGGCGGCGTCCCCCCGCTTCCCGACGGCACCGCGCTGAGGGTCGAGACGGAGGACGGCCGCACCCTGGACTGGGGGGCGGACCCGGACGCCGACGGCGAACGGCTCCCCCTGGGCTGCCACACCCTCCACGCCGAGGCCCCCGGCGGCCGCACCGCGCAGGCCGCCCTGATCGTCGCCCCGGACCGCTTCCCGGCCGTCCAGGGCCGCTCCTTCGGCCTGCTCGTCCAGCTCTACTCGCTGCTGTCCTCACGCTCGTGGGGCATGGGCGACCTGGCCGACCTCGCCGACCTCGCCGCCTGGTCCGGGCGTGCGACCGGAGCCGACTTCATCCAGCTCAACCCCCTGCACTCGGCCGTGCCCGCCGCCGAGGGCGAGAGGGTGGACCCCTCCCCCTACCGCCCCTCCTCGCGGCGCTTCGCCGACCCGGTGCACCTGCGGATCGAGGAGATCCCCGAGTACGCCTACCTGCGCGGCGGGGCCCGCGCCAAGGCGGACGACCTGCTGGCACAGGCGGCCGGACTGCGCGAGGCCACCCTCGCCAAGGACGGGATGATCGACCGCGACGCGGTGTGGTCGCTCAAGCGCCGCGCCCTGGCGCTGGTGCGCACCGCCCCCCTCGGCCCCGGCCGCCACGTCGCGTACTGCGACTTCCTCGCCGAACAGGGCCAGGCCCTGGAGGACCACGCCGTCTGGTGCGCCCTCGCCGAGATCCACGGACCCGACTGGCGCTCCTGGCCCGCCGGCCTGGACGACCCCCGTTCGGCCGCCACCGCCCGCGCCCGCGGCGAACTGCTGGACCGGGTGGACTTCCACACCTGGCTGGCCTGGCTCACCGACGCCCAGCTCGCCCGCGCCCAGCGCACCGCCCGCGACGCGGGCATGTCCATCGGCCTGGTGCACGACATGGCGCTCGGCGTTCACCCCTCCGGAGCCGAGGCCTGGGCGCTCAAGGACTTCCTGGCCACCGGTATGTCCATCGGCGCGCCGCCGGACGCCTTCAGCCCCCGCGGCCAGGACTGGGGCCTGCCGCCCTGGAACCCGGGCGCGCTGGCCGCGTCCGGCTACGCCCCCTACCGCACGCTGCTGCGCGGGCTGCTGCGGCACACCGGCGGCCTGCGCATCGACCACGTGATGGGCCTGTTCCGGCTGTGGTGGGTCCCCGAGGGCCGCCCGCCCACGGAGGGCGCCTACGTGCGCTACGACGCCGAGGCCATGCTCGGAGTGCTCGCCCTGGAGGCGTACCGCGCCGGGTCGGTCGTCGTCGGCGAGGACCTGGGCACCGTCGAGCCGGGCGTGCGCGGGGAACTGGCCGGGCACGGCGTGCTGGGCACCTCCGTGCTGTGGTTCGAGCGCGACTACGACCACATCCGCACCCCCGACCACGAGGTCCCCCAGCCGCTGGAGCCGCGGGACTGGCGTGCCGACTGCCTGGCCACCGCCACCACCCACGACCTGCCCAGCACCGCCGCCCGCCTCAGCGGCGACCACGTCGCGCTGCGCGACGGCCTCGGCCTGCTGTCCGGCCCGCTCGCCGAGGAGCAGGCCCGGGATGCCATGGAGACCGCCGAGTGGATCTCCCACCTGACCCGTCTGGACCTGCTGCCGGAAGGGCCGGGCGAGGAGGAGAGCGAGATCAGGGGCCTGTACCGCTTCCTGGCCCGCACCCCCGCGAGGATGGTCGGGGTCTGGCTGCCCGACGGCGTCGGCGACCGGCGCCCGCAGAACGTGCCGGGGACCTGGGACCAGTACCCCAACTGGCGGCTGCCCATCGCCGACGGTGACGGCAGGCCCGTCACCCTGGAGGAACTGGTCACCTCACCCCGGATGCGCGACCTGCTGGAGACGGTGTACGAGGGGCTGCACGGGCCGCGCGAGCGCCGTATACCGGCTCCCGGGCAGCACGGAGGGCGGTACTCGGGGCGGTACGGGGAGAGCCACGCCGAGCCCGAAGACCACCCTGGGCGCGTGACCTCGGGAGAGGTTCGCTAGCGTTGACCGTGTGGACAACAAGGTCAAGGTCAACGAGAACGTCAGGAGCGCCGGCACCGCCGTGCGCGCCGGATTCGTCACCGCCCTCACCGCGCTGACGCTGCTGGTCGCCTCCCCCTCCGCCCTCGCCCTCTACCGCGACGACGGCGACGACCCGGGCACCGGCCTGAGCGTGGTCGAGACCCTCGGCCTGTACGTCGTGGCGCCCATCGCCCTGTTCGCGATCATCGCCGCGCTGGTGATGGTCGGCGACAAGTCCGCCCGCAAGAGCGGTCAGGTCGCCGGCCGCCAGGAGCCCAACCAGGGCTGACCCGCGGTCGCCCCGGACCCTGCCTCCGGCCGGCCCTGCCCGCAAGAGCGGACGGCCGGTGGCCGGTGACACTTTCGGACCCGGCCGGACCACTGGAAGCCGCCGCCGCAGCCGCACGGATCCCGGACGGTCAGGGCCCCGGCGGCGGCCGGCACGTGGGCACGCGCGGTGGGGATCGTCACGCGGACCCGCTCGTAGACGCGCCCCTCCTCGTCCACCATCGCGCCATCGCCGTCCAACCCGGGAAGGCCGCTGGCCGTCCCACCACTCTGCCGGTGACCGGGTTGACCGCGGGCTGTCAGAGCACTCTGTCCTTGACCGCTGTCACGAAGGCGGACCAGCCGGCGTTCGGGAAGACCAGTGCGGGCCTTTCGGGGGCTTTGCTGTCGCGGACGGGTATGACGCCGGGGAAGCCGTCGGCGACCGCGACGCAGCTCCCGCCGGTGCCGTCGCTGTAGGACGACTTGCGCCAGACAGCGGTGTTCAGGTCGTATGCGGTGCGCATGATGTCGTGTACTCCTCGGCCACCGATTCGATCAGGTCCAGGGACGCCATAGGAGGCAGCGAAGCGGCCCTGACGAGATCGTATGACTTCTGGGATCGCTCCACCATGACCGGTTCGTCGATGAGCTGGCCGGTGCCAGCGCTCTCTGTGTAGACGACAGGCGGTGCGTCGCGGAAGGTCATCAGGGACGCCATGCCGTTCAAGAGTGCGTGCGCCGCAGCGGTGAACGGAAGAACCTGCACCATGATCCGGTGGGAGTGCGCCAGTTGAGCGATATGGATGAGCTGTTCATGCATGACTGTCGGTCCTCCCATCGGGACCCGGAGCACTGTCTCGTGGAAGACCGCCCACAACTGTGGCGCAGTTGACTGGTTGAGAAGGTACTGCCGATCCATGCGAGCCCGAACCAGCTTCTCCACCTCCTCCTCCGAAGCGAGGGGGAGTGCCGCGCGAGTGATGGCCCGTGTGTAGGTCTCAACCTGCAACAGGCCCGGCACCAGCATGGGCGCGTACTCGCTGATGGTCGTCGCCATCTGCTCCAGCTCCGCCGCGTCGGCGAAGTAGTCCGGGTACTTGTTCTCCCGGGCCAGTCGGCACAGGCGTTGCAGGTGTTCGCCGGTGCCGAGGATCTCGTCGAACAGTTTCGACGTGTCCTGCTGCGGGCGGCGCACGGCCGTCTCGAACTGGCCGACGTACGTGCCCGAGCAGAAGGCGCGCTCGCCGAGCTGGGACTGCGTCAGCCCGGCCGCCTCGCGCAGACGGCGCAGTTCCGCGCCGTAGAAGGTCTTGGGCGAGGCGTACGGGTCGAGTTGCCTGGGCTCGGTCATGGCGGGCTCCCCCTGTCACGGAATGGGCGTGCGGGCTTGAAATTCCGTTCCACGCAAGCACACGGAGTGACTGGAACGGTGTGTTCGGCGAATGATTCCCCCGAAGGTGTTCACCGGCCCTACGGCCTTGCCCGACAGGGGAAGCGCGGGCCGGAACCGCCCGGAGCCGCCCGAGGTCAGCGGCGCCGGCGACGGCCGGAGCCGGGGCCGCCGCGTAGCGAGGAGAGGACCAGGCGGCCGTAGCGGGTGGTGAGCGCGGCGGCCGTCACCACCACCGACAGCCCCAGCGCGGCCAGCAGGTGCGCGGGGGAGTCGTCGCCGAGGACCTGGAGGATGCCCAGTGCGGTGCCCAGCGGCAGGCCGAGGATGGTCAGCACGCCGAGCGCGCCGCTGATCTGCTGGCTCTCCTGGGTCTGGACGAGCCGGCTGTAGTCGGCGGCCTCGGCCAGGATCTCGGTGAAGCGATCCGGTAGCCGGTGCTGGTTCTGGAAGGCGAGCAGCAGGCTGTTGGCGGGGCCGTGGGCGGTGAGGTGCTGGCGCCAGTAGGTGCTGCGGAAGCGCGCGATGTTCCGTTCCAGGGCGGCGACACGGGCGGCCAGGCGGGAGCCGTCGTCGAAGACGGCGGAGAGCTCGTCGGTCAGCTCGTCGATGTGGTCGCGCTGGAGGGAGCCGAGCAGCAGGGCGTCGAGGTAGACGGTGCGGGCGTGCAGGGCGGCGAAAGTGTAGAAGTCGTCTCCGCCGGGGTCGGTCCGGTGGCCGAGGAAGGCGGTGCCGTGGCGCAGGACCAGGGCGCTCCAGTCGGCGGAGATCCGTACCGCCCGGCTCAGTTCCTCGGCGGCGGTCTCGGGGGCTAGGGGGTAGTCGGCGGGGACGGACCGCGAGGCGAGCTGCCACAGCCAGCGGTCGGCACCGGGCGGCACGGGTGTCTGCGGAGTGGGACGCAGGGCCGGGGCGTGACCGGGGCCGGGCGTGAGGAAGGCGACGGTGTAGGGGCGGGTGATGGCGAACGTGCCGGTGGCGTCGCGGACTTCGGCTGTCTCCCCGAGCAGGCGACCGGGGGCGAGAGGACCAGTGAGGGGGTCGGGGCCGGCCGGGTGGCGGTGGCCGATGGCCCGCAGCACCGGCAGCAGGGGCCGGGAGACGGTGAAGTGCAGGACGGCCAGGGCGCGGGCGGGCTCGCGCACGGTGGCGGCGCGCAGCAGCTCCAGGCCCTCCAGACGCAGCCCCTCGTGCTCGGCCGCCGCCGGCCGATGCCAGCGGCAGGGGCGGTCCGGGGTGCCGTACAGAACCCGGGCCGAGGCCGGGGCGAAGTACGTGGCGCGGGTCGCGGCATCGGTGCGCCGCTCGCCCAGCTCGAAGGGGAACGGCCCCTCGGCCCACTCCGGGCCGCCCGGTTCGCGCGGCAGCCGCACCGGCAGCACCACGGCCAGCACCTGCCGCACGCCGGTGACGGTCTCCAGGAGCGGCCCGGCGGTCACCGGTAGAACTCGGCGGACAGCACCGGGGCGAGATCGGCGAACAGCCGGCGCAGCATGGCCGCGGACGGCTCCACGCAGAGCAGTGGGTACGTGAGCCCGACGGAGCGGGCGATCTCACGGGCGAACAACCCCGTACCGGAGCCGATGTCGGCCACCCGGTCGGCGGGAGACAGGCTCAGTGCTTCGGCGATGCGGGCGGACATCCAGGGGATGTAGTCCGGGCCGTACACCCAGTGCTCGTCGAACTCGGCGGCGAGGCCCTCGTAGTGCCCCAACACCTCACGCCGGTCCACAGTTCGCCTCCGCTCGCCGCCGCGCCGCTTCTGCGGCCCCTCGTCAGGCTACCGGCCTTCCGGGGCGCTGCAAGATCGCGTTTTGGTCAGGAGGGTGTGGCCGGGGGCCTCCCCGCGTTACCCGGGACGCCGGTGGCGCGTATGTGAAACGCGTGCGTGGTCGCCTGCGGGTTCGTGACGCACCGGAGGCGGCGGGGGCGTCCGAGGGAGCGCGGGGCCGGGACGGGCGGACCGGTCGCCGATGGTCGGACGAGCGCCGAGTTGTCCGGCGGTTCGCCGCGTCCAACCTCTTGACCAAGAACGATCCGTCATTAAGGTCTAGACCTGAACGCGTGAGGTCTAGACCTTAACCCAGGCCCTGCCCTCGCCCTCGCGGCGTTGTCCGCGTGAGGGCGAGGTGCGTGGGCGTGGATACCCCGGGGCATCCGGTGCGTCCGTACACCCGCGCCATCCGGCGGGGCGGCGCGACCGGCGCGGCGTAAGAGCCGTATCCCACCCGGTCGCGCCGCGCTTCCGGGTGGCGGCCTCGACTACACCGAAGAAAGTGAAATGACATGAACACGAAGAAGCGAGTGGTCCTTGCGCTCGGCGCGATGGCCGCCCCCCTGCTCGCCGTCAGCCTTCCGGCGGGCACGGCCAACGCCCACGGCTGGGTCACCGACCCCGGCAGCCGCCAGGACCAGTGCGCAGCGGGCGTCGTCGACTGCGGTCAGATCTCGTACGAGCCGCAGAGCGTGGAGGGGCCGAAGGGGCTCAAGAGCTGCAGTGGCGGCAACGAGCAGTTCGCCGAGCTCGACGACGACAGCAAGGCCTGGCGGGTCACGCCGGTCGGCTCCTCGCACACCTTCACCTGGAGCCTGACGGCGCGCCACTCCACCGACACCTGGCAGTACTTCATCGGCGACCGGAAGATCGCCGAGTTCGACGGCAAGGGTGTGCAGCCGCCCTCGCAGGTCAGCCACCAGGTGAACTTCGACGGCCTCACCGGCCGCCAGAAGGTGCTCGCCGTGTGGAACGTGGCGGACACCGCCAACGCCTTCTACGCCTGCATCGACGTCAACATCGGCGGCACGGGCGGCGGTGACGGCGGTGGCGACGGCGAGCCGGGCGCCTGCGCCTCGCCGGCCTGGGGCACCGGGAACGTCTACACCGGCGGCGACACCGTCACCCACGACGGGCACACCTGGCGCGCCAAGTGGTGGACGCGGGGCGAGGAGCCCGGCGCCACCGGCGAGTGGGGCGTCTGGGAGGACCTCGGAGCCTGCGCGGCCGCGTGATCCGGTGACCGCGTGACGCGGCCGGGCCGGCGCGCGCCCGCAGGGGCGTGCGCCGGCCCTCTCCGTTTCCCGCCGCGCGTGTACGGGCCGCTCCGTCAGCCGATGACGTGCGCCGGGTCGCGCAGCCAGACCTCCTGGCGGCCGTCACGGGTGACCGTCAGACCGAACTCGCCCTGCTCAGGGCGGCCTTCGGCCTCGTACGCGCTCCAGGCGGCCTCCACCCGGTCCCACGGGGAGGCCGGGCCGTACTGCCAGACCTCGAAGAGGCCGCTGCCGTCTCCGCTCCGGCCGTCCCCGGCCGCGGTCGCGGCCGAGCCGTCGCGGCCGGTCAGCCAGAGGCGCCGGGCGCCGCCGTCCTCGTCGGCGTAGGTCATGGTGATGTCCGGCAGGCGGGCGAACGCCCAGGCGCAGAAGCCGGGTTCGGTGACCCGGGCCGGGTCCAGGCCGGTGGTGGAGGAGCGGGCGGTGGCGGAGTCCACCGCCGGGGCGGGCAGCCGGTCGGCGCGCAGCGGCATGAACCACGCCGAACCGGTGAACCTCCCCCGTGCCAGGCCGCCGTCCTGGACGGTCAGGGAGACCAGGCCCCCGGACCACACATCCCGGTGCAGGGGCGCGACGATCCGCCCGCCGGGCGCGGTCTGCGCCACCCACGCCCCCGGTACGCGCAGCACCGAGCACGTCGCCAGTACCCGGTCGTACGGCGCGCCGCGCGCCCACCCGGACACGCCGTCGCCCCACACCACCCGGGGCGCGCGGCCGGCCGAGGCCAGCGCGTGCCGCGCCCGTTCGGCCAGGGCCGGGTCCACCTCGACGGTCACCACCCGGGCGTCGCCGAGGCGGTGGACGAGCAGGGCGGCGTTCCAGCCGGTGCCCGTGCCGATCTCCAGAACGCGCTCACCACCGCGGCCCACCTCCAGCTCCGCGAGCATCCGCGCGACGAGCGACGGCATGGAGCTGGAGGAGGTGGCCTCGCCGGGGCCGCCGGCCGCACCCTCGTCGAGCTGGGTGACGACCGGCTCGTCCGCGTAGGCGAGTTCCCACCAGGCATCGGGCTCCCCGGCGCGGTGGACGGGAACGTATCCGTCCGCGCCGTACCGCCAGACCCGTTCTGGCAGGAAGAGGTGGCGCGGCACCGCCTCGAAGGACGGCCGCCAGTCGGGGGTGAGGGCGCCGGAGGCCGAGACGGCGTCCAGCAGGCGCCGGTGGGACTCGTGCCACCGCCGCGTCGTGTCCGCCGTGCCTGCCGCTTCCGCCGCGCCCGTCGTACTCGTCACCGCGTTCACCGCCGCTTGGGCTTGGCGGGGCCGCCGTCGGGGGAGGGCGGCTGGGGTGGCGGGTTCCACGGCCTGATCGGGGCCGGCTTTCCGGCGTGCTTGCTCCTCGTGCCGTCTGCCATGGACGGTCCTTCCGTTCGTCGTGAGTGGGTGACGGAAGGAGACGCTAGAGGTCACCCAGCGTGCCGGGAAGGTGACTCAGGCCAACGGCGCGGGAGTTGGGTGGTGGATTAACGGGGCCCGCTCCAGCGTCTTTCGTCTGCGGTTTCGTGAGGCGCGCAGTGCGGCTGCTGAGCCGGTTCCTCTGGCGGACGGCCCCCACGGCACATCACGCTGTGCGGTGAGCCGAACGCGACAGGCGACACGACGCACGGAAAGGCACCGCGCCCATGCACGACCTCCCCACAGTCCCGCCCGCCGACGCGGCGGGCAGCGATCCGGTCACCGAGGCGATCAGCGCATCCACCGAGGCGGTGGTCGAACTCCACGCGGCCCTGGCCGGGAACGGGATCACCCTGCCCTCCCTCGGCATCGACCTGGCGTCCTGCACCCGGACCGTCGGCCCGCGTCCGCTGGTGGAGCTGGGGCGCTGCAACCTGGAGACCGCCCGCGTCCTGACCGCCGCCCTGGAGAGGGCGGCGGTCAGGTGACGCCGCCCCGTCCCGTGTCCGGTGCGAGGCGGCTGTGAGGCGGGAGCGGGCCGGGCCCGCCACCGCCCGGTAAGGGGTGGAAGCGGGCCCGGCGGGGGCTCCTCGTCCAACTCGCCGCGGCCGGCCGGCGGTGGGCGGTCAGCGGCGGACGGAAGCACTCAGCGGCGCTTCCAGCCCCGGTCCTCCTTCCACTGCTCCCACTTGGCCTCCTTCAGGGAGGACTTCAGGGCGTGGAAGGCGGGCTTGCGCTTGAAGTCCTCGGTCATGACCGTCGCCGAGCCCTCGCCCTCGAAGAACACCGGCACCCAGGAGTACTTGTCGGTGAAACCCCAGACGGTGAAGGAGTCGCACTCCTCGACCGCCAGGCACGCCTCTAGTACCCGCTGGTACCAGTCGGCCTGCTGCTCCTGCTGTGCGGGGGTGGGCTCGCCGTTCCCGGGCAGGTCCATGCGGATGTCCAGCTCGGTGACGGCCGTCTCCAGGCCGAGGTCGTCGAACCGCTGCAGGTTCTGCTGGAGGTCGCCCGGGAAGCCGTAGCGCATGCTCAGGTGAGCCTGGACGGAGAAGCCGTGCAGGGGCACGCCCTGCGCGAGCAGCTCCTGGCTGAGCTCGTGGTAGGCGTCGCTCTTGGCGTTGCCGCTCGCCACGTTGTAGTCGTTGAAGAACAGCCTCGCCTCCGGGTCGGCCTCGTGGGCCCAGCGGAAGGCGTCGGCGATGATCCCGGGCCCGAGCTCGCGGATCCAGATGTTGTCCCGGGTGCGCAGGCCGCCCTGGTCGTCGAAGATCTCGTTGGCCACGTCCCACTGCTGGATCCTGCCCTTGTAGCGGCCGACGACGGTGGTGATGTGCTCGTGCAGGATCTCGCGCAGCTCCTCCTCGGAGAAGTCGCCCTGCTCCAGCCACTCGGGGTTCTGGCTGTGCCACAGCAGCGTGTGGCCGCGCACGACCTGCCGGTGGCGCTCGGCGAACTCCACGATGGCGTCGGCCGCCTCGAAGTCGTAGGTGTCCCGGTCGGGGCGGAGGAACTCCCACTTCATCTGGTTCTCGGGGGAGACCGAGCTGAACTGCTGCCCCAGGATCTTCCGGTACTTCCGGTCGTGGGTGAACGGGTCCGGGTAGTCCTGCTCGAGGTGGTGGCCGCCGCCCGCCACGGCGGTGCCCACGTAGAACCCCTTGGGAGCGGCCTCGCGCAGCCGGTCGAACTTGGCGTTGGAGTGCGGTGCGGCCTCCCGGCCGGCGGGCGGGGCGGCCGCGGCCGAGGTCACCACCAGGGGCAGGGACAGTGCGGCCGCGGTGAGCGCGGCGGTGGCGATGCGAACGGGTCTCATCGGAGGGCTCCCATTTCCGGTCGGTCTTTTCAAGATTTCCGGAAAATTTCCGGATGCCTGGTTCAGGGACGCTAAGAGCCCTTCGGTCAGGCCGTCAATACCCGTGCACCACCCCCGTTCGCCGACGTGTCAGCCGAGGTCGTCCCGCGTACCCCGGTCCGCCGCCGCACCCGGGCCGCGCGGCTGTCGGCGTGACATGCGAACATGCCTCGCCATGGACCTGTCCTCGCTCATCGCACGGCTCACGCTCCCGCCGTCGACGGACTCCGGCCGGACCGCCGCGCCCGAGCCCGTCCCCGTCGACTGGGACGTGGTCGAGAGCCGGCTGGGGCTGAGGCTGCCGGCCGACTACAGGGCGCTGGTCTCCGCCCTCGGGCCACTGGAGATCGGCGGGCGGCTGTGGCTGCACACGCCGTGCGAGCGGGAGGGCGGTTACGAGTACGGGGACTGGCTGTGGGAGACCCACCGGGAGTGCCGCATCTCCTCCCGCCGGGCCCTGCGCAGGGAGCCGCCGCCGTTCCACCCCGATCCCGGCGGGCTGCTCGCCTGGGGCGATACGCGGGAGGGCGTCAGGCTGCTCTGGGACACCGGGGCGTCCGGCGGCCCCGACCGGTGGCCGGTCGTCGTGTTCGACGCCGGGGCCGCCCGGCGCGGTGACGACCCGTGGCGCGGCTGCGGGACGACGCTGACACGGACCCTGGCGGCGCTGCTGACCACCGGAATCCGGCTGCCCGGCGGCAGGACGCTCGGGCCGCTGCCGCCCACCGCGCGCCGTCCCGGCTTCCTGGCCGGCGCCCGCCCCTGGAGGCCGCCGGAGCCGGAGCAGGAGCCCGGGCCGGAACCCGGGCCGGGGCCGGAGCGCCGGAGACGCTGACCCGGCCGTATCCCCGCCGCGCTCCCCGCCGTCCCCTCAGCGCCGCCGCAGCAGCAGTTCCGTGTTGCGATCGCCCGCCCCGCCGGTCAGGGACGTGCTGCGGCCCGGGGCGTTGAAGGCCAGCTCGCGGTAGAGCGACGCCAGCCCGGCGGGGGAGAGATCGCCGGGGTCGGCGGCGTAGGGGGCCGCGGACTCGACGCAGGTGGTGAAGAGGGACAGGGTGCCATCGCCGTTGTCCGTCAGCTCGACGACGCGGGCCAGCTGCGGGTGGTCCACGTGCGAGGCGGTGGTGATCTCCCAGTAGTGGCCGCGCGGCACGATCCGGTTGCGGTGGCTGTGCCCGTTGATCCAGGCGGCCACATTGGCGTGCCGCCCCAGCAGCGCGGTCAGCTCCGCGCCGCCGACGGTGACGGACTCGCTGTAGTGGTGGCTGAAGACCAGCACGAGGTCGTCGCCGTGGCGGGCCAGCTCACGTTCCAGCCAGCGCAGTTGGGCGGCTCCGATGTGGCCTCGGTAGTCGCCGTCCGGGTTGGTGGTGTCCAGGCTGACGCCGAGCACGCCGTCGGCGACGCGGAAGGAGTAGTACAGCCGCCCCTCCTCCAGAGCGGCCCGGGTGTAGCCGTGGCCGGCCGGACCGGGACCGGCGTACGCCGGGTCCAGGTGCGCCGCGGCGTACTCCCGGGTGGTGAGGGGCGCGCGGGAGGGGTCGGGGGTGACGGCGCGCATCCTCCGGGAGTGGGCGCGCAGCAGTTCCCTCAGCGCGGCGCCCCGGGTGTCGCGGCCCCCTCGCACCGATCTGTGGAGCGCGGCGGCCTCGGCCTCGGGCAGCTCGTAGAGTTTGCGCTCCCCGGTGGCCAGGTCGGTGAAGTGCGCGCCGCCCGCGAAGTGGCCGCCGTGGAGGTCGTCGTGGTTGCCGACGGTGGAGTACCAGGGGATGGCCAGGCCGGGGCTGGTGAGCCGCCGGACCGCGGCGTCGAGGAAGCCGTCGAGGCGGGGGAAGCCGTACCGCGCCCGGTCGGTGTCCTCCGCCCCGCCCTCCGGGTGCCAGTACAGGGGCAGCCCGGAGTTCTGCACGCCCTCGTAGCGCAGCGGGTCGCCGGTGTTGGGGGTGATGCGGCCGCCGCTCATCGCGGTGAGGAACCACTCGGTCTCGGCACGGCAGTTGTTGTCGGTGTTGTCCCCGGTGGTGATCGCGAAGCCGAGCGGCGCGCCGGTGGCCGGGCCGCCGCGCAGCGAGTTGATCCGCTCGACCATCGAGACCAGGCCGTGCACCGACAGTGCCTCCTGCGGGCGCCAGGCGCCGAGCTTCCCGGAGCGCATGTACTCGAAACGCAACGGATGCTGCACGTCCGTGACATGGGTGTCGGTGAGGTGGACGAAACAGGCCAGTGCGGTGCGCCGGTCCGCGCGCGCCCCGCCCGCGGCGGCCAGGTCCTCCCGTACGACCCGCGCCCAGCCGCGCCCCTCGCCCAGCCGCCGGTAGCCGCCCGTACCGCGCGGCGAGGCGGTGCCCTCCAGCGTGGTCCCGGCGGGGGAGGGGGCGGCCGGGGCGGAGGGCGAAGGGGACGGGGAGGGCGGCGGGGAGGGCGGGGCCGCGGTGGGCGCCGCGGCGTCGGCCGGTCCCCCGCCCCCGCCGAGGGCCACTCCCGCACCGGTGGCGACCGCGGCGGCTCCGGCGGCGGCGAGCAGGGTGCGGCGGTCGAGGGCGCGGTGGGGCGTGGTGCGGCGGGCTGGCCGGCTGCTGCGGGACATGGGCGTCTCTCCCCGGATGCGAACGCGGTGCCTTGGGGCGGGGCGTTCCCCACCCACCGGGGATCGTCGGCAGCCGTGGTGACCCGCGCTCCAACGGCGTGCGAACGTACGACGCCGAACAGGGCTCATGGATCACCCGGGGCCGCGTCCGCCGTGTCCCGCCGACCGCGCGTTCACCGGAGTGGCCGGGAGTTCACCTTCCGGACACCCCGCCCCGGGCCCTCCGGCTCATTCCCCGGGCTGCGAGCCGCCCCGCGCGGCCGCGAACGCGGCCGGCGCCGTCCTCCGACTCCAGCAGCGCCGGCAGGACGTGCTCGGTGCCGACGTAGTTGTGGCCCGGCCGCAGCGCCTCGCGGAAGGTGAGTTCCAACGCCTTCCTCGCCCCTCGTGTCGAACGGGACGAGCCCGGGCGCCCCGCCGCCACGGTGAATCGCCGCAGGTGCCGGCGGGGGAAGGCCATCACCTTCCCGCGGGCGGGCGTGCGAGGATGGCCGGAAACCCGAGAATCCGGACGTACGAAGGAGATGACGCAGGTGCCTGGTACGAACCTCACGCGCGAAGAGGCGCGGGAGCGGGCCCGTCTGCTCGAGGTGGACTCCTACGAGATCGAGCTCGATCTCTCCGGCGCGCAGGAGGGGGGGACCTTCCGCTCGGCCACCACGGTGAGGTTCGACGTGCGCGAGGCCCGGGAGGGCTTCATCGACCTGGTGGCACCCGCCGTGCACGAGATCGTCCTCAACGGCGAGTCCCTCGACCCCGCCGAGGCCTTCGCCGACTCGCGCATCGCCCTGCCCGGCCTGGCCGCCGGACGCAACGAGCTGCGCGTCGTGGCCGACTGCGCCTACACCAACACCGGCGAGGGCCTGCACCGCTTCGTCGACCCCGTCGACGACCAGGCGTACCTCTACACGCAGTTCGAGGTGCCCGACGCCCGCCGGGTCTTCGCCTGCTTCGAGCAGCCCGACCTGAAGGCGTCCTTCGCCTTCACCGTCACCGCCCCCGAGGGCTGGACGGTGATCTCCAACTCGCCCACCCCGGGGGACGGGGGGCGGACCGGGAACGTCTGGCGCTTCGAGCCGACCCCGCGCATCTCCACCTACATCACCGCGCTGATCGCCGGCCCGTACCACTCGGTGCACAGCAGCTGGGAGGACGGGAAGGGCCGCAGCGTCCCGCTGGGTGTCTACTGCCGCCCCTCGCTGGCCGAGCACCTGGACGCGGACGCGATCTTCGAGGTCACCCGCCAGGGCTTCGACTGGTTCGAGGGGAAGTTCGACCACCCCTACCCCTTCGCCAAGTACGACCAGCTCTTCGTCCCCGAGTTCAACGCGGGCGCGATGGAGAACGCGGGCGCCGTCACCATCCGCGACCAGTACGTCTTCCGCTCCAAGGTGACGGACGCCGCCTACGAGGTGCGCGCCGAGACGATCCTGCACGAGCTGGCGCACATGTGGTTCGGCGACCTGGTCACCATGGAGTGGTGGAACGACCTGTGGCTGAACGAGTCGTTCGCCACCTACACCTCCATCGCCTGCCAGGCCGCCGCCCCCGGCAGCCGCTGGCCGCACGCGTGGACGACCTTCGCCAACTCCATGAAGACCTGGGCCTACCGCCAGGACCAGCTCCCCTCCACGCACCCGATCATGGCCGAGATCCGCGACCTGGACGACGTCCTGGTCAACTTCGACGGCATCACCTACGCCAAGGGCGCCTCCGTCCTGAAGCAGCTGGTGGCCTACGTCGGCGAGGACGCCTTCTTCCGCGGCGTGCAGACGTACTTCAAACGGCACGCCTGGGGCAACACGCGCCTGACCGACCTGCTCACCGCCCTGGAGGAGACCTCCGGCCGGGACCTGAGGACCTGGTCGAAGGCGTGGCTGGAGACGGCCGGCATCAACGTCCTGCGCCCGGAGATCGAGGTGGACGAAGGCGGCGTCATCACCTCCTTCGCCGTGCGCCAGGAGGCCCCGGCCCTGCCCGCGGGCGCCCAGGGCGAGCCGCTGCTGCGCCCGCACCGCATCGCCGTCGGCTCCTACGGGCTGGAGGACGGGAAACTGGTGCGCACCGGCCGGATCGAGCTGGACGTGGACGGCGAGCGCACCGAGGTGCCCGAGCTGGCCGGCACCCGCCGCCCGGCGGTGATCCTGCTCAACGACGACGACCTGTCCTACGCCAAGGTCCGGCTCGACGAGGCGTCCCTGGCCACCGTCACCGCCCATCTGGGTGACTTCACCGAGTCGCTGCCGCGCGCCCTGTGCTGGGCCTCGGCCTGGGACATGACCCGTGACGGTGAGATGGCCGCCCGCGACTACCTGGAGCTGGTGCTCTCCGGCATCGGCAAGGAGTCCGACATCGGCGTCGTCCAGTCCCTCCAGCGGCAGGTCAAGCTGGCGCTGGACCTGTACGCCGCTCCGAGCCGGCGCGAGACCGGGCTGCTGCGCTGGTCCGAGGCCGCGCTGGAGCGGCTGCGCACCGCCCGGCCCGGCGGCGACCACCAGCTCGCCTGGGCGCGGGCGCTGGCCGCCACCGCCCCCGAGGGCTGGACGGTGATCTCCAACTCGCCCACCCCGGGGGACGGGGGGCGGACCGGGAACGTCTGGCGCTTCGAGCCGACCCCGCGCATCTCCACCTACATCACCGCGCTGATCGCCGGCCCGTACCACTCGGTGCACAGCAGCTGGGAGGACGGGAAGGGCCGCAGCGTCCCGCTGGGTGTCTACTGCCGCCCCTCGCTGGCCGAGCACCTGGACGCGGACGCGATCTTCGAGGTCACCCGCCAGGGCTTCGACTGGTTCGAGGGGAAGTTCGACCACCCCTACCCCTTCGCCAAGTACGACCAGCTCTTCGTCCCCGAGTTCAACGCGGGCGCGATGGAGAACGCGGGCGCCGTCACCATCCGCGACCAGTACGTCTTCCGCTCCAAGGTGACGGACGCCGCCTACGAGGTGCGCGCCGAGACGATCCTGCACGAGCTGGCGCACATGTGGTTCGGCGACCTGGTCACCATGGAGTGGTGGAACGACCTGTGGCTGAACGAGTCGTTCGCCACCTACACCTCCATCGCCTGCCAGGCCGCCGCCCCCGGCAGCCGCTGGCCGCACGCGTGGACGACCTTCGCCAACTCCATGAAGACCTGGGCCTACCGCCAGGACCAGCTCCCCTCCACGCACCCGATCATGGCCGAGATCCGCGACCTGGACGACGTCCTGGTCAACTTCGACGGCATCACCTACGCCAAGGGCGCCTCCGTCCTGAAGCAGCTGGTGGCCTACGTCGGCGAGGACGCCTTCTTCCGCGGCGTGCAGACGTACTTCAAACGGCACGCCTGGGGCAACACGCGCCTGACCGACCTGCTCACCGCCCTGGAGGAGACCTCCGGCCGGGACCTGAGGACCTGGTCGAAGGCGTGGCTGGAGACGGCCGGCATCAACGTCCTGCGCCCGGAGATCGAGGTGGACGAAGGCGGCGTCATCACCTCCTTCGCCGTGCGCCAGGAGGCCCCGGCCCTGCCCGCGGGCGCCCAGGGCGAGCCGCTGCTGCGCCCGCACCGCATCGCCGTCGGCTCCTACGGGCTGGAGGACGGGAAACTGGTGCGCACCGGCCGGATCGAGCTGGACGTGGACGGCGAGCGCACCGAGGTGCCCGAGCTGGCCGGCACCCGCCGCCCGGCGGTGATCCTGCTCAACGACGACGACCTGTCCTACGCCAAGGTCCGGCTCGACGAGGCGTCCCTGGCCACCGTCACCGCCCATCTGGGTGACTTCACCGAGTCGCTGCCGCGCGCCCTGTGCTGGGCCTCGGCCTGGGACATGACCCGTGACGGTGAGATGGCCGCCCGCGACTACCTGGAGCTGGTGCTCTCCGGCATCGGCAAGGAGTCCGACATCGGCGTCGTCCAGTCCCTCCAGCGGCAGGTCAAGCTGGCGCTGGACCTGTACGCCGCTCCGAGCCGGCGCGAGACCGGGCTGCTGCGCTGGTCCGAGGCCGCGCTGGAGCGGCTGCGCACCGCCCGGCCCGGCGGCGACCACCAGCTCGCCTGGGCGCGGGCGCTGGCCGCCACCGCCCGTACCGACGAGCAGCTCGCTCTGGTGGCCGGACTGCTGGACGGCGGTGAGGAGATCGAGGGCCTGACGGTGGACACCGAGCTGCGCTGGGCGCTGCTCCACCGCCTCGCGGCCACCGGACGCGCGGACGAGGCCGCCATCGAGGCCGAGCTGGAGCGTGACCGCACCTCGGCCGGCGAGCGGCACGCGGCGGCGGCGCGGGCGGCCCGGCCGACGCGGGAGGCCAAGGCCGAGGCGTGGGCCTCGGTCGTGGAGTCCGACAAGCTGCCCAACGCCATGCAGGAGTCGGTCATCGGCGGCTTCGTCCAGACCGACCAGCGCGAGCTGCTCGCCCCGTACACCGCGAAGTACTTCGAGGTGCTCAAGGACGTGTGGGAGTCGCGCAGCCACGAGATGGCCCAGCAGATCGCGGTTGGCCTCTACCCGGCACTGCAGGTGTCCGAGGAGACGCTGCGGGCCACGGACGCCTGGCTGGAGTCGGCCGGGCCCAGCGCGGCCCTGCGCCGTCTGGTGACCGAGTCGCGCGCGGGGATCGAGCGCGCGCTGAAGGCGCGGGCGGCGGACGCGGCGGCGGCCGTCTGACGCTCCGTACGTCCCCCGCGGCGTACGGCAAGGGGGTGGGGCCCGCGCCTTCAGGCGCGGGCGCCGTCCTGTTCCTCCGGGGGCCGCGGTGTTCCCCACGCGGGCGGGGCGCCACTGTGGGAAGGACGGGAGGCTTCCGGCGCCTGAGGGCCGGGATTCACCGCGGCAGGACCTCCACGCCCGGGACGGGCCCGCGCTCCGGTGCGGTCACCAGGGCGGTGCGGACCACGGCGGCCTGCTGTGCGGGACGGTCGCGGAGCGCGGCCGCGGTGACGTGGACGACCGTGACGCCCCGGCCCCGCAGCCGCTCGCGCTTGCGGGCGTACACCGGCGGGCGCACGCCGCTCTCCGCGCCCGCGCCGCCCCACGCGTCCAGCCCGTCGCGGAGGTCGATCTCGACGGCCACGGCCTGCCCCGGCCAGTAGGCGTCCACCCCGCCGAGATGGAGGCCGCCGGGCAGCCGGAGGTCGACGTTCCAGCAGGGCTCGGGCAGGCTGTGGGCGCGGACCAGCCCGTACAGCAGGCTCTCGGCCACCGACCGGCTCTCGGCCAGCAGCGCGTCCACGGCGTCCGCCAGGTGCGGGCGGCCCAGCAGCCGCGCCCGGGCCAGTTCGCGGACGATGGCCCGCGCCTCGCAGTGGCCGTCGCGCACCGCCTCGGTCAGCATCCGGCGCACCGACACCGCGTCGCCGGTCCGGGCCGCGGTGTCGGCCAGGGCGCGGGGGACGGGGGCCACGGGCAGGCCGGTGACCTCCTCGGACGCGGGCAGGGAACGGGTGCGCACCACGCGGGCGCAGCCGGCCGGACGCAGCCGCCGGGTGTGTGGCACCAGTACGTCGATGTGCTCCAGCGCGGACAGCGGGGGCGTGGAGGAGAAGCCGTGCAGGGCGAGCGCGGCGGGTCCGGTGATCACCGCCCGCGCCCCGCGTACAGGGTGCGGGGCGCGGGCGGCCGGCCCCGGTGGGCGTTCCGGCCCCGCCGCGTACAGCAGCACCGCGTGCAGCCGCTCCTCACCGGTCGGCGGACCGGGGTGCAGCAGGTAGACGCCCGGCAGCGGCATCCGCCAGGGGCCGCCCGGTCGGCAGCGCTCGTCGGCGGCGGCGGCCGACACGCCGTTCTCGCGCAGCGTACGGGCCGTCACCACCCGGTGGTGTACGTGCGACAGGCGGCGGACGGGGCGGGGGGACACAGGGGTGTTGTTGCTCATGTCCCGGCGATTCCCACCCGCGTTCCGCCCACCAACCTCTGTTACGGGCCTGTAGACGAATGCGGACACACCTGCCCTAAAGTACGGGCGTTCGAGTGCCGATCAGCTCCCCGCCGCATGGGTGACCGCGTCGCAGCGCTGCGCCCGCAGCGCCCGCGCCACGTCGTCGCGCGCCTCCAGCACCAGCCGGCGCAGCGCGGGAGCGGCGTCCTCGTGCGCGCCCAGCCAGGCATCCGTCCGCTCCAGCACGGCCCGGTTGTCCTGGAGCGCGGGGAACAGACCGCGGACGACGGACATGCCGATCTCGATGGAACGCTCGGTCCACACCCGCTCGATCGCCTCGAAGTACCGGGGCGTGTACGGGGCCAGCAGCTCCCGTTGCCCCGGCTGGGCGAGGCCCGAGATGGTCGCCTCCACCAGCGCGTTGGACAGGCGGTCGGAGTCCACCACGTCCGTCCACGCCCGCGCCTTGACCTCGGCCGACGGCCGCGCGGCCAGACAGCGCACCTGGTGCCGCCTGCCGGACGCGGTGTCGTCGCGGGCCAGCTCGGCCGCCAGCCGCCCCTCGTCGGCGAGCCCGCGGGAGGCCAGCGCCTCCAGGAAGGCCCAGCGCAGCTCCTGGTCGACCTCCAGCCCGTCGATCCGGCCCGTCCCCTCCAGCAGCGTCTCCAGCATCCGCAGGTCGTCTTCCTCGTGCGCGACGGCGGCGAAGAACCGCGCCCACGCGAGCTGGTGGTCGCCGCCCGGCTCGGCCTGCCGCAGATGCCGCAGCGCGCCGCGGGCCAGCAGCCGCGCGCCCTCCTGGCGCCACTCGGGCGTGACGTAGTGCACCAGGGCGGCGCGCGCCCAGGCGTGCAGCATCTGTACCACGCCGATGTCGGACTCCCCGCCGCCGAAGCGCAGCACCAGGTCGAGGAAGTCGCGGGCGGGCATCAGCGCGTCGCGCGTGAGGTTCCACAGGGCCGACCAGCACAGCGCACGGGCCAGGTCGTCGGTGACCGAGCCCAGGTGGGAGCGGAGGGTGTCCAGAGAGGCCTCGTCGAAGCGGACCTTGCAGTACGTCAGATCGTCGTCGTTGACCAGGATCAGTTCGGGGCGCTCGGCGCCTGCCAGCTCCTCCACCACCGTAAGCACGCCGGTGACGTCCGCCTCCGCGCGGGCGTAGCGCTCCAGCGCGCCCCCCGCACCCTGCCGCCGGTACAGGCCGACCACCACCCGGTGCGGGCGCAGCACCGGGTGGTCCTCGGCCGCCTCCTGGACGACCGCCAGCTCGGTGATCCGGCCCGCGGAGTCGTACGTCACCCGCGGGCTGAGGGAGTTGACCCCGGCGGTCCGCAGCCAGGCCCGCGCCCACTCGCCCATGTCGCGCCCGGAGGTCTCCTCCAGCACCGACAGCAGGTGCTCCAGACGCGTGTTGCCCCACTCATGGCGCTTGAAGTACCGCCGCGCGCCCTCCAGGAAGGCGTCGCGCCCCACATACGCCACGAGCTGCTTGAGGACGGAGGCGCCCTTGGCGTAGGTGATGCCGTCGAAGTTGAGCTTGGCGTCCTCCAGATCACGGATGTCGGCGGTGATCGGATGGGTGGAGGGCAGCTGGTCGGCGCGGTAGGCCCAGGACTTGCGGCGGTTGGCGAAGGTGATCCAGCCGTCGGTGAAGCGGGTGGCCTCCACCATCGAGAACGAGCCCATGAAGTCGGCGAAGGACTCCTTGAGCCACAGGTCGTCCCACCACTCCATGGTGACCAGGTCGCCGAACCACATGTGCGCCATCTCGTGCAGGATGACGTTGGCCCGTCCCTCGAAGGAGGCGTCGGTCACCCTGCCGCGGAAGACGAACTCCTCGCGGAAGGTCACACAGCCCGGGTTCTCCATCGCGCCGAGGTTGTACTCGGGCACGAACGCCTGGTCGTACTTGCCGAACGGGTACGGGTAGTCGAAGTGGTCGTGGAAGAAGTCCAGGCCCTGCTTGGTGATGGTGAAGATCTCGTCGGCGTCGAAGTGGCGGGCCAGTCCCCTGCGGCACAGCGCGCCCAGCGGGACCACCAGCTCGCCGCCGCCGGGCAGCTCACGCCGGTAGACGTCGGTGACGTGGTGGTAGGGGCCGGCCACGACGGTGGTGATGTACGTCGAGATCGGCCTGGTCGCCCGGAAGCGCCAGACGGCCGCGCCCTCCCCGGCCGGCTCCGGCTCGCCGGTGCGCTCGCCGTTGCTCAGCACCGTCCACCGCGCGGGGGCGGTGACGGTGAAGGAGAAGGGGGCCTTCAGGTCGGGCTGCTCGAAGTTCGCGAACACCCGGCGGGCGTCGGCCGGCTCGTACTGGGTGTAGAGGTAGGTCTCGCCGTCCTCCGGGTCGACGAAGTGGTGCATCCCCTCGCCGGTGCGGCTGTACGCGCACCAGGCGTCCACGGTCAGGGTGTTCTCGGCCTCCAGGGAGTCCAGCGCGACGCGCGTGCCGTCGAACACCTCCTCCACGTTCAGCTCGCGGCCGTTGAGCGTCACCGAGGCGACCGCCGGGGCCAGCAGGTCGGCGAAGGTCGAGGCGCCCGGCTCGGCGCAGCGGAAGCGGACGGTGGTGGTGGAGCGGAAGGTGCGCGGGCCGTCCCCGGGGTGGGGCCCGACCGCGGAGAGTAGGTCGAGCGCGACGTCGTACCCGTCCACGGTCAGCAGCCGGGCGCGCTCCCGGGCCTCGTCACGGGTCAGATTCTCACCGGGCACGGCGTGGCTCCCTCGTCTCGCGTCTCGACATCGAAAGGCCAGGATTTCATGCGGTCGCGGGGCCCCGCGCCGGGAATCACCGCGGGCCCCCGGGCGTTCCCACCAGGCACGCCGGGGGGAAGAGAAGACCCGCCCGATCCGTACGACGAGGAGACCCGCATGCCCGAGACGTCCGAGACCGAGAGCAGGACCCCGGCCGACTTCTGGTTCGACCCCATCTGCCCGTGGGCCTGGATGACCTCCCGCTGGATGCTTGAGGTGGAGAAGATGCGCCCGGTCGAGGTGCGCTGGCACGTGATGAGCCTGTCGGTGCTCAACGAGAACCGGCTGGAGGAGCTTCCGCGGCAGTACGTCGATCTGATGGAGGCCGGCTGGGGCCCGGTGCGCGTGCTGACCGCCGCCGAGCAGGAGCACGGTCCCCAGGTGCTCGGCCCGCTCTACACCGCCCTGGGCACTCGCTTCCACAACCGGGGCCTGCCCAACGAGCGCGCCACGATCGTGGACGCCCTGAAGGAGGCGGGCCTGCCCGAGGAGCTGGCGGACGCGGCGCACACGGACGTCCACGACGAGCGGCTGCGCGCCTCGCACGAGGAGGGCATCGGCCTGGTCGGCCAGGAGGTCGGTACCCCGGTGATCGCCGTACCGGGTCCGGACGGGAGGCGGACCGCCTTCTTCGGCCCGGTCGTCACCCCGGCGCCCAAGGGCGAGGCCGCGGCCAGGCTGTGGGACGGCACGCTGATGGTGGCCTCCACTCCGGGCTTCTTCGAGCTGAAGCGGACCCGCACGGAGGACCCGAAGTTCGACTGAGCCCCGCTTGAGCCCCGCTTGAGCCTCCCTCCCGTCCCGGGGGCGGGAGTCCCCCGTACCGCCTGCCGCCCGTGACGCGCGAGGGCCGAGAAGACGACCGCGAGGGCGGCCGGAGGTACGGCACGAGGGAGGGCCCAGTGCCCCATTCTTGTCGCGCATCATGCGCGACAAGAACTGAAGGGCAACAGCGCCGCCGGGGCGTACGGAGACGCGGCGGCTACCGCTCGCGCGCCGCCCCGGAGGGCGCCCGCCCCGCCCGCCGCTGCCGCACCAGCCCGGCCGCCGACAGGGCCAGGGTGAGTCCGGCGGTGAGGGCCAGCTGGGTGCGGGTGTCGCCCTCGCGCGGCATCAGCAGCAGCACCCAGAAGATCCACCCTGCGGTGAAGCCCGCCCACGGGCCGATCGCGCGCTCGGCGTGGACGGAGAAGGAGCCGGAGGCGGGGTGGGCGGCGGACATCTCGCCGAGCATCCGCATCACCAGCAGTCCGGAGGCGGCGTAGGCGAGGACGATGGACGGGCCCGCGGCGGCGATGCCCGCGCCGGAGCCGACGAAGAGACCGGCGCCGATCACGCCGCCGAGGGCGATCATCGACAGATGGCGCTGCCTGAGGCCATGGGAGAGGGCGGCGTGCTCGGTGCCGTCCGTCTCCCGGCGAGGGGAGGCGGTGTTCTTCACATCGGGCGTGCCGGACATGGGGAAGGTGCCGTCCAGGGAGTCGGGGGAAGCGGAACAGTTGGCTCCGCACCTGGCAAGTGTGGGCGCCCGGCCCGGTCGGCGGCAACGTCCCTCACCCTCCCATCCGATATACGGACAGCTGGGCGATCCGTGGGCGAGTCGGCGGCGCGCACTCCTCCACCCACTCTCCAGCCACCTCCCACAAGCTCGACCCGCCCTTCTTTGTCGTCAACCTCACGGGGGCGCCGGGGCTGGCGTCGGTTAACGTCGGGGCGTCCCCCGAAGTCCTCACGAGACCGGAGCCGTGATGAGCACCTCTGCCACCACCGCAGCCACCGTCCGCCCGGGCGCCGTCCTCGCCGACGTCCTGCCCGCCTCCACCGCCGCCCGCGCCCGTCTGCGCGACGCGGCCCTGGTCCTCGGCGGCGCCGCGCTCACCGGGGTGGCCGCGCAGCTCGCGGTCCCCGTGCCGGGCTCGCCCGTCCCCGTCACCGGCCAGACCTTCGCCGCGCTGCTGCTCGGCGCCGGCCTGGGCCCCCGCCGCGCCCTGGCCTCCATGGGCCTGTACGCCGCCGCGGGCGTGGCCGGGATGCCGTGGTTCGCCGAGGGCGGCTCCGGCGCCGCGATGCCCTCCTTCGGCTACGTCATCGGCATGCTGCTGGCCGCCGTCGCCGTCGGCGCCCTGGCCCGCCGGGGCGGTGACCGCGGCGCGCTGCGCACCGCCGGGACCATGGCCGTGGGCACCGCGATCATCTACGCCGTCGGCGTCCCCTACCTGGCCCTGGCCACGGGCATGTCCGCCGGCCAGGCCGTCGCGGCCGGTCTGGTGCCCTTCCTGATCGGCGACGCGCTCAAGGCGGCCCTGGCCATGGGAGCCCTCCCCGCGGCCTGGAAGCTGGTCGGGCGCAAGTCCTGACCCGAGCCTGAATAGACTTCCGCCCCATGCGCGTGTACCTCGGCTCCGACCATGCCGGCTACGAACTGAAGAACCACCTCGTCCAGTGGCTGAAGGAGGCCGGGCACGAGCCCGTCGACTGCGGCCCGCACATCTACGACGCGGCTGACGACTACCCGCCCTTCTGCCTGCGCGCCGCGGAGCGGACGGCCGACGACGAGGACTGCCTGGGCATCGTCATCGGCGGTTCGGGCAACGGCGAGGCCATCGCCGCCAACAAGGTCAGGGGGGTGCGGGCCGCGCTGGCGTGGAGCGTGGAGACCGCCAGGCTGGGCCGGGAGCACAACGACGCCAACGTGATCAGCGTCGGCGCCCGGATGCACACCACCGAGGAGGCCGTCTCCTTCGTACGGGCCTTCCTCGACACCCCGTTCTCCGGCGACGAGCGGCACATCCGCCGCATCGACATGCTCTCGTCCTACGAGCGGACCGGGAACCTCCCGCCCGTCCCCGCCCACCACCCCCAGCAGGACTGACCCCGGCAAGGACCGGCCCGCACCCGTGCCAGAAGGCCACACCATCCACCGGCTGGCCGCCGACCTCGACGACAGGTTCGGCGGCCGGCCCGTCCACGCCTCCAGCCCCCAGGGCCGTTTCGAGGGCGGAGCCGCCCTCGTCGACGGCCGGACGCTGGGCGGCACCGACGCCCACGGCAAGCACCTCTTCCTCGGCTTCCCCCGGTTCGGAGGGGAGGCCGACGGCGAGTGGATCCACATCCACCTCGGCCTGTACGGCTCCTTCGCCCTCGGCGAGGGAGCGCCACCCGCACCCGTCGGGCTGACACGCCTGCGCCTGGCCACCGCCGAGGCGCCCTCCGCCTACGCCGACCTGCGCGGTCCCAACACCTGCGAGCTGCTCACGGCGGCGGGGAAGGACGCGGTCACCGGCCGCCTGGGCCCCGACCCGCTGCGCCCCGACGCCGACCCTGAGCGGGCCTGGGCACGGATCTCCCGCAGCCGCAGCACGGTCGCCGCGCTGCTGATGGACCAGAAGGTCGTCGCGGGCGTCGGCAACGTCTACCGCGCCGAGGTCCTCTTCCGGCACAACATCGACCCCTACCGCGCGGGCAGGGACCTCACCCGGGCCGAGTGGGAGGCGCTCTGGGCGGATCTGGCCGAGCTGATGCGCGAGGGTGTGCGGAACAACCGCATCGACACCGTACGGCCCGAGCACACCCCCGAGTCCATGGGCCGCCCGCCGCGCGTGGACGACCACGGCGGCGAGGTGTACGTCTACCGCCGGACCGGGATGCCCTGCCACATCTGCGGCCAGGAGATCCGCACCGCCCCGCTCGCCGCCCGCAACCTGTTCTGGTGCCCCGGCTGCCAGAAGCCCTGACCCGCCGGGCCCGCCGCTCTCTCGGGCCCCCGGCCCGAGCCGTCAGAAGCCGTGCGGCAGCCACGGCGCGACGGGCCAGGCGAACGCGGTCGCGGCCCCGGCCAGCGCCCCGGGACGCAGTTCCCGTACCCGTCCGGCGCCCGCCAGCGCGGCCAGGGACGTACCGCCCAGATAGGCCTCGCTCAACTCCTTTGCTCCCAGAGCCAGTTCAGCGGCATCACCGGTGCGCTCGCAGGAGGCGCCCGAGGCGTCGCCGGTCAGCCGCCAGCGCCCCGCGTTCCACGGGCAGAAGGAGTCCTCCACCTCCAGCACCACGTCCACCGGCGCCGCGTAGCGGCGGGCCGCCAGCGCCGCGCCCACCTCCACCGGGCGCAGATGCAGCAGATCGCGCAGGAGGAGACCGCACCGACGGATGTCGCCGACCAGATGGAACAGCGGATCGTCCACCGGACGGGACTTCGCCTCCACCACCGAGGTCAGGTCGATCCCGAACAGGAAGTGCCACAGCGCCGCGCGCGCCGCCGGGTCCAGCGCCTCCAGATCGTGCACCAGCACCGTGCCCTTCGGGCCGGCCGCGTCCCACTCCGGCTTGACGGCATAGCGGGCGTATCCGCGCAGTTCGCCGTCCGCCTCGGCCAGCACGCAGCGCAGCGCCGACGCGCCTTCCCGCCAGCCCCCGGGATCCAGTACGCCCTGCCGCTCCCAGCCCGGACGCCGCTCCAGCATCCCGGGCCGGGAAGGCACCAGGCGGGCGTACAGCTTCTCGCACTCCTCCAGCGCCGCGACCGGATCGGCGTTCCGCAGCCTGACCCCCTCCGTGCCCGGCGGCACCTGCGGGCGCACCCGGTCCCTGTCGATCCGGGCGCGCACATGGCGGGCCGCCACGCCGTACCCGAAGCGTCCGTAGATCGCCGGCTCCGAGGCGGTCAGCACCGCCAGCGGCTCCCCGGCCGCCCGCGCGTCGTCCAGCTGCCGGCGCATCATGGAGGTCAGGATGCCGCGCCGCCGGTGCGTGGCGGCCACGCTGACCATCGACAGCCCGCCGGTGGGCACGACCGCGCCCCCGGGCACCGACATGCGGAAGGAGAACGCACAGGCCGTACCGACGATCTCCTCCCCGTCCCGGACGGCGACCGCCCGCTCGAACTCCGTCAGCTCCCGCCACAGCGCCCGGGCCTCGGGCGGCTCGGACTCCCCGAAGGCGAGTTCGAGCTTCTCGAACCAGTCGTCCCACTCCTCGGGACGCAGCACCCGCAGATTCGTACCCATCATGGACCCATCCCTATCAGGAAGACAGAAGCGGGGCGACTGGTTATCGAACACCGTTTCAGGTCACCCCATGTCGGGAATCGACGGACCCCCGAACGGGTGGATAAGGTCCCTGACATGGCAGGTCGCACGGGCAACACCCTCCCCGCGCCCCGGTTGCGCCAGGCCCGCAAGGCCGTCCGCCGGGTCCGCACCGTCCTGCGCCGCTCCGCCGTCGACTACTTCCGCGGCGACGGATCCGACCGGATCGCCTTCGCCGCCCTGCTCGCCACCGTCCCCGCCCTCGCCTACGCCACGACCGCTGAGCCGCTGTGGTTCGCGCCCGAGGGTCTGGTGCTGCCGGTCATCGCGGGCGGCCTGCTGCTGCGCCCGGCCAGTCTGCTGGTCCTGTACGCCGCCGCGGCCGGCGCCCTGATCGTGGAGGCCACCGTGCTCGGCCCGTACACGGCCGGGCCCGGCCGTGTCACACCGGGGACCGTCCTGGTGGTGGGCGCGGTCGGGCTCTCCGGGCTGCTGATCGCCCAGTTCCGCAGCCGGGTCGGCGTCCCCTGGCGGCGCGGCAACACCATGCTGTTCGACCTGCGCGAACGCATCCGCGTCCAGAGCAAGCTGCCGAAGCTGCCCGTGGGCTGGCACCGGGAGATGGCGCTGCGTCCGGCGGGCGGGCAGTCCTTCTCCGGCGACTTCGTCGTCGCCACCCTCACCGGGCCCGACCGCCGCACTCTGGAGGCCGTCCTCACCGACGTCTCCGGCAAGGGCATGGACGCGGGCTCCCGCGCGCTGCTGTTGTCCGGCGCCTTCGGCGGACTGCTGGGCTCTCTGCCTCCGCACGCCTTCCTTCCGGCCGCCAACGACTACCTGCTGCGCCAGGACTGGCAGGAGGGCTTCGCGACCTCCGTCCACCTCGTCCTCGACCTCGACAGCGGCGACTACGAGCTGTTCTCCGCGGGCCACGTCCCGGCCCTCCAGCTCAACGCGGGCAGTGGCCGCTGGGAGGAGAAGAACGCCGAGGGACCGCTGCTGGGCGTCTACGACGGCGCCCGGTTCGACCCGGTCAAGGGGAGTCTGCGCCCGGGCGACGTCCTGATGCTCTTCACCGACGGCCTGGTGGAGACCGCCGAACGGGAGCTGACCGAGGGCATCGACAGGCTCACGGGGGAGGCCGACCGCTATGTCGTCAGGGGCTTCGCGGGGGCCGCCTGGCATCTGATCGAAGCCGTCGCCCGCGACGTCAACGACGACCGTGCCCTGCTGCTGATCCGCCGTGACTGACGAGGGTGCGGCCGGTACGTCGGGCAGGACCCCGCGGTGGCCGGTCACCGAGGCGGAGGCGGACTCAGCCGCGGGATCCTGAGGGAGATCAGGCAGGGCCTGCGTGAGCCGTACGGCGCCGCGGACCGGTGAGACCCCGGGCGGATGGTCAGCGCGAGTCGGCCCTACCGGAGGGCTCCGCCGTCCCGGCCGAGTCCGCCGGGGCGGCCGGGACGGCGGAGCGCCGCCGGGCGTCCTCGGCGGCGTCCCGTCCGAAGAGCCAGTCCATCCTGGGCTCCATCGCGAACCGGAACGCCCGCCGCACCGGAGAGCCGCACAGCACGGCCGCCAGGGCCACGGCGCCGATCGTCAGCGCGACGACGCCGGCCGGTGTGGCGATCCAGGGGAACGCGTCGTACCACCCGAAGATCCGCGAGGCCTGGACCAGGAAGCCGTGCAGCAGGTAGGCGTACAGCGTCCCCGCGCCCAGTGCGGTGAACCACGTGTGGCGCCGGGGGACCCAGGCGAAGAAGCAGGCCGTCAGCACCAGGGAGCAGGCGAACATCGCGAGGTTCATGGCGACGCCGATCCACCAGGGCACGCCGAGCTCCTGGCCGCTGCTGTTGTGGTAGAACCACTCGAAGTTCATCCGGGGGCCCGACCAGTACGCGAGGACCAGCGCCGCGGCGGCCACGGGCACGCTCAGCAGCCGCACCCCGCGCCGCCGCACGCGCTCGAAGTGCTCGGGCCGCAGGCAGAGGCCGAGGACGAAGAACGGCAGGAGCTGCAGTACCCGCTGGAGGTCCAGGTCGTTGCCGATGTCGGGTGAGACCGAGGCCAGCAGGGCGATGCCCAGGGCTATCGGCAGGGGCCTGCGCAGGGCCTTCCAGACGGGTGTCGTCAGCCGCCACACGAACAGCGCGATCAGAAACCAGGTCAGGTACCAGGGATCGAGCAGGCTTATGGGGTGCTCCGGGGAGTCCGCCGCCTTTCTGAACAGGCTGTAGGCGGTCTCGAAGAGCAGATACGGCACGAGTACGCCGGTCACCAGCCGCCGCACCCGGCTCGGGCGCGTGTCGAAGCTTCGGGAGAAGTAGCCCGAAACGATGATGAAGGCCGGCATGTGGAAGGCGTACACGAAGTTGTAGGCCGCCAGCACCGCCCGCGAGTCGTCGATCACCGGCCGCCAGGCGTGTCCCACCACGACCAGCGCGATCGCCAGGAACTTGGCGTTGTCGAAGAAGGCGTCCCGCCGCCCGGCTCCGCCCGTTCCGCCTCTCGGCCCGGTCCGGCCGGTCTCCGGTGCGGACGGTGTGGCCGCGTCGGGCCTGGCGGGAGGGCGCGGCGAGCGCTCGTGGCCGACCTGGAACATCTGCCGCACTTTAGCGGGAACCCGGCCGCAGGTAAATCCGGGGAGTTCTCGAACCCCTCGGAACGGGGAATTGTGACCAGTGCCTCTCGGGCAGCCCATGGAAAGCGACACCTTTTGTGTTTTACACGTTAAGTCCCATTCGTCCGCCCTTTTCTTCCGGTCGTGCCGGACTTGTCCCCTCGGAAGGCGTCGCTCCCCCTTCGGGGTTCCGCCGTCCGGAGCGAATCGCGGCAACCGTCGAATTCCGGCGGTGAAGTTATTGGGAATGTTCTCGGAAGATCCGGCCCGAAATGCCGGAGTGTGCCGCGCGGGCCCGGTGCGGTGCCGGGCGGGGGCGGTCCGGCGGACCCGGCCCGCTGACACGCCCGGGGCCCGCCGATCCTCCACCCGCCTCCACCAACACGGCAGTTGGTGGCACGATGGTCACACCGGGGACGTGGTGGAGGGTTCCCGGGCCGGCGCGGCCGGCGCAGAGGCGTTGCGACCAAGGGTGTGATCAGTTGTGGCCATTTCACTGTCTGTGGTGCTGCTCTTGGCGATCATCATGGTCGTTCTCATGCGCAGCGGCTCACTGAAGGCGGGACCCGCGCTCGTCGCGATCCTCTTCGGCTTCTTCCTGGCCTCCACGGGCATCGCCCCGTCGATCAGCCGCTTCCTCGACTCGCTCGCCGAGTCGATCAACCAGATCACTTTCTGAGGGCGTCCGGAAAGCGGGCGCGCAGGCAAACAGCGGAGCGGGCGACGGGAATCGAACCCGCGTAGCCAGTTTGGAAGACTGGGGCTCTACCATTGAGCTACGCCCGCGGCACCGCCGTCGTTCACGCGGCAGGCAGATCATACAGACCGCAGCCGACCGACCGTGAACCGTGTGCGGCACGCTCCGCATCGTACGGCATGTACTCTACGTGTCGCACGGACGGGGTGTGGCGCAGCTTGGTAGCGCGTCCGCTTTGGGAGCGGAAGGCCGTCGGTTCGAATCCGGCCACCCCGACCACGTACTATGAAAGACGCGCCTGTCTGTGTCGTGTCTGCGTGCGGGGCGCCCCACAAGAAGTACGAAGTCCCAGCAGTCAGCCCCCAAGGAGACCGACCGTGAAGAGCGCCGTGGAGACCCTGAACCCCACCCGGGTTCGGCTCACTGTCGAGGTGCCCTTCGAGGAGCTCAAGCCCAGCCTCGACGCGGCGTACAAGAAGATCAACCAGCAGGTCACCGTGCCAGGCTTCCGCAAGGGCAAGGTTCCCGCCCGGGTGATCGACCAGCGGTTCGGCCGGGGCGCTGTCCTGGAGGAGGCCGTCAACGACGCGCTTCCCAAGCTCTACCAGGACGCCGTCGAGG
Source organism: Streptomyces sp. CNQ085 (assembly GCF_022614595.1). Classification (GTDB taxonomy): domain Bacteria; phylum Actinomycetota; class Actinomycetes; order Streptomycetales; family Streptomycetaceae; genus Streptomyces. Next base: position 52,898 of record NZ_JAJFAU010000005.1, read on the forward strand.
AGGGTGAGCTGAGCCCGCTCGGCCAGCCCGAGGTCGACATCACCGAGCTCAAGGACAACGAGCTTCTCGCGTTCACCGCCGAGGTGGATGTCCGCCCCGCCGTCGAGATCCCGGACTACTCCGGTATCGAGGTCACCGTCGACGCCCTCGAGGTCGCCGACGAGGACGTGGAGAAGTCGGTCGAGCAGCTCCGTGAGCGCTTCGCCTCCACCACCGTCGTCGAGCGGGCCGCCGCCGAGGGCGATGTCGTCAAGATCGACCTGGAGGCCCGGGTCGACGGCGAGGTCCTGGAGGACGGCGTCGCCGAGGGCGTCGACTACACCATCGGCTCCGGTGAGCTGCTGGACGGCATCGACGAGGCCGTCACCGGTCTGGAGGCCGGTGGTTCCGCGACCTTCACCTCCGAGCTCAAGGGCGGCTCCGCCGCCGGCCGCGAGGCCGAGGTCAAGGTCGATGTCACCTCCGTCTCCGCTCGTGAACTGCCCGAGCTGGACGACGACTTCGCCCAGATGGCCAGCGAGTTCGACACCCTTGAGGAGCTGCGGGCCGACAGCCGCAAGCGCCTGGAGCGGATGAAGAAGTACGACCAGGCCACCCAGGCCCAGGAGAAGGTGCTCGACGAGCTGATCTCCCTGGTCGAGGTCCCGGTGCCCGAGAAGCTCCTCCAGGACGAGATCAACACCCGCAAGCACAACCTGGTCAACCACCAGCTCGCACAGCTCGGCATGGACCTCACGGCCTACCTGAAGATGCAGGAGAAGACCGAGGAGGAGTTCGAGAACGAGCTCAAGGAGCAGGCGGAGAAGGGCATCCGGACCCAGTTCATCCTCGACGAGCTGGTCAACAAGGAGAAGCTGAACGTCAACCAGGAGGAACTCACCGAGCACCTCATGCGGCGCGCCCAGTCCTCCGGCATGAGCCCCGACCAGTTCGCCCAGGCCGTGGTCGAGGGCGGCCAGGTGCCGATGCTCGTCGGCGAGGTCGCCCGCGGCAAGGCCCTCGCGGTCGTCGTCGAGGCCGCCAAGGTCACCGACACCAATGGCGAGGTCGTCTCCATGGAGGACGAGGAGGGCGAGGAGGAGTCCGGCGAGGCATCCGCCGAGTCCACCGGTCAGAGCGGCGAGAAGTCCGAGGGCTGATCCGCGGGGCGCCCCGCCCCCACGACCGGCCCAACGGGCCCGTACGCGACACCGCGTGCGGGCCCGTTCGCGTACGGCGGAACACACCGACCTCACCTGCGGGAACGCTCCCTGCGCTAACAGCGAACAGTTCTCGGACCGGGACGGCGCAGTCGGACCCGCGCGTTAGGGTCCAAGTACAGACGAAGACCACAGAGACGGCCCTGCGGCAGACCGCGGCCGTCCGTATACGAGCAGGTGGACACGTGACGCTTCCGATGCCTTCCGCCGCCACCGAGCCGACCATCGGTGGCCTCGGCGACCAGGTCTACAACCGACTGCTCAACGAGCGGATCATCTTCCTCGGCCAGCCGGTCGACGACGACATCGCCAACAGGATCACCGCTCAGCTGCTCCTCCTGGCCGCTGACCCGGACAAGGACATCTACCTCTACATCAACAGCCCGGGCGGCTCGATCACGGCCGGCATGGCGATCTACGACACCATGCAGTACATCAAGAACGACGTGGTGACCATCGCCATGGGCCTGGCCGCGTCCATGGGCCAGTTCCTGCTGAGCGCGGGCACCCCCGGCAAGCGCTTCGCCCTGCCGAACGCGGAGATCCTGATCCACCAGCCCTCCGCGGGCCTGGCGGGCTCGGCCTCGGACATCAAGATCCACGCCGAACAGCTGCTGCGCACCAAGACGAAGATGACGAGGCTGTCCGCGCTGCACACCGGCCAGAGCGAGGAGCAGTGGACCCGCGACGCCGATCGCGACCGCTGGTTCACCGCCCAGGAGGCCAAGGAGTACGGCCTGATCGACGAGGTCTACGGCTCCGCCACGCAGCTTCCGGGCGGCGGCGGTACGGGCGCGTGAGCGCCTGACCTCCCACAGCTCGACACCGCAGCCAGTCCATCTCTCCAGAACGGTGTACAGCCACATGAACAGTCAGCACAGCTTCCCCGGGGCCGGGATCCACGACCGCCTCGAGGCCCGTTACACCGGGCCGTCGGCCGAGTCCCGCTACGTCGTTCCGCGCTTCGTGGAGCGCACCTCGCAGGGCGTGCGCGAGTACGACCCGTACGCGAAGCTCTTCGAGGAGCGCGTGATCTTCCTCGGTGTGCAGATCGACGACGCCTCCGCCAACGACGTCATGGCGCAGTTGCTGTGCCTGGAGTCGATGGACCCCGACCGCGACATCTCGGTCTACATCAACAGCCCCGGCGGCTCCTTCACGGCGCTGACGGCCATCTACGACACGATGCAGTTCGTCAAGCCGGACATCCAGACCGTCTGCATGGGCCAGGCGGCCTCCGCCGCGGCCGTGCTGCTGGCCGCCGGCACCCCCGGCAAGCGGATGGCGCTGCCTAACGCGAGGATCCTGATCCACCAGCCCTACAGTGAGACCGGCCGCGGTCAGGTCTCCGACCTGGAGATCGCCGCCAACGAGGTGCAGCGAATGCGCACCCAGCTGGAGGAGATGCTCGCCCAGCACTCCAACAAGCCGATCGAGCAGATCAGCCAGGACATCGAGCGCGACAAGATCCTCACCGCCGAGGAGTCGCTGGAGTACGGCCTGATCGACCAGATCATCTCCACCCGCAAGACCTCGGTGGGGCTGGGCTGAGCCTGCGGGATCCTTCGAACATTTCCGCCCCCCTCGGGTCGAGTCGGTCCGAGGGGGGCCCGTTCAGGGGGTCGGGCAAGGTACCGTCATAAGGGGTCCGGGGGCCGCCCCCGCCAAGGCCCAGAGCAAGCACCCGGGTTCGCGGAACTCGACGGATCCCAGGCGAAGGAGAAGCACCTCGTGGCACGCATCGGTGACGGCGGCGATCTGCTCAAGTGCTCGTTCTGCGGCAAGAGCCAGAAGCAGGTGAAGAAGCTCATCGCGGGGCCGGGCGTCTACATCTGCGACGAGTGCATCGACCTCTGCAACGAGATCATCGAGGAAGAGCTCGCCGACACCTCCGAGATGCGCTGGGACGAACTGCCCAAGCCGCGTGAGATCTACGAGTTCCTCGAGGGGTACGTCGTCGGCCAGGAGGCAGCCAAGAAGGCTCTCTCCGTCGCCGTCTACAACCACTACAAGCGGGTGCAGGCCGGGGAGAACGGCGGCTCGCAGGGCCGCGACGACGGCATCGAGCTGGCCAAGTCCAACATCCTCCTGCTGGGCCCCACCGGCTCCGGCAAGACGCTGCTGGCGCAGACCCTCGCCCGGATGCTGAACGTACCCTTCGCCATCGCCGACGCCACCGCCCTGACCGAGGCCGGCTACGTGGGCGAGGATGTCGAGAACATCCTGCTGAAGCTGATCCAGGCCGCCGACTACGACGTGAAGAAGGCCGAGACCGGGATCATCTACATCGACGAGATCGACAAGGTCGCCCGCAAGAGCGAGAACCCGTCGATCACCCGCGACGTCTCCGGCGAGGGCGTGCAGCAGGCGCTGCTGAAGATCCTGGAGGGCACCACCGCCTCCGTGCCGCCGCAGGGCGGACGCAAACACCCCCACCAGGAGTTCATCCAGATCGATACCACGAACGTGCTGTTCATCGTGGGCGGCGCCTTCGCCGGGCTTGAGAGGATCATCGAGTCCCGGGCGGGCGCCAAGGGCATCGGCTTCGGCGCCACGATCCGCTCCAAGCGCGAGATCGAGGCCAGCAACCAGTTCGAGGACGTCATGCCCGAGGACCTGGTCAAGTTCGGTATGATCCCGGAGTTCATCGGCCGCCTCCCGGTCATCACCTCCGTCCACAACCTCGACCGCGAGGCCCTGCTGAAGATCCTGGTGGAGCCGCGCAACGCACTGGTCAAGCAGTACCAGCGGCTCTTCGAGCTCGACGGTGTGGAGCTGGACTTCGACCGCCCGGCGCTGGAGGCCATCGCCGACCAGGCGATCCTGCGCGGCACCGGGGCGCGCGGTCTGCGCGCGATCATGGAGGAGGTCCTGATGTCGGTGATGTACGAGGTCCCCTCACGCAAGGACGTGGCGCGTGTGGTGATCACCGAGGACGTCGTCCACTCCAACGTCAACCCCACCCTGGTGCCCCGCTCCCGCGGCGAGCGCGACCAGGGGCAGGGGCCGCGCGAGAAGAGCGCCTGAGCGCACCACGCCGTCGGCAGCACGTGGCCGTACCCCGGCCGAGGGCCACCGTACGGCGGCCCTCGGCCGCTGACCGTACGGACCTGGCGGCGGCTGGTTGTGGCTCACGCCGGACTCCCCGTTGACCGGACGTGTCCGTGGACGAGCCGTCCCGTCCCGTCCTGACGGACCCCGGCACGGCCTCGTCACCCGGACTCCCAAACCGGTTCGAGACCGCCGCACGGCCGCCCGTACACTGGCCGTCGTGACCGAGAACACTCAGCAGAGCCCGACCCCCGCTGGGGCGGAGCCGTCGAACAGCGCCCATGCCGACCTGCCGACCCAGTACGTTCCGGCCGAGGTGGAGGGGAAGCTGTACGAGCGCTGGGTAGAGCGCGGTTACTTCGAGGCGGACGCGGGGAGCGGCAAGCCGCCGTACACGATCGTCATCCCGCCGCCCAACGTCACCGGCAGCCTGCACCTGGGCCACGCCTTCGAGCACACGCTGATCGACGCCCTCACCCGCCGAAAGCGGATGCAGGGCCACGAGACGCTGTGGCAGCCCGGCATGGACCACGCGGGCATCGCCACCCAGAACGTCGTCGAGCGCGAGCTGGCCAAGGAGGACAAGTCCCGTCACGACCTCGGCCGCGAGGCGTTCGTGGAGCGGGTGTGGCGGTGGAAGTCGGAGTCCGGCGGGCAGATCTCCGGCCAGATGCGGCGGCTGGGCGACGGCGTCGCCTGGTCGCGTGAGCGTTTCACCATGGACGAGGGTCTCTCCCGCGCAGTCCAGACGATCTTCAAGCGGCTCCACGACGACGAGCTGATCTACCGTGCCGAGCGGATCATCAACTGGTGCCCGCGCTGTCTGACGGCCATCTCCGACATCGAGGTGGAGTACGCCGACCAGGACGGCGAGCTGGTCTCGATCCGCTATGGGGAGGGCGAGGACTCCATCGTCGTGGCCACCACCCGTGCCGAGACGATGCTCGGCGACACGGCCGTGGCCGTCCACCCCGACGACGAGCGCTACGCCCACCTCGTCGGCACCGGGGTCGAGCTGCCGCTCACCGGCCGGCGCATCCCCGTCGTCGCCGACGAGCACGTGGACCCCGAGTTCGGCACCGGCGCCGTCAAGGTCACCCCGGCGCACGACCCGAACGACTTCGAGATCGGCCGCCGCCACGACCTGCCGGGCATCACGGTCATGGACGAGCACGCGGTCATCACCGCCCACGGTCCGTTCCAGGGCCTGGACCGGCTGGAGGCGCGTTCGGCGGTCGTCGGCGCACTGCGCGCCGAGGGGCGTATCGTCGCCGAGAAGCGCCCCTACGTTCACTCCGTCGGCCACTGCTCGCGCTGCAAGACGACCATCGAGCCGCGGCTGTCGATGCAGTGGTGGGTGAAGGTCGGTCCGCTGGCGCGGGCCGCCGGCGACGCGGTGCGCGACGGACGGGTGGCCATCCACCCCAAGGAGATGGAGTCCCGCTACTTCGGCTGGGTCGACAACCTCCACGACTGGTGCATCTCCCGCCAGCTGTGGTGGGGCCACCGCATCCCGGTCTGGTACGGCCCGAACGGCGAGACCGTCTGCGTCGGCCCGGACGAGGAGCCCCCGGCAGGCGAGGGCTGGTACCAGGACAGCGACGTGCTGGACACCTGGTTCTCCTCCGGCCTGTGGCCGTTCTCCACCCTCGGATGGCCGGAGAAGACCGAGAGCCTCGCGAAGTTCTATCCGAACTCCGTCCTGGTCACCGGCTACGACATCCTCTTCTTCTGGGTCGCCCGGATGATGATGTTCGGCCTCTACGCGATGGACGGCACCCCGCCGTTCCGCCAGATCGTGCTGCACGGCATGGTCCGCGACCAGTTCGGCAAGAAGATGTCGAAGTCCTTCGGCAACGCGGTCAACCCGCTGGACTGGATGGACGAGTACGGCTCCGACGCGCTGCGCTTCACCCTCGCGCGCGGCGCCAACCCCGGTGTCGACGTCCCCATCGGCGAGGACTGGGTCCAGGCCTCCCGCAACTTCGCCAACAAGGTCTGGAACGCCACCCGCTTCGCGCTGATGAACGGCGCCACGGTCGAGGGCGGCCTGCCCGCGCCCGAGGAGCTGTCGTCCACCGACCGCTGGATCCTCTCCCGGCTGAACACGGTCGTGGCCGAGGTGGACGCGTACTACGACGACTACCAGTTCGCCAAGCTCTCCGACCTCCTCTACCACTTCGCCTGGGACGAGGTCTTCGACTGGTACGTCGAGCTGTCCAAGACCACCTTCGCCGCGGGCGGCGACGCGGCCCGCGCCTCCGCCCGCGTGCTGGGCGAGGTCCTGGACACCACGCTGCGGCTGCTCCACCCGGTGATGCCGTTCGTCACCGAGACGCTGTGGACGACGCTGACGGGCGGGGAGTCCGTGGTGGTCGCGGACTGGCCCTCCGACTCCGGCTTCCGCGACACCGCGGCCGAGCAGGAGATCGCCACCCTGCGGCAGGTGATCACCGAGGTCCGCCGCTTCCGCGCCGACCAGGGCCTCCAGCCCGGCCAGCGCGTCCCGGCCCGCCTCACCCTGGACGGGACGGCGCTGGCCGTCCACGAGGCGGCCATCCGCTCCCTGCTGCGCATGCGGCCGGCCGGCGAGGACTTCCGGGCCACCGCGTCCCTGCCGGTGGCGGGCGCGAAAGTGGAGCTGGACCTGTCCGGCGCGATCGACTTCGCCGCCGAGCGCAAGCGTCTGGCCAAGGATCTGGCGGCGGCCGAGAAGGAGCTGGCGCAGACCACGGCCAAGCTCGGCAACGAGGGCTTCCTGGCCAAGGCCCCCGACCACGTGGTCGACAAGATCCGAACCCGCAGGAAGCAGGCCGAGGCGGACATCGCCCGGATCTCCGCCCAGATGGAGGCGCTGCCGCAGGCATAGAGAGCCCGCGTGCGGGCCGGAGGACGGTTGCGACGAGAGAGCGGTGGGCGCCGCGTCCGGCCCGGGCGCGGCGGCCACCGCTGCCTCCGTACACTGAAACGGTGAGTGAGCAGCCCCCGCGCGACCCGCACGAAGGCCACGGCGACGCCTCCGGCCAGGAGGGGGAGCACGGCGATCCCCTGGAGCGGTTCGACGAGATCATCGACGCCGAGACCGACCGCGACCCCGATCTCGCCGTGATCGAGGCCGGCAGCCGTACCCTGCGCGCCCAGGCCGGTCCGGCCGGGGGCGGCGAGCTGCCGACCCGGCCCGAGGACCCGGAGCTGGACCGGGCGCTGCGGGCGGTGGAGGCCGAGCTGGTGGGGCGGTGGCCCGAGACGAGGCTGGAGCCGTCCCTGACGCGGATCGCCGCGCTGATGGACGTACTCGGCGAGCCGCAGCGCTCCTACCCCTGCATCCACATCACCGGCACCAACGGCAAGACCACCACCGCCCGGATGATCGAGGCGCTGCTGGGCGCCTTCGACCTGCGCACCGGCCGTTACAGCAGCCCGCACGTCCAGGCCATGACCGAGCGGATCAGCCTGGACGGCGCGCCGATCTCCGCCGAGCGGTTCATCGAGACCTACCAGGACCTGCGGCCGTACGTGGAGATGGTGGACGCCGCCCAGGAGCACCGGCTGTCGTTCTTCGAGGTCATGACGGGCATGGCCTACGCGGCCTTCGCCGACGCGCCCGTGGACGTGGCGGTCGTCGAGGTCGGCATGGGCGGGAGCTGGGACGCCACCAACGTGATCGACGCGTCCGTCGCCGTCGTCACCCCCATCGCCCTGGACCACACCGACCGGCTGGGGGATACGCCCGAGGAGATCGCGGGGGAGAAGTCCGGCATCGTCAAGCGGGACGCCACCGTCGTGCTGGCACAGCAGCCGGTCGAGGCCGCCTCGGTCGTACTGCGCAAGGCCGTGGAGATGGAGGCCACCGTTGCCCGCGAGGGCCTGGAGTTCGGCGTCGTCGCCCGCGAGGTCGCCGTCGGCGGACAACTGCTGACGCTGCGCGGCCTGGGCGGGGAGTACCCGGAGGTCTTCCTGCCGCTGCACGGCGCCCACATGGCGCACAACGCCGCCGTGGCACTGGCGGCCGTCGAGGCGTTCTTCGGCATCGGCTCCCGGCACGCCCGCGCCCTGGACATCGACGCCGTGCGCACCGCCTTCGCCGCCGTGGCCTCCCCGGGGCGGCTGGAGGTGGTACGCCGCAGTCCCACGGTGGTGCTGGACGCCGCGCACAACCCCGCGGGCGCCCAGGCGACGGCCGCCGCGGTCACCGAGGCGTTCGGCTTCAGCCGTCTGGTCGGCGTGGTCGCCCCCAGCGCGGAGAAGGACGTGAAGGGGCTGCTGGAGGCGTTCGAACCGGTCTTCGCCGAGGTCGTGCTCACCCGCAACTCCACCCCCCGCGCCATGGACGTGGACGAGCTCGCCGCGCTGGCCGTGGAGGTCTTCGGCGAGGAGCGGGTCCAGGTCGAGCCCCGGCTGGACGACGCGCTGGAGGCGGCCATCACCCTGGCCGAGGAGGAGGGCGAGTACGCCGGTGCGGGCGTACTGGTCACCGGCTCGGTCCTGACCGTCGGCGAGGCCCGGCTGCTGCTCGGAAAGGACAGGTGACACACGGTGCGTACGCTCTGCGCGTCCACGCTCATCGGCGAGTTCCTCGTCATCGGCTTCGCCGCCTTGGTGGCGACGCGGCTGGGCGGGCTGCCCGCGGGGACGGTCTGGGCCGTCGCGGGCACGGCGATGCTGCTGTGCCCGCTGCTGTGCGGGATGCTCGGCCGGCCCGGCGCGCTCCAGCTCGGCTGGGCGCTGCAGATCGCTCTGATCGCCTCCGGCTTCGCCGTCCCGGCGATGTTCTTCCTCGGCGCGGTCTTCGCCGGGCTGTGGTGGGCGTCGATCCACTTTGGCCGGATGATCGACGAGGCGAAGGCCCGAAGGGCCGCGGGAGCGGGAGCCGGAGCCGTCTGACCCGCACCGCGTGGACGGGTGCCGCCGGGGCGCGGACGGGCTCCCTGTAGCCTCTGAGCACTTGTGAAGGCCCGTACTCACGCGACACCCCAAGGAGCAGCCGACCATGAGCCAGCGCACTCTCGTCCTTCTCAAGCCCGACGCGGTCAGGCGGGGCCTGATCGGCGAGATCGTCGGGCGCGTCGAGCGCAAGGCCGGCTGGACGATCAGCGCGATGGAGCTGCGCACGCTGGACCGCGCCACGCTGGAGCGGCACTACGCCGAGCACGTCGGCCGCCCGTTCTACGAGCCGCTGCTGGAGTTCATGGCCTCCGGCCCGTCCGTGGCGATGGTCGTCGAGGGCGAGAGGGTGATCGAGGGGGTGCGTGCCCTGGCCGGTCCGACTGACCCGATCGCCGCGGCGCCCGGCTCCATCCGAGGGGATTTCGGAACGATCGTGCGTGAGAACCTTGTCCACGCCTCGGACTCCGAGGAGTCCGCCGAACGGGAACTGAATATCTTCTTTCCCTCCCGTTTCTGACGGCGCGTCAGAGGTGTGAATCTCTTGACCTGGGGTGATCGATGGAATTCGATCGCCCCGGGTGAGTTCGCCCGCCAGTCGGGGGAACGAATCACCCGGACGCGACGTCACCACATACGGGGATGAACCGCGTTCCGCCGACAATGACGGAGGAGGAACCCTCTCACCGCGTTCGAAGGAGCGCGACTACGATGGAAACCTCTCCGGGCCCCGCAGCGCACGCTGTCGTCCTCCCCTCACATCGCTCCAGTCGGAAGGCCTGACGTATCCTCATGGCGAACAACATGTCGTTCATCGGCCGTGACATGGCTGTCGACCTCGGGACCGCCAACACGCTGGTGTACGTCAGGGGTCGCGGGATCGTCCTCAACGAGCCATCGGTCGTCGCCATCAACACCAACACCGGCGGAATCCTCGCGGTCGGCGCCGAGGCGAAGAAGATGATCGGCCGCACCCCGGGCAACATCGTGGCGGTCCGTCCCCTCAAGGACGGGGTGATCGCGGACTTCGAGATCACCGAGCGGATGCTCCGCTACTTCATCCTCAAGATCCACAAGCGGCGCTACCTCGCGCGCCCCCGGGTGGTCGTGTGCGTCCCCTCCGGCATCACCGGTGTCGAGCGGCGCGCGGTCATCGAGGCGTCCACCCAGGCGGGCGCCCGCCAGGTGCACATCATCGAGGAGCCGATGGC
>NZ_JAJFAU010000005.1:63247-77880 GCF_022614595.1 Streptomyces sp. CNQ085
CCCCGCCCCCCCCCCCCCCCCCCCCCCCCCCCCCCCCCCCCCCCCCCCCCCCCCCCCCCCCCCCCCCCCCCCCCCCCCGGGGCTGCCGGTCCACGAGGCGACGGGCAACATGGTCGTCGACATCGGCGGCGGCACCACCGAGGTGGCCGTGATCTCGCTCGGCGGGATCGTCACCGCGCAGTCCATCCGGGTGGCGGGCGACGAGCTGGACAACGCGATCATCCAGCACATCAAGAAGGAGTACAGCCTCCTGCTGGGCGAGCGCACGGCCGAGAGCATCAAGATCACGATCGGCTCGGCGCACGATCTGGAGGACGACGAACACACCGAGATCCGCGGCCGCGACCTGGTCAGCGGGCTGCCCAAGACCGTGGTCATCTCGGCCTCCGAGGTCCGCAAGGCCATCGAGGAGCCGGTCAACTCCATCGTGGACGCGGTGAAGACCACCCTCGACAAGTGCCCGCCCGAGCTCTCCGGCGACATCATGGACCGCGGCATCGTCCTCACCGGCGGCGGCGCCCTGCTGCGCGGGCTGGACGAGCGGCTGCGGCGTGAGACGGGCATGCCCATCCACATCGCCGAGGACCCGCTGGACTCGGTGGCGCTGGGATCGGGCAAGTGCGTCGAGGAGTTCGAGGCGCTCCAGCAGGTGCTCGACGCCCAGCCGCGGCGGTGACGCCGGGCCGGACCGGCTCCCCGCGCCCGGCCGGCCAGCGGAGGCGAGCGGCCCGGGAAACCGGAGCGACACCACGGTCAGACAAGTCGGACAAGGGAAGGCACGGCCGTCGCACGTGAGGGATACACGAGAGAGCCGGCTGCTGCTCGTTCTGTTGGTCGCCATCGCGTTCGCACTGATCACGGTGGACATCCGCGGCGGTGAGCGATCGCCGCTGGACGGAGCGCGGCAGGTGGCCGCGTCCGTCCTCGGCCCGGTGGAGAGCGGCGTCGCCGCCGCCGTCGACCCCGTCGGCAACGCCATCGGGGCCGTACGGGACTCCGGCGAACGCCACGACCGGATCAGCGTACTGGAGCAGGAGAACGCCGAACTGAAGCAGAGGCTCGCCGCCGCCGACCGTGACAACCACCGGGTCGAGCAGTTCGACGACCTGCTGAGGACCGCGGGCGCCGGGCAGTACGGCATCAAGGCCGCCCAGGTGGTCGGGATCGGCGCCGCCCAGGGCTTCTCCTGGACCGTCACCATCGACATCGGCCGTGACGACGGCATCAGGCGAGACATGACCGTGATGAACGGCGACGGACTCGTCGGCCGGGTCACCACCGTCGGCCCGGGAACCTCCACCGTCCTCCTGGCCAACGACCCCGACTTCACCGTCGGCACCCGGATGGAGGGCACCGGCGAGCTCGGTTTCGCGGCCGGCCGCGGCGACAGCGCGCTGACCGTCCAGCTCCTCAACAGCAAGGCCGAGGTGAGGAAGGGCGACCGCCTGGTCACCTTCGGCTCCAGCAACGACCGGCCGTTCGTGCCCGGCGTGCCGGTGGGCGAGGTCATCCGGGTCGATCCGCACAGCGGCGGCCTCACCCGGACGGTGCGGGTGCGGCCGTACGTCGGCTTCACCAAGCTCGACATCGTCGGCGTCGTCGTCAGACCACCGCGCACCGACCCCCGCGACGCGGTCCTCCCGCCCAAGCCGAAGGACCGGCCCGCCCCGACGGTCACCGTGACCGCCACCCCCTCCGCCGACGCCGACGCCGGCACCTCCGCGGACGCCACCCCCGGCCCCTCCAGGAGCTGACCGACAACATGCACCCCAACCGGATCCTGCTCTCGACCGCGCTCGTCGTCGTCGCCCTGGTGGTCCAGGTCAGCGTGCTGGCCCGCCTCCAGCTGCCCGGCGCCGTCCCCGACCTGCTGCTGCTGACCGTCCTCGGCCTGGCGCTGGTGTACGGCCACACCGGCGGAGCCCTGGTCGGCTTCGCGGCCGGGCTGCTGGCCGACCTCGCGCCGCCCGCCGACCACGCCATGGGCCGCTACGCCCTGGTGCTGTGCGTCATCGGCTACGCCGCCGGCCTGACCAAGCCGGAGAACGGCCAGCACCGCTCGGCCACCGTCCCGATGCTCGTCGTGGCCGGCGCCGCGCTCTCCTCCACCCTGCTCTACGCCGGCGTCGGCGCGCTGGTCGGCGACACCGCGGCCCGCCATGTCGGCCTGGGCCTGCTGCTGACCACGGCCACCCTCTACGACCTGCTGCTCGCGCCCTTCACCGTCCCGGTGATCATGGCGCTGGCCCGCCGCACCGCGCACGATCCGCTCGCCGAGACGGCCGGCAGCGCCGGCGACGGCGCCCGCACCTACGGCGGACTGCTCGGCTCCGGAGGGCTCGGCGGACTCCGCGGCCGTGCGGGCGCCGCCCGGCGCGGCGGTCTGGCGGCCCGGGCCCCCAGGAGCGGAACGGGACGGATCAAGGGCGTCAAGCGGCTGTGACGGCGACTGTGACGGCGGCGACTGTGATTGCGACGGAGACGCAGTGAGCAACATCCCCGAGACCGGGCGCACCCCCCGGGTCACCATCCGGCTGATCGCCATCCAGATCCTGGTCTTCTCCCTGATGCTCACCCTCGGCGGGCGGCTGTGGTACCTGCAGGTCCGCAACGGCGAGGAGTACGCCGAGAAGGCCGCGGGCAACCACGTGCAGCAGGTCGTCCAGCCCGCAGTGCGCGGGGCCATCCTCGACGCACGCGGTGTGCCGCTGGCCGACAACGAGACCCGGCTGGTGGTCTCCGCCAGCCGCACCGAGCTGATGAAGATGGACGACGACGGCGAGGCCGTCCTCACCCGGCTGGCCGGTGTCCTGGACATGGCGTACAAGGAGGTCTCCGAGAAGATCCGCCTGTGCGACGCCGAGACCCCGCAGCCCTGCTGGAACGGCTCCCCCTACCAGCCGATCCCGGTGACCGATGAGGCCACCACGCAGCAGGCCCTCCAGATTCGCGAGCGCCAGGAGGACTTCCCCGGCATCACCGCCGAACCCGTCGCCGTCCGCCGCTACCCGGCCCCGTACGGCGCGCGGACCTCGCAGGTCCTCGGCTACCTCTCGCCCGTCACCGACGAGGAGATCGCACAGACCAAGGACACCGGCTCCCCGCTGCTCAGCTCCGACCAGGTCGGCCGCTCCGGCCTGGAGCGCCAGTACGACGCGGCGCTGCGCGGCGACGCGGGTGTGACGCGCTACAAGGTGGACAACCTCGGCCGCGTCATCGGGGAGGCCGAGAACGACAAGGGCGAGCCCGGCTCCTCCCTCGTCACCAGCATCGACGCGCGCGTCCAGGCCATCGCCGAGAAGGAGTTGGTCAAGGCGATGGAGGAGGCGCGCAAGCAGCACGACCACAACACCAACCGCAACTACGAGGCGGACGCGGGCGCGGTCGTGGTGATGGAGGCGAAGACGGGCCGCATCGTGGCGATGGCCTCCGCGCCGGACTACGACCCCAACGCCTGGGTCGGCGGCATCTCCGCCAAGGACTACGCCGGGCTCACCGGCAAGAAGTCCAACTACCCGCTGCTCAACCGGGCCATCCAGGGGCTGGCCGCACCCGGCTCGATCTTCAAGGTGATCCCGACCGCCGCGGCCGTCAAGGCGGGCTACCCGTTCAACGGGCGCTACAACTGCCCGTCCTCCTACAGCATCGGCGGCCAGGTCTTCAAGAACTTCGAATCCCAGAACCACGGCATGATCGACCTCGGCCGTGCGCTGGAGGTCTCCTGCGACACCGTCTACTACGCCCTGGCGCACGAGGAGTGGAAGAAGGACGGCGGCCACAAGCCCAGGAAGAACCCCGACGACTGGTTCTACAAGATGGCCCACGAGTTCGGCCTCGGCAAGCGCACCGGCATCGACCTGCCCAACGAGGTCACCGGCCGTGTGCCCGACCGGAAGTGGAAGCGGGAGTACTGGGAGGCCAACAAGGACGCCTGGTGCGAGTACGGCAAGAAGGACGGGGACTACGTCGAGAAGATCGCGTACGAGAACTGCCTGGAGGGCAACAGACTGCGCGCCGGCGACAGCGTCAACTACTCCATCGGACAGGGCGACACACTGGTGACGCCCATTCAGATGACGGCCATCTACGCGGCCCTGAGCAACGGCGGCACCATGTACGAGCCCACCGTCGGCAAGGCCGTCATCAGCCCCGACGGCAGGACCGTCGAGGAGATCGAGCCGAAGAAGCGCGGCAGGCTGCCGATGGACGCCAGGACCCTGCGCCTGACCGACGAGGCGCTGGAGGGCGTGGCCACCCGCGGCACCGCCGCCTGGCGCTTCGCCGACGCCGGCTGGCCGCACAAGGAGATCCCCATGCACGCCAAGACCGGTACGGCCGAGGTCCACGGCAAGCAGACCACCTCGTGGTTCGCGACCTACACCGACGAGTACGCGATCGTGATGACGATCTCCCAGGGCGGTACCGGCTCCGGGGCCTCCGGCCCCGCGGTGCGCGCGATCTACGACGCCCTGTACGGCGTCGGCGAGGACGGGAAGATCGACAGGAAGAGGGCCCTGCTGCCCGAGCCGCAGGAGAAGCTTCCCGAGATCAACCCGGACGGCACCATCGAGGCCCTGCGCCAGAAGGGCTTCAAGCCGTGAGCACCCACTCCTACAACGGGCGGCCCTGGCAGGAGCGCTCCGCCTGGAGCAGACTGACGGCCCGCGACTCCGTCCTGCGCCGCCTGGACTGGACGCTGCTGCTGGCCTGCGTGGCGCTGTCCGTCCTGGGCTCGCTGCTGGTGTGGTCCGCCACCCGCAACCGCACCGAGCTGAACGAGGGCGACCCGCAGCACTTCCTGTGGCGCCATCTGACCAGCCTCGCCATCGGCGTGGCGCTGTCCGCGGGCACCGTCTGGCTCGGCCACCGCAGGCTGCGCGGCGCGGCCCCGGTGCTGTACGTCCTGTCGGTGCTGCTCACCCTGCTCGTACTCACCCCGCTCGGCGCGACGATCAACGGCCAGCGCGCCTGGCTGGACCTGGGCGCCGGTCTGTCGCTCCAGCCCGCCGAGTTCGCCAAGATCACCATCATCCTGGGCATGGCGATGCTGCTCGCCGCCCAGGTGGACGCCGGCGACCGGCTCCACCCCGACCACCGCACGGTGGTGCAGGCCCTCGCGCTGGCCGCCGTGCCGATCGGGGTCGTCATGCTGATGCCCGACATGGGATCGGTGATGGTGCTGGTCGTGATCGTGCTGGGGGTGCTGCTGGCTTCCGGCGCCTCCAACCGCTGGATCATCGGCCTGCTGGCCACGGGCGGCGTGGGCGCCGTCCTGGTCTGGCAGCTCGGCGTGCTCGACGAGTACCAGATCAACCGCTTCGCGGCCTTCGCCAATCCCGCGCTCGACCCCTCCGGCGCCGGCTACAACACCAACCAGGCCAGGATCGCCATCGGCTCGGGCGGCCTCTACGGCAAGGGATTGTTCGAGGGCAGCCAGACCACCGGGCGGTTCGTCCCCGAGCAGCAGACCGACTTCGTCTTCACCGTCGCGGGCGAGGAGCTGGGCTTCCTCGGCGCGGGGCTGATCATCCTCCTGGTGGGCGTGGTGCTGTGGCGCGCCTGCCGCATCGCACTGGAGACGACCGAGCTGTACGGCACGATCGTCGCCGCCGGGATCATCGCCTGGTTCGCCTTCCAGTCCTTCGAGAACATCGGGATGACCATGGGCATCATGCCGGTCGCCGGTCTGCCGCTGCCCTTCGTCAGCTACGGCGGCACCTCGATGTTCGCGGTCTGGATCGCCATCGGGCTGCTCCAGTCGATCCGGGTGCAGCGCCCGGTCTCCGCCTGAGCCCGGACCCGCCCGGGCCCCGCCCGGCCTCGGACCCGCCCGCGTACCAGCCCCCGCCGGTACGCGGGCGCGGGGCCCGCCCCGGCAGGCGTTACGCTGGATGGTCACCCCCGTCCGCCGCACGCGCGGACCGTCAGCACAGAACCAGCGAACCCCCAGCATCCGAGGACACCACCCATGCCTGTCGAGTCGGTCTTCCCGCGCCTGGAGGCCCTCCTCCCGCACGTCCAGAAGCCGATCCAGTACGTCGGCGGAGAGCTGAACTCCACCGTCAAGGACTGGGACGCCTGCGATGTCCGCTGGGCCCTGATGTACCCCGACGCCTACGAGGTCGGCCTGCCCAACCAGGGCGTCATGATCCTCTACGAGGTCCTCAACGAGCGCGAGGGCGTGCTCGCCGAGCGCACCTACAGCGTCTGGCCGGACCTGGAGAAGCTCATGCGCGAGCACCGGGTCCCGCAGTTCACCGTGGACGCCCACCGCCCGGTCGGCGCCTTCGACCTGTTCGGCGTCTCCTTCTCCACCGAGCTGGGCTACACCAACCTGCTCACCGCCCTGGACCTGGCCGGCATCCCGCTTCGGGCGGAGGACCGCACCGCGGACCACCCCGTGGTCGTCGCCGGCGGCCACGCCGCCTTCAACCCCGAGCCGATCGCCGACTACATCGACTGCGCGGTCATCGGCGACGGCGAGCAGGCCGTACTGGAGATCACCGAGATCACCCGGGCATGGAAGGCCGAGGGCCGCCCAGGCGGCCGCGAGGAGCTGCTGCTGCGCCTGGCGAGGACCGGCGGCGTGTACGTCCCCGGCTTCTACGACGTGGAGTACCTGCCCGACGGCCGTATCGCCCGCGTCGTGCCGGGCCGCTCCGGCGTACCGTGGCGGGTGTCCAAGCACACCGTGATGGACCTCGACGAGTGGCCCTACCCCAAGCAGCCCCTGGTACCGCTGGCCGAGACCGTCCACGAGCGGATGAGCGTGGAGATCTTCCGCGGCTGCACCCGCGGCTGCCGCTTCTGCCAGGCCGGCATGATCACCCGCCCGGTGCGCGAGCGCTCCATCACCGGCATCGGTGAGATGGTGGACAAGGGCCTGAAGAACACCGGTTTCGAGGAGGTCGGCCTGCTGTCGCTGTCCTCGGCCGACCACAGCGAGATCGGCGACGTGGCCAAGGGCCTGGCCGACCGCTACGAGGACGACAGGATCGGCCTGTCGCTGCCCTCCACCCGGGTGGACGCCTTCAACATCGACCTGGCCAACGAGCTGACCCGCAACGGCCGCCGCTCGGGCCTGACCTTCGCCCCCGAGGGCGGCAGCGAGCGCATCCGCAAGGTCATCAACAAGATGGTCTCCGAGGACGACCTGATCCGCACCGTCGCCACCGCCTACGGCAACGGCTGGCGCCAGGTGAAGCTGTACTTCATGTGCGGCCTGCCCACCGAGACCGACGACGACGTCCTGCAGATCGCCGACATGGCCGCCAAGGTCATCTCCAAGGGCCGCGAGGTCTCCGGCTCCAACGACATCCGCTGCACCGTCTCCATCGGCGGCTTCGTGCCCAAGCCCCACACCCCCTTCCAGTGGGCCCCGCAGCTGTCGGCCGAGGAGACCGACGCCCGCCTGGAGAAGCTGCGCGAGAGGATCCGCGGCGACAGGCGCTACGGCCGCTCCATCGGCTTCCGCTACCACGACGGCAAGCCCGGCATCGTCGAGGGCCTGCTCTCGCGCGGCGACCGGCGCGTCGGCGACGTCATCCACGCCGTCTACGAGGCCGGCGGCCGCTTCGACGGCTGGCGCGAGCACTTCTCCTACGACCTGTGGATGGAGTGCGCCGAGCGCGCTCTGGCCCCCCACGGCGTGGACGTCGACTGGTACACCACGCGCGAGCGCACCTACGAGGAGGTCCTGCCCTGGGACCACCTCGACTCCGGTCTGGACAAGGACTGGCTGTGGGAGGACTGGCAGGACGCCCTCGACGAGACCGAGGTCGAGGACTGCCGCTGGACCCCCTGCTTCGACTGCGGCGTGTGCCCGGCGATGGACACCTCCATCCAGATCGGCCCCACGGGCAAGAAGCTGCTCCCGCTGACGGTCGTCAACAAGTAGCCCGCCGCCCGCCCGCGGGCACCGCGGCCCCACCCCCGGCCAGAGACACCCTCTGGCCGGGGGCGGGGCGCGCTGACACACTGGCCGCATGCCGCTCGTCGTGAGGTGCGGTTCCCGCACGGACGAGAGGCTTTCCCGTTCCGGAAAGCCAGGGACCTCGGCCCCGCTGCCCGAAGGCCGGAAGCATCAATCGGGACACCGGCTGTCGATGTGAGGGGAAAGCTGTGGGCGCTGCGGGACGCATCTGTTCAGACGCTCCTCCACCGCATGCTCACGCCTCCACACCCGTCAGCGCTCGACAGGCGGTCGTCCGCACCACTCACAGCGCCTGGGTGATGGCGCCGTAGCTTCTGCCCTCGGTTATGAGTTCCCGCGACTACCGGGGCTCTTCGGTGTGCATGACCTCGGAGCGGCCACCGACGTGCCGGTCCTCGTTCATCGTGGCTTACGGTGTCGGCCGCGTCCGGGAGCCAGGGGGTCGGCAGGAGGCTCAGGGGTCTCTTCCCGGGATACCTGCTCGGTGGGAGGCCGGACGATCCTGCGGGCATGAGTCAGGTTGTCGGCCATCGTGAAGAACTCCCACGATGATCCGTTCCACCGCTCGACCAACCTCGGCTGGCCGGGATCCACATGTTCACCGCGTCGGGGGCCGTAGGCGTGCACGATGCGCATTCGGCCGATTCGGGCTTCGCGGCGAGCTGCGCGACGAACCGTGCTGTCCAGTCCTCCAGGGGATCGTCCGGCAGGTGGGTTTCCCGCTCCTCTCCCTCACTCATGTCGGGCAGGACCCCCAGCGGTGGGGGACCTGTGGACGGGCGAGCATGAAGGAGACGGCACCGCCCAGCGGGCGTCCCGTCGCCGTGCCGTTCTGCCGCACGGTGAGGCGTGCCAGCTCCGAGGAGTAGAGCCAGCCGCCCACCGTGGCGAGGATCTGCCCGCCCGGCCTCACCTGTGCGATCCACTCGGCAGGGATGTGCAGAACGCCGCAGGTGGCGATCAGCCGGTCGTAGGGAGCGCCCTCGGGGTGCCCCCTGAGACCGTCACCCACGACAAGGTCGGGGAAGTGGCCGGCCCGTCCCAGGGCGACTCGGGCGCGGCCTGAGACCTCCGCGTCCACTTCGACAGAGGCCACCAGCTCGTCGCCCAGGCGGTGACAGAGCAACGCCGTGGAGTATCCCGTCCCTGTGCCGACCTCCAGGACGCTCATGCCGTCGCCGACGTCCAGTTCCTCCAGCATCCGGACCACGAGGCCGGGCAAGGTGCTCGAACTGGTCGGCTGCCGGTAGATCCGGCCTTCGATGTCGGTCGGCATGACGGTTCCGGCGACCTGGGTCACCAGCGAGTCGTCGGAGTAGCAGGCCGACAGCCAGGCCGGGTTCTCCGGCCCAACCGGCTCCCAGCCCGTACGGCCCCCTTCGTCCGTGCGCCGGAAGAAGCCTCCGCGCAGAAACTCGTGCCGTGGAATGCCGAGGACGGCTTGACGCCACTCCGGTGAACGAAGATCGCCGCTGGCCGTGATGTGGTCGGCCAGTGCTTCACGAAGGATCTTGTCGGTGGTCATCGCGGATGACGCTCCAGCAGGTCGGCCATGGCGGAGACCATGGGCAGCCCGGTAGGCGGCTCCAGCCAGGCCCATTGGCCGGACGGATTGCACTCCAGAAACCACCATGCACCGTGGCGGTCAAGGGCGAAGTCGAATGCGCCGAAGACCAGCCCGAAGTAAGCGAGGTAGCGCCTGAGCGCGGCTTCGAGGCCGTCCGGGGGCTTGACGACGCGGTAGGAGAGTTTGCCGTAGTCCGTTCGCCAGTCCAGAAGGCCGGAGTCGATACGGACGGGAAAGATCCGGTCCCCGATCACCGTCACCCGAACATCGGCGACCTTGTCCACGCGCCTCTGGAAGAGATGGGCGGTGCCGGCCACCTGTTCGTCCAGCTGGTCGGCGGTGACTTCCCCGACCTCCACGGTGCAGGACGCCCCGTCCACGCGGTACAGCGGAGTGGACAGGGGCTTGTAGATGGCAGGGCCGTGGTCCTTGACGAACCTTTTTGCCGCTTCGGGGCCGGAAGTGACCATCGTGTTGGGGACCTTGAAGCCGCACTGCGCCGCAGCGACGAGCCCCGGGGGCTTGAACTCGGCGTCTCCGATGCGGTGGGGTGGTTGACATACAGACAGCCGGGCAGGGACGCGAGGACGCCACCGAGTCCGTAACGGGCCTGTGTGACGGCGAACCGCGCGTCCTGCTCATTGAGGTGCGGGAAGGCGAAGCCCGAAGGACGCCGGTAGTAGAGGGAGCGGACGTGGGAGAGGTCTGCGGCGCGGGTCGGGGTGACCAGGGTTCCACTGACGCCCTCTTCAGTGATGGTTGCTGCGACCGACAAGGTGGCGGGGAAGTCCCCGGAGTCGAGCCGCACGACCGGGGTGCCCCGGTTGTGCGGCTCGTTGATCACCAGGTCGGTCGTAGGGTCGTCGATCATGGTGACGACCAGCACCGGGCCGTCATTGATCACTGGTCGCTGTCGTTCCCGGTGTCCTGGTCACCGCCACCGGAGCCACCGGGCCCGGAGCCGTCCGACGGGTTGCCGGTGTTTGTGGCCGGGTTCGTGCCGGTGCTGGTGCCATGTCCGGGCATCTCCATGACCTGCCCGCTGTGGTCGAAGTAGCGGGCAGTCTGCGTCGTGGGGTCGATCTCGGCTCGCGCGTAGCCGGGCGCCAAGGCCGGGTACGGGGCCATCCTCCGAACGCCCCACGGAACGGCGGTTGCATGCCCCTGGGGCACCGGTGAATCGGTCGGGAGCCGATCCGAGTGATTGAACACGTTGTCCTCCATAGTGGGTTTCGCAGTGATGTTCGGGTGAACCCGCCCGGGTCGCGCTCGACCTGTCCATCAACCGGGCGCGCCCGGAGCGGGGTGGAACCCCGCCTCCGTGGCAACCAGCCTCTGCCGTGGGGTTGGTGGCGGCCTACGTGCCAGGGAGGCGGGAGATCAGAGGCGGTCCTTCGCTTCCACATAGGCCCAGACCATGTGGTCCAGTTCGGCGATGCACTCACGGCATCCGTAGAACGGCGCCTGTATCCCGGAAGAGGTCACAGGCCCGAGCCAGATCACGGGAATGTGTGAGCGCCGGCAGTACAACCAGCACATGCCTGTGGTCCATACGTGCCTTTCGTCCGCCTGCGCTGGGCACGGACGGCCGCTCGGGGGGTGCGGCGCCGCTCCCGGCAGAGGGCTGAAGGCACTCACTACGCGGTGGGCGGGACGGGGCGCAGGCTTCCCCTTCGGCACCGGAGGCACTGGCACGGGGGCCAGCGGTCTGTCTTCGGAGGTTGGTCGACCGGCTTTACCGTGTGCGTACGCTTGACTGTCCGTCGCCTGCCGTCAGCGGACACCCGGTATACCGAGATCGTCATCATTAGGCCCCCAGCTTGCCGCTCGTCGCCTGTTGTCGCTTTCCGTAATCAGTCAACGACAGATGCGTGTTGTGAAGGCGCACAAGAAGTGCACAACCCAAGGCATGGGTAGAAGCCCCTGAGAGCATGGAGACCGGGACAACCGACCAGGAAGACATGGCGCATGAGTGCGGAGATCACCACGCCCGGGCCCGGCGCGAACGTCAAGGTTCTGCGTCTGCGGCGGGGTTGGCCGCAGGATCAGCTCGCCGTCAGGGCCGGTATGTCGAAGTCGATGCTCGGGAAGATCGAGCGAGGCGACCGGCCGCTCACCCAGAGCATGGGAGCGGCGCTCGCGAACGCCTTCGGGATCACGCTGGACGAGTTGTTGGGACAGGCTCTGGTACGGGCCGGCGACGAGGACCGGCTGAACGAGCTGCGGAGCGTCATGCGGCGCTTCGACCTCCCGACCGGTGAGCCCGTCCGGGGTGACCGGCTCGAGCGGGATCTCGCCGAGCTGTTCCGTCTGCGCGGTGACGCCGACCTCTCCGCCGTGACCCGGGCCCTGCCCGGTCTGCTGCGGCGAGTGCAGGACCACGCCCACGGCACAGGACTGCCCGAGGACTGGGCGAAGGTCGCCGACGTGTACAGCGCGGTCTACTGGCTGGCGGCCCGGCACCGCTGGATGACACTCGCGGAGCTGGCGGTCACCAGGCAGGTGCAGGCGGCGGAGCGGGCGAACGCCCTGACCCGCGCGGTGGCGGCCCGTGACGAGGCCGGAACCTTCCTCAACGGCGGCGACTTCGCCGGAGGGCTGGCCCTGGTGGACCATGCGGTCGTGCTCGCCGAATCCACCATGTGGGGCAGGCCGCGCCACCTCGCCCTGGGGCTGCTGCACCTCAGGGGGATGACGCTGGCGGGCCGGCTGCGGGACGACCGGACCGCCGAGCGGCACATCAAGGCCGCACGAAAGGCCGCGGAGGCCGTCGGCACCGATGTCAACGTGCAGGGCGTGCACTTCGGTCCGGAGAACACGGTCACCCATGTGGTGGCGACCCGGGTCGATCTGAAGAGGAACGCCGAGGCGCTGGAGGACGCGGAGAGGTACCTCCGCAACGGGTACTCGCTGCCCGCGACCCGCATCGGCCCTCTCCACATGAACATCGCCAGGGCGAAACTGGCCCTGAAGGACCGGGACGGCGCGGTGGACTCCCTCATGGCGGCCTGGAACGCCGCGCCGCAGATGGCGAAGGTCCACCCCACCAGTCAGGAACTGAGCAGGGTGCTCGTCTCCCTGCACCGGCGGAGCAATCCGAGGATCAACACTCTGGCGAAGAGGGCGGGCATCCACCTCTGACAGCGGATGACGGGCCGCATCGGCGGGAAGGCCCGGCCAGAGGCATCCGCTGGCCGGGGGCGGGGCGCGCTGACACACTGGCCGCATGCCCGAGCTGATCCTCCCCGGCCCCCGCGTCCACGCCTCCTTCCTGGAGGCGATGAAGGAGTTCGAGGCCGAGGGCCGCGGCGTGCGGGAGGACAACTCGATGCTCGGCCGCGACATCCTCCGCTACGGCGGGCGCTGGGAGGACCCGGAGGTCTTCGCCGAGTACGCCGCCGCCGTCCGCGCCGACGCCGACGAGGACGGCCCGCGCCCCGAGGGCCACGTCCCGTGCACCACCCTGTGGTGGGTCGAGGGCGACACCTACCTCGGCCGTATCGCCGTCCGTCACAGGCTCAACGGCTTCCTGCTCGACTACGGCGGCCACATCGGCTACGACGTCCGGGCCTCCGCCCGCCGCCGCGGCCACGCCACCGCGATGCTGCGCGCCGCCCTGCCCGTCGTCCACTCCGTCGGCATCGACCCGGTGCTGGTCACCTGCGACGACACCAACACAGCCTCCCGCCGCGTCGTCGAGAAGTGCGGTGGTGTCTTCGAGGACCGGCGGGGGAAGAAACTGCGGTACTGGATCGCCACGGGACCGGCCGCGCCGCGGGTGCGGAGGGCCGGGCCGGGAGAGGCCCAAGCCGCCGGCGAGTAGGCTGGTGGGCAGGTACGGGCCTACCGGCCCCGCACCGGCGGGGACGGCCCGGCCTCCAGTGTTCGACCGAGGGGCGCTTGTCGCGCCACCCCGCAGCAAGGAGAAGGATCCTGGGCAAGCGACAGCCCGAAGGCCCGCCGCCCGCACCCGCGGTGCAGCGCATCCGCCTGCGTTACACCAAACGCGGCCGCCTCCGGTTCACCAGCCACCGCGACTTCCAGCGCGCTTTCGAGCGGGCGCTGCGCCGGGCCGAGGTGCCCATGGCGTACTCCGCGGGCTTCACCCCGCACCCGAAGGTCTCGTACGCGAACGCGGCGCCGACCGGCACGGGCAGCGAGGCCGAGTACCTGGAGATCGCCCTCACCGAGCGGCGCGACCCGGAGGCGCTGCTGCGGCTGCTCGACGGGTCGCTGCCCGACGGACTCGACGTCGTCGACGCGGTGGAGGCGCACACCAGCGGCTTCGCCGACCGTCTGACGGCCTCCCGCTGGGAGCTGCGGCTCGACGGGGTGGAGCCGCAGGAGGCCCGCAAGGCGGCGGAGGTCTTCCTCGCGGCGGAGTCCGTCGAGGTCAGCAGGCAGACCAAGAAGGGCGTGCGCACCTTCGACACGCGTGCCGCCGTGGCCTCGCTGGAGGCCGCCCCGGCCGGGTCCGATAGGCTCGGCGAGGGACCCTGTGCGATACTGCGCCTGGTGGTACGGCACCTGACACCTGCCGTACGACCCGACGACGTCCTGTCCGGCCTCCGAGCTACGGCCGACCTGGCGCCGCCGGTCCCCGCAGCGGTGACCAGGCTGGCGCAGGGGCCGCTCGATGAGGAGACCGGCACGGTGACCGATCCGCTTGCGCCCGACCGCGACGCAACCCCCGCCGCGACGGTGCCGGACGGTACCGCGTAAGGCCGCCGCCGCCGCGCCGCCGATGTGCGAGGCACCAGGGAGCCACCCGGGTCCGGCCGTC
The DNA here is from genome assembly GCF_022614595.1 of Streptomyces sp. CNQ085. Taxonomy (GTDB): domain Bacteria; phylum Actinomycetota; class Actinomycetes; order Streptomycetales; family Streptomycetaceae; genus Streptomyces. Next base: position 77,531 of record NZ_JAJFAU010000005.1, read on the forward strand.
AGGCAGGCGCATCCACCAGCAGACTTTCGCCGTGTCCGAGCCCGACGGCACGGAACCGGCGAGCGAGACGACAGCTCCCGTGCGGCGCCCGCGCCCCGGACAGCGGGCCGCGCACAAGAGGCGGAGCCCGGCCGGATCGAGGCACGGCGCCCGGGAGCGTGAACGGGAGAACCGCCCGCATGCGCGAATCCACGGAATCCGCGGAGTCCACACCCGCGGAGAACATCGAGACCACGTCCGCCGTGCCCGCCGCGACCGGCACGGAGGCGGAGACCGGGCAGGGCAGCCCCAGCGACACGCTGCCGCCGCGCCGGCGCCGCCGCGCCGTGTCCCGGCCGGCGGGCCCGCCC
>NZ_JAJFAU010000041.1:0-1615 GCF_022614595.1 Streptomyces sp. CNQ085
CCGCCGCCCGCCGCCGGCGGTCCCGGCGGCCGCCGCGGCGATGGCCGCCGTACCGCTCCTGGTGGCGCCGCTGAAAGCGCTGACCGGCCGGCCCGGTCCACTCGGCGGCACCGGCTACTTCCCCTCCGGCCACGCGGCGACGGCCGTGGTCGCCTACGGTGCGGTCGCGCTGCTGGTGCTGCCCCGCGTCCGCGCGCGGCTGCGATGGGCCCGGTGGGCGCTGCCGGCGGCGGCCGTGCTGGTGTGCGCCGCGGTGGGCGCGGGACTGGTGTGGCGGGGGTACCACTGGCCGCTGGACGTGCTGGGCAGCTGGTGTCTGGGCGTGCCGCTGCTGGCCGCCGTCCTCACCGCTCCCGGCGGGTCCGGCGGGGGCGGCGATCGCACGGGACCGCCGGACGGCTCCCGGGACGTGCTGTGAAGGCATGGCCCCTCCCCTTCACATGTCGGGCCATCGCAGGCGTGCGTGCGCCGCGCCCGGCCTCCGCCTACCATGAGCGCGCCCCCGTCCATCTGGAGGAATCTTGCCCAGCCCCGGCAGCGGTGACCTGTCCTCGTTCATCGCCGGCCTCCCCAAGGCCGAACTCCACGTCCACCACGTCGGATCGGCCTCCCCCCGCATCGTGGCCGAGCTGGCCGCCCGGCACCCGAACTCCGCGGTCCCGGCCGACGAGGAGGCCCTGGCGGAGTTCTTCACCTTCAGTGACTTCGCCCACTTCATCGAGGTCTACCTCTCCGTGGTCGACCTGATCCGCGACGCCGAGGATGTCCGGCTGCTGACCTACGAGGTCGCCCGGGACATGGCCCGCCAGAACATCCGCTACGCGGAGCTGACCGTCACCCCCTACAGCTCGACGCGGCGCGGCATACCCGAGCGCGCCTTCATGGAGGCCATCGAGGACGCCCGCCGGGCCGCGGCCGCCGAGCTGGGCGTCACCCTGCGGTGGTGCTTCGACATACCCGGCGAGGCGGGGCCGACGGCAGCCGAGGAGACCACCCGGCTGGCCTGCGAGCTGCGCCCCGAGGGCCTGGTCTCCTTCGGGCTGGGCGGTCCGGAGGTGGGAGTGCCGCGCCCGCAGTTCAAGCCGTACTTCGACCGCGCGATCGCCGAGGGTCTGCGCAGCGTCCCGCACGCGGGCGAGACCACCGGGCCGCGGACCGTCCGGGACGCGCTGGACTTCCTGCGCGCCGAGCGCATCGGGCACGGCACCAGTTCCGTACGCGACCCGGAGCTGCTGGCGTACCTGGCCGAGCACCGTGTCCCGCTGGAGGTCTGCCCGACCTCCAACGTCGCCACCCGCGCCGTGGGCTCGCTGGACGAGCACCCGATCGCGGAGATGGTCAAGGCCGGGGTGCTGGTCACCGTCAACAGCGACGACCCGCCGATGTTCGGCACCGACCTGTGCACCGAGTACGGGATCGCCGCCCGGCTGCTGGGGCTGGACGCGGCCGGGGTGGCGGAGCTGGCGAGGAACGCCGTGACCGCCTCGTTCGCGACCGCGCAGGTCAAGTCGTCCCTGCTGGCCGAGATCGACGCGTACCTGGCCTCCTGGCGGGGCTGACGTCGGTCGCCGCGGCCGCTACGGCTTTCCGTCTGATGCGGTGTGCGGTGGTGTTC
>NZ_JAJFAU010000041.1:1625-10721 GCF_022614595.1 Streptomyces sp. CNQ085
CCGCGGCCCTCCCGGCCGGGAGGGCCGCGATTTCGCCGCCGGGCACGCGAGGGGCGTCAGAGAGCCGTCATCACGTGCTTGACGCGGGTGTAGTCCTCCAGCCCGTACGCGGAGAGGTCCTTGCCGTAGCCGGACCTCTTGAAGCCGCCGTGCGGCATCTCGGCGACCAGCGGGATGTGGGTGTTGATCCACACACAGCCGAAGTCCAGCACCCTGGACATCCGCATGGCGCGGGCGTGGTCCTTGGTCCACACCGAGGACGCCAGAGCGTACTCCACGTCGTTGGCGCACCGCACGGCCTCGGCCTCGTCGGTGAACCTCTGGACGGTGATGACCGGGCCGAAGACCTCGTTCTGGACGATCTCGTCGTCCTGCCGCAGACCGGAGACCACCGTCGGGGCGAAGAAGTAGCCCCGGTCGCCGACGCGGTGGCCGCCGGTCTCGACCCTGGCGTGGTCGGGCAGGCGCTCGATGAAGCCGGTGACCTTCTCCAGGTGGGTGGGGTTGTTCAGCGGCCCGTAGAAGCAGTCCTCGTCGTCGAGGTCGCCGGTCCTCACCTCGGCCGCGGCCTTGGTGAGGGCCGCGACGAACTCGTCGTGGACCGACTCGTGGACCAGTACGCGGGTGGCCGCGGTGCAGTCCTGTCCGGCGTTGAAGAAGCCGCCGTCGCGGATGCCCTCGACGGCGGCCGGGATGTCGGCGTCCTCGAAGACGACGCAGGGGGCCTTGCCGCCCAGCTCCAGGTGGACCCGCTTGACGTCCCTGGCCGCGCTGCCGGCGACCTCCGTACCGGCGCGGACCGAGCCGGTGATGGAGGCCATCGCCGGGACGCGGTGCTCGACCATCAGTCGGCCGGTGTCGCGGTCGCCGCAGACGACGTTGAAGATCCCGGCGGGCAGGTCCAGTTCCTTCAGCACCCCGCCGATGATCTCGGCGAGCAGGACAGTGGAGGCCGGGGTGGTGTCCGAGGGCTTGAGGACGACGGTGTTGCCTGCGGCCAGCGCCGGGGCGAACTTCCACACGGCCATCATCATCGGGTAGTTCCACGGCGCGACCTGGGCGCAGACGCCGACCGGCTCGCGCCGTACGAAGGAGGTCATGCCCTCCATGTACTCGCCGGCGGACTTGCCCTCCAGCAGGCGGGCAGCGCCGGCGAAGAAGCGGATCTGGTCGAGCATCATCGGCAGCTCCTCCTGCCGGGTCAGCTCCAGCGGCTTGCCGGTGTTCTCGCACTCGGCCGCCAGCAGCTCGTCGGCACGCCGCTCGATCGCGTCGGCGATCTTGAGCACGGCGGTCTGGCGGGTACCGGGAGTGGCGTCGCGCCAGGCCGGGAAGGCGGCCTCGGCGGCGGCCATGGCGGCGTCGACGTCGGCGGCGGCGGACAGCGGTGCCGTCGCGTACGCCTCGCCGGTCGCCGGGTTGACGACCTCGGTGGTGCGCCCGCCGGCGGCGTCTTGGAACTCCCCGTCGATGTGGTTGCGCAGCCGACGCAGTTCGGTACCCATCTTCGCGCACTCCTGCTCTGTTGTCCGATGAGTGGGACACCCACCCTAACCATCGGAGAACGCTTTGGGCACACCCGCCCGTCCGGGATTTCTTCCGTTCCCGGCACCCGAACGGCGTAAATCCTGGAGAGGACTCTTCGAAGGACCATTCGGAGGAAACTGGGCGGCTCCCGCGCCCGCCGCCGTCCCGGCCGCAGCCGCGGTCCGTACCGTGCCAGTGACCGATCCCCCTGGCGCTCGTTGCACCCCGTCGGGGAGGAGGCACGACCCGAAGGCGAGGAGCGGAGGTGCCCGTCATGGTGGCTGCACCCGAGGAGCTGCTCCGGGCGCGCGGACTGCACCACGAGCACGAGGGCTCGCCCGCGCTGCTGGACGTGTGCGTCGGGGTCCGCGAGGGCGAGGTCCTGTCCGTCACCGGGCCGCGCGGCTGCGGCAAGTCCACGTTGCTGGGCTGCCTGTCGGGGCGGCTGGTGCCGGCGCGGGGCGAGGTGTGGTTCGACGGCGTCCCCCTGCACGCCCTGCCCGCACCGGCCCGCGATCGACTGCGGCGCGACCGCTTCGGCTGGGTCGGCAGCGAGCCCCACCTCCTGCCGGAGCTGACGGTCTGGGAGAACGCCGCGCTGCCGCTGCTGCTGGCGGGGACCGGGCGACGCCGGGCCCGCCGCACGGCGTGCGAGTGGCTGGAGCGGCTGGACGTCGGGTACTGCGCGCGCAGCCGGCCGGGTGAACTGCCGCAGGCGCAGCGGCAGCGGGTGGCCGTCGCCCGTGCGCTGGCGCACTCCCCGGCGGTGGTCTTCGCCGACGAGCCGACCGCGCCGCTGTACCAGGCCGATCGCGCCCGGGTGCTGCGCACCCTGACCACCGCGGCCCGCTCGCACGGGATCACGGTGGTGCTGGCCAGCCATGACGCCAGGGTGGCGGATGTGGCGGACCGTGCGATCACACTCGTGGACGGCCGTCGGGTGGGCGCCGACGCCCCGCCGCCCACGGACGTGTCCGCAGGAACCGGTCCAAAAGGCGGGGCAGCGTGCTCGCTCTCCGCCTAGTACGCACCTTCCGCCCCTCGGCGCTGGTGCGGCGGGCGCTGGTCGCCTGTGCCGCCGGAGCCGTGGGATTCCTGCTGCTGAGCGCGCTGGGCCATGCCGTCGCCCATCCGGGGCGGCCCGGGGCGGCGGGCCGGCTGCTGTGGTGCGCTGTGCCGCTGGCCGCATGTGTGCACCTCGCCGTCGCCGTCGTCCGTGGTGACCCGAGCACGCGTCCCCGGGCAGGACTGGACGCGGTCGGGGTGGGGTCCGCGCGGCTGCCGCTGCTGGCCGCCCTCACCGCGGGTCTGTACTGCGCGCTGGGGTGCGCGCTGGCCCTGCCCGTCTTCCTCCACCTGCGCGGCGGACTCGCCGGTGTGCTCGCCGGTGTGCCCGGTGGCGCGCTCGGCGGAGCCCTGGAAGGGGCGCCGCTGGCCGGAGCGGCGGGTGAACTGCTGGGCGCCGGGCGTCCGCTGCCGCGAGCCGCGGCCCTGACGCTGCTGGCGGTGCCGCCGCTGGCCGCGGCCGGGGCGAGCGCGGTGGCCGTCCGTATGCGGGCGGCGTACCGCGGCCACCGGCCGGAACCACCCGCGGCCCTACCCCGCCAGCCGCCGGTGCCCGCCGGGCTGCCCTGGGGCGTGGCGGCCACCGCGACCGGCCTGGCCCTGGAGACCTACGCCGCCGAGCGGCTCATCGCCTCCGCCGTCCCGCGGGCGCCGCTGCCGGGCTCGCCGGACGCCCTGGGCCCGGGAATCGTGGCCGGCTGGCTGTTGATCGCCGCAGGACTGGTGCTGGCCGGTCCGGGTCTGGTCCACCTGTGCGGGCTGCTGCTGGCGGCCGGCCGGCCGGGGGCGCTGCGGCTGCTGTCGGGCCGGGTGCTGCGGGAGGAGGCGCCGCGCGTGGGCCACCCGGCGGGGGTGCTGTGCGCGGTGACGGCGGGGGCGTTGACGGCGGTACGGCTGCGCGAGCCGGGCACGGTCCTCGGCGGCGGGGCGGCCATGGGGCCGCTGGCCGCGTTGGGGACGGCGGTGGTCGTGGTGTGCGCGGTGGCGGGCGCGCTGAGCGCGGCGTCGGATCTGCGTGCGGCCCGTGCCCCCGCCAACGACGGACTGCGGCGGCTCGGCGTACCGCGGCGGCTGCTGCGTGCCGCCGCCGTACTGCGGACGGCTGCGCTGCTGGGTGTGCTGGTGTCGGTGGCCTGGCTGGTGGCGGAGCTGGCCTCGGTGCCGCTGGCGCGGTAGACCGGACCCCGCACCGTCCGGCCCCGCCTGTTCACTCTCACCCCGTTCACGCTCACCCCGCGGGCAGGGTGACCACCTCGCCGGCGTCGAAGGTGGCGGACACGGCGGTACCGGGTTCGGGCGCCTTGTGCAGGGGACAGGACGCCTCCAGCGCGGGACCGCGTTCCGGCGCGAGCAGCAAGGAGATCTCCGAGGAGCCCCCACCGCGCAGAGTGCGTGCGGTGACGGTGCACGGCAGTCCCTCGCCGGACGCGGCCAGCCGTACCCCCGCGGGGCGCACCAGCAGAGTGCACGCCCCCTCCGGCGTGCCGGGCGGTACGGGTACCGCGCCCCAGGGGGTGTCGGCGCTCCGCCCCCGCACGGTCGCGGCGGCGAGGTTGGTGAAGCCCAGGAAGCGGGCGACGAACTCCGAGGCGGGCCGGAGCCACACGTCCACCGGGCTGCCGGTCTGGGCGATCCGCCCGGCCTCCATCACCACCACCCGGTCGGCGAGCGCGAACGCCTCGCCCTGGTCGTGGGTGACGGCCAGCACGGTGGTCCCCAGACGGCGAAAGAGCTGCCGCAGCTCCACCACGAGCCGCTCGCGCAGGGACCGGTCGAGCTGGCCGAGCGGCTCGTCCAGCATCAGCAGACCGGGGCTGGGCGCGAGCGCGCGGGCGAGCGCGACACGCTGCTGCTCGCCGCCGGAGAGGACTGCCACGGGCCGTTTCCCCGCCCCGGGCAGACCGACCAGTTCCAGCAGTTCGCCGACCCGCTCCCGGATCTCCCCACGCGGCTCGCCGCGCATGCGCGGACCGAAGGCGACGTTGCCCCCGACGTCACGGGTGGGGAAGAGCTGGTGGTCCTGGAACATCAGGCCCACTCCGCGCCGGTGCGGGGCCACCCCCCGCTGGTCACGGCCGGCGAGCAGCACCCGCCCGGAGTCCGGCCGGGTCAGTCCCGCGACGGTCCGCAGCAGGGTGGACTTGCCGCTGCCGGAGGGGCCGAGCACGCAGACGATCTCGTGCTCGGCGACGTCGAGGTCCACGGCGTCCAGGGCGGTGTGCCTCCCGAAGCGTACGGTGACGCCGTCCAGTCGCAGCGAGGCCATCCCTACAGCTCTCCCGATCGGTCGGTGCGGACGCCCTCCAGCGCCAGCAGGGTCGCCGCGCACAGCAGCATCAGGATCGTGCTGAGCGCCATGGCCTGCCCGTAGCTGGCCTCCCCGGCCCGGCCCAGCAGGCGGGCGACGGCGACGGGCAGAGTGGGGGCGTCGGCTCGGGCGATGAAGACGGTGGCGCCGAACTCGCCCAGGGAGACGGCGAAGGCGAAGCCCGCGGCGACCAGCAGCGCCCGTCGCGCCAGCGGCAGGTCGACCTCGCGCCACACGCGCGGCGGCGAGGCGCCCAGCACCGCGGCGGCCTCGCGCAGCCGGGCGTCCACCGCCCGCAGGACCGGCAGCAGGGCCCGCACCACGAAGGGGATGCCCACCAGTGCCTGGGCGAGCGGGACCAGGATCCACGACGAGCGCAGGTCCAGCGGAGGTGCGTCCAGCGCGATGAGGAAACCGAAGCCGACGGTGACCGCCGAGGTGCCCAGCGGGAGCATCAGCAGCGCGTCGAGACCGCGCAGCAGCCGCCCGGCCCGGCCGCCCGGGCCGCGCAGGGTGAGGGCGACCGCGGCCAGGACGCCGACGGCCAGGGCCACGGCGGTGGCGGTGGCCGCGTATGCCAGGGAGTTGCCGACCGCCTCCAGCGGGGCGACGGTGAAGGTGCCGCCGGCCGCGTCGGCCGAGCCCAGGGCGCGGTAGTGGTGCAGCCCGTAGCCGCCGGGTCCGCTCAGGGAGCGTTCGACGAGCACCGCGAGCGGGACCAGCAGCAGCACGGCGACCTGGACCAGCACCCCCGCCAGCAGCGCCCGCTGCCCGACCCCGCGCGGACGGCGGGCGGTACGGGCGGCGTCGACCAGGCCCAGGGCCGCCCCTCGGCGGCGGACGGTGCGCGAGTGGAAGGCCATCAGGGCGGCGACCGCGGCGAACTGCGCCAGGGTCAGGACGGCGGCGGTGGGCAGGTCCAGCAGCTGGGCGGTCTGCCGGTAGATCTCCACCTCCAGCGTGGTGTAGCGGGGGCCGCCGAGGATCTGGACGACCCCGAAGGAGGTGAAGGTGAACAGGAAGACCATCAGCGCGGCGGCGGCCACCGACGGGAGAAGCGCGGGGAGGGTCACGGTGCGCCAGGCTGCCCACCGGCCCGCGCCGAGCATCCGCGCGGCCTCCTCCTGGCGGGGGTCGAGCTGCGCCCACAGGCCGCCGACGATCCGCACCACCACGGCGTAGTTGAAGAAGACATGGGCCAGCAGGATGGCGGTGACACCAGTGTCCAGCCGCACCCCCCACCACTGGTCCAGCAGCCCGCCGCGGCCGAGCAGGGCCAGGAAGGCGGAGCCGACCACGACGGTGGGCAGCACGAACGGCACGGTGACCGCCGCCCGCAGCACCCGCCTGCCGGGGAAGTCCAGGCGCGCGAGCACGTACGCGCCGGGCAGCGCCAACAGCAGGGTGAGCGCGGTGGAGGCCGCCGCCTGCCACAGCGTGAACCACACCACGCCGGCGATGTCGGGGTCGGTGAGGACGGCGGCGATCCGGTCCGGGCGCCACCGCCCGCCGTCGTACAGTCCGCGGGCGGTGATGGCGGCGACGGGGTAGGCGAAGAACAGCGCGAGGAAGACGGCCGGCACCGCCGCGAGCGCGAGGCGCGCCGCCGTCCCCGCGCGTATGCCGGTCCTCACCTCACGACGGCCGAGGTCCACGCCTTGATCCACGCCTCGCGGTTCTCGGCGATCTTCGCGGGGGCCATGGTGTGGGGGTCGTCGATCGTCTCGCCGTGGCGGGTGAAGACCTCGGGCAGTTCCGCGTCCTCGCGCACGGGGTTGACGAACATCTGCAACGGCAGGTCCTCCTGGAAGGACCGGCCGATCAGGAAGTCCAGCAGCGCCTTGCCGCCGGCCGGATTGTCCGCGCCTTCGAGCAGCCCGGCGAACTCGATCTGGCGGAAGCAGGTGCCGGTGGCCACCCCGGTGGGGGCCTGCTCGGGCTCGGGGTCCGCGCCCAGGACCTCGGCGGGCGGGCTGGAGGCGTAGGAGACGACCAGCGGCCGGTCGCCCTTGCCCTTGCCGCCGGAGGAGCCGGAGAAGCGGTCGTAGTACGCCTGCTCCCAGCCGTCGACGACCTCGACGCCGTTGGCCTTCAGCTTCTTCCAGTACTCCTGCCATCTCTCGCCGTACTCGGCGACGGTGGCCAACAGGAAGCCCAGGCCGGGCGAGGAGGTGGCGGCGTTCTCGGTGACCAGCAGGTCCTTGTAGGCGGGCTCGGCGAGGTCGTCGAGGGTTCTGGGCGGGGCGATGCCGCGCTCCTCGAAGTAGGCGCGGTCGTAGTTGACGCAGACATCGCCGGAGTCGACGGGGGTGACGCGGTGCTTCTCGGCGTCGAGCCGGTACCGCGCGGGTATCTTCGCCACGCCCTCCGCCTCGTACGGCGTGAACAGGCCGTTGTCCAGGGCCCGGGAGAGCAGGGTGTTGTCGACGCCGAAGAGGACGTCGCCCTGTGGGTTGCCCTTGGACAGGATCGCCTGGTTGAGGGAGGAGCCGGCGTCGCCGCCGCGCAGCACCTCCACCTTGTAGCCGGTCCGTTCGGTGAACTCCTCCAGCACGGCGTCGGAGGCCGCGAAGGAGTCGTGGGCGACCAGGGTGACCGTCTTGCCGCCCTTCCCCTCCTCCCCGCCGTCCCCGGAGGACTGTGAGCCGCCGCACGCCGTGAGGGCGGAGAGGGTGAGTGTGCCGAGGACGGTGGCGCCGAGGGCGCGCCGGAGCTTGGTGTGCACTTTCTTCTGACTCCCTACGCCGGTACTAACCGGATCAGGTCCGAGGGTCTGCGGCTCCCCGGGCGGCCTCTCGGCTCATCCCGGCGACACCGCACTCTCAGCGCCGTACGCGCTCCCCTGTCGGCTTCGCTGTTTCGGTATTGGTGTTCTGACTGTTTCGCTACTGTGTGCGACCGCTGAGGTCACCGCCACCGTACCAGTGGCGGTCGCGTCCTCAGCGTTCGGCGGCGGCGAGCTGGCCGCAGGCGCCGTCGATCTCCTGCCCGCGGGTGTCGCGGACGGTCACCGGCACGCCGTGCGCCTCCAGCCCGGCGACGAACGCGCGCTCGTCCTCGGGCCGGGAGGCGGTCCATTTGGAGCCGGGCGTGGGGTTGAGGGGGATGAGGTTGACGTGCGCCCGCTTGCCCGCCAGCAGCCGGCCCAGCAGGTCGGCACGCCACGCCTGGTCGTTGATGTCCCGGATGAGGGCGTACTCGACGGAGACGCGGCGGCCGGACTTCTCGGCGTACTCCCAGGCCGCGTCGAGGACCTCACGGACCTTCCACCGGGTGTTGACCGGCACCAGGGTGTCACGCAGTTCGTCGTCGGGCGCGTGCAGGGAGACCGCCAGCCGGCACTTGAGGCCCTCGTCGGACAGGCGGTGGATCGCCGGGACCAGTCCGACTGTGGAGACGGTGATGCCGCGCTGGGACAGGCCCAGGCCGTCGGGCTCGGGGTCGGTGAGGCGGCGGATGGCGCCGATGACCCGCTTGTAGTTGGCCAGCGGCTCGCCCATGCCCATGAAGACGATGTTCGACAGCCTCGCGGGGCCCCCGGGCACCTCGCCGTCACGCAGGGCGCGCATGCCCTCGACGATCTGGTGGACGATCTCGGCGGTGGACAGGTTGCGGTCCAGCCCGGCCTGCCCGGTCGCGCAGAAGGGGCAGTTCATGCCGCAGCCGGCCTGGGAGCTGACGCACATGGTGACCCGGTCCGGATAGCGCATCAGCACCGACTCCACCAGAGTCCCGTCATGCAGCCGCCACAGCGTCTTGCGGGTGGTGTCGTCGTCGCAGCTGACGTGCCGCACCACGGTCATCAGCTCGGGCAGCAGCTCGTCCGCCAGCCTCCCGCGCGCGGCGGCCGGGATGTCGGTCCAGGTGGCGGGGTCGGTGGCGTACCGGGCGAAGTAGTGCCGCGACAACTGCTGGGCGCGGAACGGCTTCTCGCCGATCGCGGCGACGGCCTCGCGCCGCTCGGCCGGGGCGAGGTCGGCGAGGTGCCGCGGCGGCCTGGCGGCTCCGCGCGGCGCGGCAAAGGTGAGTTCTCCGGGTGCAGGCATAACCCGTCCAGTGTCGCAGATCGGTTGCGGCGCTCCGGGCCGCAGGCGTTACGGGAACGCGCCCTCGCGCCCGGAGGCGAACACCGGCGTCGCCCGGGGGACGCCACCCGGCACCGGTCGCCCCTCGTGACGCTTCGGGGTCCGCCGCAC
>NZ_JAJFAU010000041.1:10731-27541 GCF_022614595.1 Streptomyces sp. CNQ085
CCGGTGCGGCGGACCCCGAAGCGTCACGAGGGGCGGGGTCGTCAGCCCGCGCCGACGAAGACCACCAGCAGCAGCCAGACCACGGGGGCCGTCGGCAGCAGGGAGTCCAGGCGGTCCATGATGCCGCCGTGGCCGGGCAGCAGGGTGCCCATGTCCTTGATGCCCAGATCCCGCTTGATCATGGATTCGCCGAGATCGCCCAGGGTGGCGCTGGCGGCCGCGGCCAGGCCCAGTAGCAGGCCCTGCCACCAGGTGCCGCCGTCGATGAGGAAGTGCGTGCACAGCGCGCCCGCGGCCATCGCGAAGACCACCGCTCCCAGCAGGCCCTCGCGGGTCTTGCCGGGGCTGATGCGGGGGGCGAGCTTGTGCGTGCCGAAGCGCCAGCCGACCGCGTACGCCCCGGTGTCACTGACGACGGTGAGCAGCAGGAAGGTGAGCACCCGCTGCGGGCCGTCGTCGGCGGCGAGCATCATGGCGACGAAGGTGGCCAGGAAGGGGACGTAGAAGGCGGCGAAGACACCGGCGGTGACATCCCGCAGGTACTGAGCGGGATCCTCCGTCATCCGCCACACCAGTACGGCCAGGGCGGTGAGCGCGGTGGCCACCCAGGCACCCTCCGCGGCGCGGACGTAGCCGGCGACGACCATGGCGGCGCCGCCGACGGCCAGCGGCACCAGCGGCACCCTGATCTGCTTGCGTTCGGCGAGGCGGGAGGTCAGTTCCCACAGCCCGACCACGACGGCGGCGACGATCACGCCGACGAAGAGGTGCTTGTAGACGAAGAGCGAGCCGATGATGACGGCGCCCAGCCCCAGGCCGACCCCTATCGCGGCGCGCAGGTCGCGGCCCGCCCGTTTGCGGCCCGAGGAGCGACCCCGGGGCGAGGGGGTGGCGGGCTCCGCCCCGGGTACGGCCTGCGGCTCGGGCCGGCCGCCACCGGGGACGGGGCCGCCGAACGGCCGCCCGGCCGCCCGGCCATCACGATCGTCCTGGTCACCGCCGGGGGCTTCGGGCACGATGGGCATACGCCGAGTCTGCGACGCGTCGGCGTCCTCGTGCGCGTAACCCGCCGGGGCCCGGGCCACCTCTGCGCGAAGCGGGGAGGGAAAACCCTGTTCTGGAGTGCTCCGGTATCCGAAGCGGCCGGGATGAGCGGGGTGGCCGGGACGACCGGAGGGCCCGGCGCCCGGCGGTGGTGCTCCCCAGGATGAGTCGTTCACGAAAATCGCAGCCTCGAAAACCTCAGACCTCGAGAAGCTCGGCTTCCTTGTGCTTGAGCAGTTCGTCCACCTGTGTGACGTACTTGGAGGTGGTGTCGTCGAGCTCCTTCTCAGCGCGGCGGCCCTCGTCCTCGCCGATGTCGCCGTCCTTGATGGCCTTGTCGATGGCCTCCTTGGCCTTGCGCCGGACGCTGCGGATGGAGATCTTGGCGTCCTCGGCCTTGCCCTTGGCCACCTTGATGTACTCGCGGCGGCGCTGCTCGGTCAGTTCCGGGAAGACGACACGGATGATGTTGCCGTCGTTGGAGGGGTTGACGCCGAGGTCGGAGTCACGGATGGCCTGCTCGATGTTGCGCAGCGCGCTTTTGTCGAACGGGGTGACCACGGCCATGCGCGGCTCGGGCACCGAGAACGACGCGAGCTGGTTGATCGGGGTCATCGCACCGTAGTACTCGGCCACGATCTTGTTGAACATCGCCGGGTGCGCACGGCCGGTGCGGATCGCGGCGAAGTCCTCCTTGGCGACGACGACCGCCTTCTCCATCTTCTCCTCGGCCTCGAGGAGGGTCTCTTCGATCACCACGTGCTCCTGGTTCGATGAATTGAGCCGGAAAGCCCTGATCCCTGCACGGTGTCCGACCGGCAGGCTGTTGTCCATCCCCGTACCGTGCCCATCGCGCGGCACGGTGTTGTCGTACGGCGCCGTGTGCGGGGCTCCCGTACGGACGTCGTTTCGTGTCCGCCGTCGGCGTCAGGCCCGGGAGCCCTGGCCGCTCACCAGCGTGCCGATCTTCTCACCCCGGACCGCCCTGGCGATATTCCCCTCCGCCAGCAGTTCGAAGACGAGGATCGGGAGCTTGTTGTCGCGGCAGAGGGTGACGGCGGTGGCGTCGGCCACCCTCAGCTCACGGGTGATGACCTCGCCGTACTCCAGGGCGTCGAACTTCACCGCGTCGGAGTTGGTGGCCGGGTCGGAGTCGTAGACCCCGTCCACGCCGTTCTTGCCCATCAGCAGCGCCTCGGCGTCGATCTCCAGGGCGCGCTGGGCGGCGGTGGTGTCGGTGGAGAAGTAAGGCATGCCCATGCCGGCGCCGAAAATGACCACGCGCCCCTTCTCCAGGTGCCGTACGGCCCTCAGCGGGATGTACGGTTCGGCGACCTGCCCCATGGTGATGGCGGTCTGTACACGGGAGTCGATGCCCTCCTTCTCCAGGAAGTCCTGGAGCGCGAGGCAGTTCATGACCGTGCCGAGCATGCCCATGTAGTCGGACCGGGCCCGGTCCATGCCGCGCTGCTGGAGCTCGGCGCCGCGGAAGAAGTTGCCGCCTCCGATGACGACGGCGATCTCGGCGCCGTCGCGGACCACGGCCGCGATCTCACGGGCGACCTTGTGCACGACGTCGGGGTCGACTCCGAGTCCCCCGCCGCCGGCGAACGCCTCACCGGAGAGCTTCAGCAGGAAGCGGCGGCGGTCGCGGTCTTTGCCGGGGGCTTTGCCTCCGGGGTCGTTGCCCTGTTTCATGCGGATCTCCTCGTGCACACGCGTGAGGAGGCCATTGCCGGTGGTCCCTCTCGGTCCCCGAAAGCGGCAATGGCCTCCTCGTCACAACTGCGGTCGTCCGGTCCGTGCACGCCTGTGCTCAGTGCGCCACGCACCGGGACGGGCCCCGTAACCCGACCCTAACCGGGAGCGGACCTACGGATCAGGCGCCGACGCGGAAGCGGGCGAAGCGCTTCAGCGTGACACCCGCCTCGCCCAGGACCTTCTGGACGGACTTCTTGTTGTCCTTGGCGAAAGGCTGGTCCAGGAGGCAGTTCTCCTTGAAGAAGCCGTTCACGCGGCCCTCGACGATCTTCGGGAGGGCCTGCTCGGGCTTGCCCTCCTCGCGAGCGGTGGCCTCGGCGACGCGGCGCTCGTTCGCGACGGTCTCCTCCGGGACGTCCTCGCGGGAGAGGAACTTCGGAGCGAACGCGGCGATGTGCTGCGCGACGTCCTTGGCGATCTCGGCGTTCTCCTGCTCCAGCTCGACCAGGACGCCGACCTGCGGGGGCAGGTCCGGGCTGGTGCGGTGCATGTAGGCGGCCACGTAGCCGCCGGAGAACTGCGCGAAGCGATCGAGGACGATCTTCTCGCCGAGGGTGGCGTTGGCCTCGTCCACGTACACCTGGACGCTCTTGCCGGACTCGATCTCGGAGGCGAGCAGCGCCTCGATGTCGGCCGGGGAGGTGGCGGCGACGTGGGCGGCGATGGCGTTGGCGACGGCGAGGAACTTGTCGCCCTTGGCGACGAAGTCGGTCTCGCACTTGAGCTCGACCAGCACACCGGACTTCTTGTCGTCGGCGATCAGAGAGACGACGGCACCGTTCTCGGCGGTGCGGGACTCGCGCTTGGCGACGCCCTTCTGGCCCTTGACACGGAGGATCTCGACGGCCTTGTCGACGTTGCCCTCGGCCTCGTCCAGCGCCTTCTTGCAGTCCATCATGCCGGCGCCGGTGAGCTCGCGGAGCTTCTTGACGTCAGCGGCGGTGTAGTTCGCCATGGTCGGTGAATCTCTTCTCGAAAGGTCGATGAGGATGGATCGATCTACGGGACGGGCATGCGGCCGGGGGCGGCGCTCATGGCACTGCCCCCGGCCGTACCACCTGCGGCGTCGGTCAGGCCTGCTCGGCCGGCTTCTCGCCCTCGGCGGGGGCGGCCTGCTCCTCGGCGGCCGGAGCCTCTGCGGGGGCCGGGGTCTCGGCGGAGGCCTCGCCCTCCTTGGACTCGGCGGCCTTCTGGGCGTCGCCCTCGAGCAGCTCGCGCTCCCACTCGGCGAGCGGCTCACCGGCGGCCTTCTCGCCCTTGCCCTCGCCGGCGGCGCCGGAGCGGGCGATGAGGCCCTCGGCCACGGCGTCGGCGATCACACGGGTGAGCAGGGTGACGGAGCGGATCGCGTCGTCGTTGCCCGGGATCTTGTAGTCGACCTCGTCCGGGTCACAGTTGGTGTCGAGGATCGCGACGACCGGGATGTTGAGCTTGCGCGCCTCACCGACGGCGATGTGCTCCTTCTTGGTGTCCACGATCCAGACGGCGCTGGGCACCTTCTGCATGTCGCGGATACCGCCGAGAGTCTTCTCCAGCTTGGCCTTCTCGCGGGAGAGGACCAGGAGCTCCTTCTTGGTGAGGCCGGAGGCGGCCACGTCCTCGAAGTCGATCTGCTCGAGCTCCTTCAGGCGCTGCAGGCGCTTGTGGACGGTCGAGAAGTTGGTCAGCATGCCGCCGAGCCAGCGCTGGTTGACGTAGGGCATGCCCACGCGCGCGGCCTGCTCGGCGATGGCCTCCTGGGCCTGCTTCTTGGTGCCGACGAACATGATGGAGCCGCCGTGGGCGACGGTCTCCTTGACGAACTCGTAGGCGCGGTCGATGTACGACAGCGACTGGAGCAGGTCGATGATGTAGATGCCGTTGCGCTCGGTGAAGATGAATCGCTTCATCTTCGGGTTCCAGCGACGGGTCTGGTGCCCGAAGTGGACGCCGCTCTCCAGCAGCTCCCGCATCGTGACGACGGCCATGGCCGTATCTCCTTGGATCACTCGGTTGTACACGGCGGCCGGACGGTCGCCGCTCCTGACGCCCCGACGCGCTTGCCTGCGAAATGGACGGACCGAAGCCGTCTTCGAGGACCGAGGTGCGCTGCCGCCTGTGGAGGGTGGCGGGGCGTGCGAAGTCGATCCGGTGACCCGGATCGCACAAGAAGTGTACGGGACCGGGGAAGCGGCAGGCGACACGCATGAGTGCGGGCGCCGCCGCGGCGGGCGGCGCCGTCCCCGGGACGGGTGACGCGGTTGTCCACAACCGGCCGGTATTCCACAGCTTCCGCCCCGGGTCGTCTCCGTCGCGCGCATTCGCGCCACGCTGTGCCCATGGGACGCCGACTCCGCGCCGCGCCGCTGCGCCGCCTACCCCTCTGCCTGTCTCTTTTCCCGTCTCTCTGCCTGGGGCTGTGTCTGGTTGTCCACCTGGCGCCGCCGCCGCTCGCCGCGGAAGCGGTCGCGGCCCGTACCGCTCCCGAAGACGGCCCGTCCGGCTCCGGCCGGGTCAGACCAGTGCCGGGAGCGGTCGGACGCGGCTGGGAACCACCGCCCGAACGGTGGTCGGCCGGCCACCGCGGCGTGGATCTGGCGGCTCGTCCCGGGGAACCGGTGCGCGCGGTGGCCGCGGGCCGGGTCTCGTTCGCGGGGACGGTCGCCGGACGCGGGGTGGTCTCGATCGAACTCACGGGCACGGGGTCCCCTCCGCTGCGTACGACGTACGAGCCGGTCGGCGCGGGAGTGCGCGAGGGCGACAGGGTCTCGGCGGGGGACGTGGTGGGCGTGCTGGAGGCGGACGGCTTCCACTGCCCGGCGGGGTGCCTGCACTGGGGGCTGCGCCGCGGCGATGTCTACCTGGACCCGCTCTCCCTGCTCGGCCGCGCTCCCTCCCGGCTCCTGCCGGTGCTGGGGGTTCCGCTTCCGGAGGAGCCGGGGAGCCGGCAGGACGACGCGATGCGGATGACGGCCGTCCGGGACTCCGCGTCCGCCGGTTCGTCCGGGGTGGGGACGACGGCCCTGGTGCTGCTGGTGGCCGTTCTCTGGGCCCGGCGCCGCCATGCCCGGCTGCGCGCGGGGAAGCCGACCCCGCGGGCCGCGGCGTTCGACGACCGGGCGCGCCGGGCGTGCCCCGGCGCGCGTACACCCGGAGGCGAAGTGCCCGGCGGGGCCGGAGGAGAGGAGGGGGCTCAGCCCGCGACGCCGCGGAGCGCCATCGACACGGCGGCCCGCGTGATCCGTTCCGGGTCCTCCGCGGCACCCAGCTCGATACGGCGGACCGCGGCGTCCACGACTCCCTGCAGCAGAGTGGCCGTCAGCCGCGGCTCGTCATGGCCGAGGGCCGCGAGGGCGTCCACCACCATGGTGATCAGCCCGCCGTGTGCTGCGCGGATCTTCTCCCGGGCGCCGGGGTCCAGTTCACCGGCCGAGATGGCCACGACGGCCCGATGGCGCCGGTCGCCGGCCAGCGCCAACTGCCGCCGTACGTAAGCCTCCACCTTCGCCTGGGGGGTGTCGGCCCGCCCTATGGCATCCTCCACCTCCGCCGCCCAGACGGGGAAGTCGACGGCGCACAACTCCTCGACGACGGCTGCGCGGGAGCGGAAGTACTCGTAGACGGAGGAGCGTGCCAGTCCCGTACGGGCCGCCAGCGCGGGGAAGGTCAGGGCCTCCGTGCCACCTTCGGACAGTAGGGATCGCGCCGCCTCCAACAGGGCGTCGCGCTGCATCGTCCGGTGCTCGGCCACAGAGGCCGCTCGAATCCTGGGCACGGGTCCCACTGTAGGGAGGGCAGTACCGATTCAGCGACCGACATCGGCGAGCTTGGCCCGAAGCTGCAGCACGGACTTGGTGTGGATCTGGCTGACCCTGCTCTCGGTGACCCCCAGCACCTGCCCGATTTCGGCCAGGGTGAGCCCTTCGTAGTAGTAGAGCGTCACCACCGTCTTCTCACGTTCGGGCAGGGTGTTGACCGCCCGGGCCAGCAGCCGCCGCAGCTCGCGGTCCTCGGCGATCTCGACGGGATTGTCGGCGGCCGTGTCCTCCAGGGTGTCCATGAGGCTCAGTCGGTCGCCGCCCTCCGCTCCGCTGTGGAGCACCTCTTCCAGGGCGACCACGTTGGCAAGCGGCAGCCGGCTGAAGATGCCGTGGAGCTCCTCCAGCGGGATTCCCATCTCGTCGGCGACCTCGGCCTCCGACGGCGTGCGCCGCAGCGTCGCCTCCAGTGCGGCGTGGGCTCGCTCGAACGCGCGGGCCTTCTGCCGCACCGAGCGAGGAATCCAGTCCAGCGCCCGCAGTTCGTCGATCATGGCTCCGCGGATGCGGGTGATGGCATAGGTCTCGAACTTGATCGAGCGGCTCGGGTCGAACTTCTCGATGGCGTCGATCAGTCCGAACACCCCGGAGGAGACGAAGTCGGCCTGTTCCACGTTGGCGGGCAGGCCGACGCTCACGCGTCCTGCCACGTACTTGACCAGGGGCGAGTAGTGGAGGATCAGTTGTTCCCGCAACCGCTCGTCGCCCGTGCCCTTGTACGACCGCCATAGTTCGTCGAGCGATCTGGGCGGGGCAGGGCGTGCAGCGCCGTCGGCCGCAGTCGGTTCTGCCGCGGCCGTGCGGTCGGGCCCGGGGGTGTGATGGAGCATGCGTCGTCTTGAGCCGTTCTGCCGTGATCTGTGCGCTGACGCCGGCGGGGCGTACGGAGGGGCCGGGAACCTTGGGAGCGTAGCGTGACCGCGTCATCGCTCAGCGCAAAGGGCGGGTGGTCGGGCATACGCGGATACGTTCCGCTGCCCGCACCCCGGGGTTATCGGGGCGGCCTGAACGGCTCGGCCGGGCCATACGGAATGAAACGTTCAGCAATCATGGCTCTCACCCTTTCACTCGATCGTCCCAGGTCAAGGACCGCCTCGTCACCTGTTGGTGTGTTGGTCGGTGTGCTGGTCGGCGGATTTCGCCAACTGCCAGTAGTCACCGTTGTGTTCCAGGAACCCGAGTGACCGCAGTTCCTGAAGGCGGACGAGCGCGCGGTCCTCCGTGAGAGCGGCGGCGCGCGCCACCGCCGCGACGCCGAGCGCACTCCGGGCAGGCAGCATCTCCAGGACGCGTGCCGCCTCCGGGGACAGCAGGTCACGCGGCACCACGGGCCCGTGGCGCTCGGGGGCCAGTTCGCCGATCGCGCCGACCAGCTCGATGATCTCGGCGGCGTCGGTGACGACGATGCCCTCACCGCGCAGGAGCTGGTGGACACCCGCCGACAGCCCGCTGGTCACCGGCCCGGGAACACCCATGGTGAGCCTGCCCAGCCCGAGGGCCCGCCGCGCGGTGACCAGCGAGCCGCTGCGCAGCTCCGCCTCCACCACCACGGTGCCGCGGGTGAGGGCCGCGATCACCCGGTTACGCAGGACGAAACGGCTGCGGGTGGGATGGTCACCGGGCGGCAGTTCGGCCACCAGCAGCCCCTGCTCCCCGATGCGCCGGATCAACCCACCGTTGCCCGGCGGGTAGGCCACGTCGACCCCGCAGGCCAGGATGCCGACGGTCGCTCCCTCCACCGCCAGAGCCCCGCTGTGTGCGGCGCCGTCCACTCCGTACGCCGCGCCGGAGACCACCGTCCAGCCGCGGGCGGCCAGGCTGGAACCGAGCGTCGCGGCCATGTGGGCGCCGTAGTCCGTGCAGGCCCGGGAGCCGACGACGGCGACCGAGCGCAGCGCCCACATCCGCAGCGAGGCCCTGCCGCGCACCCACAGGCCCACAGGGCGCCCGTCACCCAGATCGTCCAGCTGGCTCGGCCACTCGGCGTCGCCAGGGCAGACGAAGCGCCCGCCCAGTGCGCCGATCCCGGCGAGGTCGGCTTCGGGGTCGAGCCCTCGCGCGCGCTGCCGCAGCCCGGCCCAGCGGGTCCGGGACGCTCCGGGCAGCGGGGAGTCGGATCCGAACGCCTTGAGGGTCTCCACCGCCCCGTACCGGTCGAGCCAGCGGTTCACCGTCTCGTCTCCGGGCTCCCCGATCCTGGTGAGCGCCGCACGGGCCACTCGCTCCTCGCGGCCGGTCACGTCCGCCCTCCGGCGAGTGCCGCGCCGCGCCGTACCCCGGTGCGCAGTTCCAGCGCACTGTCCACGTCCTCGGCGGTGGGCCGGCCGTGCCCGGCGAGGTCGGCCAGGGTCCAGGCGACCCGCAGGACTCGGTCCAGGCCCCGTGCGGTGAGCAGACCGCGCTCCATATCCTCCTCGGCCCGGCCGAGCGCCCCCGGCTCCGCCGGCCACCGGGTCCGCAGTTCGTGGCCGGGGACCTCGCTGTTGGTGTGCCAGGGTGTCCCGGCGTAGCGGGCGGCGGCGCGCTCGCGTGCGGTGCGCACCCGAGCGGCCACGGTCCCGGTGGACTCGGACCGGGCGCCGGGGACCGTCAGCTCGGAGCGGGTGACGGGCTCGACCGTGACCCGGAGATCGACACGGTCCAGCAGGGGCCCTGAGAGCCGTGCGCGGTAGCGCCTGACCGACGAGGGCCTGCACTCGCAGCCGCCGCCCCTGGAGCCGTGCCGGCCGCAGGGGCACGGGTTGGCGGCGAGGACGAGCAGGAAGCGGGCGGGCAGGCGCATCATGCCCTGGGCGCGGGCCACGACGACCTGACCGGACTCCAGCGGCTGGCGCAGCGCGTCGAGCACCCGCGCGCTGCATTCGGCCGCCTCGTCCAGGAAGAGCACACCGTGGTGGGCGAGGGAGACCGCTCCCGGCCGGGGCAGACCGCTGCCACCGCCCACCAGGGAAGCGGTGGTGGCCGAATGGTGCGGGGCGCAGTAGGGAGGCCGCTCGACCAGCGGCTGACCGGGCGGCAGCGCACCGGCGACGGAGTGGACGGCGGTGGCCTCCAGCGCCTCCTTCGGGGTGAGCGGCGGAAGCAGCCCGGGCAGCCGTTCGGCGAGCATGGTCTTGCCCGCGCCCGGCGGTCCCTTGAAGAAGATGTGGTGGCGTCCCGCGGCGGCCACCTCCAGCGCTTTGCGGGCGGCTGCCTGACCCGCGACCTCGGCGAGGTCCACCGGGCGTTCGCCCCCCAGCCCCGCGATCCCCGTACCCGCGCCGGGCACGGTGAGGCCGGCGAGCATGGCGGCGTCGGAGCCGTGCTCGTCCGGGCGCGGCTCGTCGGGGACGGGTTCGTCGGTGAGCACGGCGACGAGCTGGCGCAGGGAGCGGACTCCGAGGACGGAGACACCGGGGACCAGGGCGGCCTCGGAGGCGGTCTGCTCGGCGACGACGACCTGGCGGTATCCGGCGTCCGCGGCGGCCAGGACCGCGGGCAGGACGCCGCGGACGGGTCGGACGCGCCCGTCCAGGCCCAGCTCGCCGATCATCACCAGTCCGGCGAGCGCGCGGGGGTCGATCCGCTCGGCGGCCCCGAGCACCGCGCAGGCGACCGCGAGGTCGAACCCGCTGCCGCTCTTGGGCACCGAAGCGGGGCTGAGTCCGACGGTGAGCTTCTTCTGGGGCCAGTCGACACCGGAGTTGACGACCGCTGCCCTGACCCGGTCGCGGCTCTCCACCAGGCTCTTGTCGGGCAGGCCGACGAGGGTGAAGGTGGCCAGCCCCGGTTCGAGATCGGCCTGGACCTCGACGACCACGCCCTCGACACCCACGAGGGCGACCGAGCAGGTACGGGCGAAACCCATGTCAGGCCACCCCCCTGACGTGCTCCACCCGGGGGGCGCCGCGCTCGGGCAGGACGATGCCGACGAGGTCGATGCGCACCCCTCCGGCCGGCGGCCGTCCGTACCGGGCGAGCCAGCGCTCGCCGAGCCAGTGGGAGGCGAGTCTGCGCAGCCGCTCGGCCTTGCGCGGGGTCACGGCCGACATCGGGTGCTCGTACGGGCCGGCCCGGCGTGTCTTGACCTCGCAGACGACGAGCGCGTCGATGTCCCGGGCGATGATGTCGATCTCGCCGTCCCGGCAGCGCCAGTTCCGTTCGAGGACGGCCATGCCCATCTCGCGCAGCCGCCGGGCGGCCAGGTCCTCGCCGTAGCGTCCGAGTGCGTTCCTGCCGTTCATCGGTACCACCTCCGGGACCGACTGTGGCGGCTGGGAAGGCGAGTGGATGATCATGGCCCGGTTCGGTGGACTACCGGCCGGTTGTGGAGAACTCGCTCACCCGTACGAGGGACTTTGCGAGCGCGGCGCTGACGGAGCGGCGGCCGGCTCCGGGCTCACCCCTTGAAGTCGGAGTCCTCGGGCAGGTCCAGATCGCTCTTGTTCAGCTCCTCGATGTTCACGTCCTTGAAGGTGAGCACCCTCACCTGTTTGACGAAACGGGCCGGCCGGTACATGTCCCACACCCAGGCGTCGGCCATCGACACCTCGAAGAAGACCTCACCCTGGACCGAGTGCACCTGCATCTCGTAGTCGTTGGTGAGATAGAAACGGCGTTCGGTCTCGATCACGTACCTGAACAAGCCGACGACGTCCCGGTACTCCCGGTAGAGCTTCAGCTCCATCTCGGTCTCGTATTTCTCGAGGTCCTCGGCGCTCATGGCGTGTTCCCCTTCAGCCGTGCGTTCCCCCATTGTGCGTCAGTCCCGCGCGCTTGCCCCGGACCGGGCCGATCGCCCCGTACCCGGCGCCGCCGAGGATCAGCAGGGCGCCGACCCCGGTCGCGGCCAGGACCGGGCCCAGCGGCCCCGGCCGGGAGATTCCGCCGGGCAGTCCCGCGAAACCGGCAGGGCGTTCGACCATGCCCGCGCGCCCCAGCGGCCAGACGGTGGCGTCGACCCTGCCCGTCACCGCCCCCCTGGGCACGGAGCCGTTGTTGGCGTCCTCCAGACGCGTGCGCGAGTCCAGTGACCCCTCCCGGTGGTCGCCGAGGAGGAAGAGCCGCCCCTCGGGCACGGATGCCTCGAAGGCGGCGAAGGAGGCGAAGGAGGCCCGCTTCCGCTCCAGCCGGTACGGCTCGTCGACGGGATCGCCGTTGACCGTCAGCTTCCCCTGCTCGTCGCAGCACTCCACGGTGTCACCACCGACGCCGACGACGCGTTTGATCACCGGCATGTTGCCCCACATCGGGTCGAGGAGGACGACGACGTCGCCGCGCCGGACCTCGTCGCCGTCGACGCGTTCGGCCAGCACCCGGTCCCCGGCCTCGACGGTGGGCGCCATGGAGTCGGTGGGCACGGCGTAGGGCTGGTACAGGACGGCGGCCCAGACGAAACCGCCCAGGAAGAGTACGCAGCCGATCGCCACGGCCGCCGACGACAGCGTCCGGCCCGGACGACCGCGGCCTCCCCCGGTACGTTCGGCTCTGCTCACTCGCGCTCCCGGAAGGATCTGGGTCCACCAACGGTCCGCGCCGCACCCTATCCCCGGGTACGCTTCCGGGTCAGCCCGCGGCCCGCCCGTCCGTCCCGCTCACGGAGCCGGGCGCCGTCCCGGATGCTCCGGCGGTCTCTTCCGCGTCCCCCTTCACCGTCCTCGTCCTCAGGTGCCGCCGCCACATCACCACCGGCACCGCGCCCGCCAGGCCCAGCGCCGCGGGAGCCGCGGCCAGGCCCCGCTCGGCAAAGGTGTCGGGCACCGGGAGGGTGCCCCAGCGGTCGATCGGCCACGCCTTGACCACGGCCCGCCCCACGACCTCGTCCACGGGCACCGTCCCCTGTCCGGGGAGCTGCTGGTGGAAACGGGAGTCCAGGGAGTTGGAGCGGTGGTCGCCCATCACCCAGATCCGGTCCTCGGGGACCTCGACCGGACCGAAGCCCTCACTGCCGCAGGGGGAGTCGCCGGGGTAGATGTAGGACTCCTCGTCCAGGGCCCTGCCGTTGACCGTGACGGGGCCGTTCTTCTCGCACGCCACGGTGTCGCCGCCGACCGCGATGACCCGCTTGATCAGGTCCTGCTCCTCCGCGGAGGGCATCAGGCCGATGAAGCTCATGAAGTCCTGGAACACGTTGGTGTCCTGCTGGACCGACGGGTCGAGCCAGCCGCCCGGGTCGTGGAAGACGACGACCTCGCCGCGCTCGGGTTCGGCCCCGAACCAGGGCGTCAGCTTGTCCACCAGCACGCGGTCACCCCGCTGGAGGGTGTTCTGCATCGAGTCCGAGGGGATGGAGAACGCCTGCAGCAGGAACGTCTTGATTCCCAGGGCCAGCAGCAGCGCGACGCCGATGAGGATGGGCAGTTCCTTCAGGAAGGAGCGTTGCTTCTTTTCCGTCACTCTCTCTCCGCTGTCCGGGTCCGCGGCCGTTCCCTCACCGCGCTCCACGGGCTCGCCGTCGGCCCGCCGCTCGGGCCCGTCCGCGTCGGAGCACGCTCCGACCGCCACGTCCCCCACATCCACTCCTCACACCGATACCGCTCTTACCTCGCTGCAGGCCGCGCCCCAGCCGGTGCAGACCCACGCCTGCCACTCCCATAACGAGCGGGAGTTCCACAGGGGTCGGCGGATGCACCATGTCATCGCCATTGTCGGCCCCGGCGGCCGCGGAGGGCGTCCCGCCGCGCGGATCCGGTACGGACGCGTAGACCTCGGGCTCCTCCAGCCGCCGCCAGTGCGAGTAGGGCCAGGCGATCACCACGGCCTTGCCCACCACCAGATTCTCCGGAATGGTTCCCTCGCCCGGTTCCCGGAGGTGGTAGCGGGAGTCGGCGGAGTTGGAGCGGTGATCGCCCATCACGAAGACACGGTTCTCGGGCACCTCCACCTCGAAGCGCATCTGCGAGGGCGCGTTGCCCGGGTGGAGGTAGGGCTCGTTCAGCGGTGTGCCGTTGACCGTCACCCGGCCGTCCTCGTCGCAGCACACGACGGTGTCCCCGCCGATGCCGATGACCCGTTTGATCAGGTCCTGCTCCTCGGCCGAGGGCAGCAGGCCGATGAACGTCAGGAACTGCCTGCCCTGCTTGATGCCCACGGGATCGTCCCGCTCCGGCTCCGCCCCGGGTGGCAGCCAGCCTCCGGGGTCCTTGAAGACCACCACGTCACCGCGTTCGGGGCGCGAGCCGAACCAGGGCGTCAGCTTGTCCACCAGCACCCGGTCGTCGATCTTGATCGTCTGCTCCATCGAACCGGAGGGAATGACGAACGCCTGCACCAGGAACGTCTTGAGCACCAGCGCGATCAGCAGCGCGACACCCACCAGGACCGGTACCTCCTGGGTCACCGACAACCGCCGGCGCCTTCTGATCCGCTTGGCGGCGCGCCGCCGGTCGGCCCGGCCCTCACCGGGGCCGCGCAGTGTGGTCCGGGACTCCGGCGGTGCGCCACTGCCGCGGGGCCGTCCGCGCCTACCCATCCCGGCTCCGCAGGGAGGTCCAGCGACCGGCCGGCCAGACGATCCAGTCGGCCCGGCCGATCACTCTCTCCACCGGTACGGTGCCGCCGCCGGGAGATCCGAGGTGGTCCCGGGAGTCGCTCGACCGGGAGCGGTGGTCGCCCATCACCCACAGCCGCCCCTCGGGGACCGCGATGTCGAACGGGACGACCGAGGGCCGGTCGCCGGGATACAGGTACGTCTCGTCCGCCGGTTCGCCGTTCACCTCGATCCTCCCCCGCTCGTCGCAGCACCTGACCCTGTCCCCGCCGACTCCGACGACCCGCTTGACGTAGTCGGTGCCCTGTGACGGTTCCCGGTCGAACGAACCGGTGCCGTCGAAGACCACAACGTCTCCGCGCGCCGGAAGGTTGCCGAAACGGTATGCCAGCTTGTTCACCAGAACGCGGTCGCCCGCTTCGAGGGTGTTCCCCATCGAGCCGCTCGGAATGCGGAAGGGTTCCGCCACGAACGCGTGGACCAGCAGGAGCAGCACGGCGACCGCGGCCCCCATGGCCCCCGGACGCACGAAACGCGACCGGCTTCCCCCTCCCCGTACGGGGTGAGGGGAGCGGTCGCGCTCCGTGGATCGCGTGTGCTGTTCGTCGGTGCTCATCGAGCCGAGAGCCTAACCCGGCGGCGTGCCGGGTGCCGGGCCGACGGCGACGCGCGGGGCCGTGCCCCACGGGCGGGACCGGCCGGCCGGGCGCCGGGGTACCCGGCGCTCCGCCGCGCGGACCGGTCTCGGATCAGCGCTCGCGCTTCTCCTTGATCTTGGCAGCCTTGCCGCGCAGCTCACGCAGGTAGTACAGCTTGGCGCGGCGGACGTCACCGCGGGTGACGACCTCGATCTTCTCGACGACCGGGGTGTGCACCGGGAAGGTGCGCTCCACGCCGACGCTGAAGCTGACCTTGCGGACGGTGAAGGTCTCACGGACGCCGGAGCCCTGGCGGCGGATGACGGCGCCCTTGAACTGCTGCACACGGGAGCGGTTGCCCTCGATGACGCGCACGTGGACGTTGACGGTGTCGCCCGGACGGAAAGTGGGGATGTCGCTGCGCAGCGAGGCGGAGTCAACGTTGTCGAGAAGATGCATGGCCGTCTGCTTTCCTCGCCGATGCCACAGGTCATCGGCGGAATCGTTCGTTGGGTTCGGTGAGCCGCCGGACCGGCCGGGCGTTGGTCCCCCTGTGGCAGGGTCGCGCGCCGGACACGAGGCGAAGGCCTATTCTTCCACGTCTCCGGCCGCGGGCCCAAATCGGCCGTCGGGCCGCTCGGCCCAGCCCAGCTCAGCGAGCAGCCCGCGGTCACCGGCGTCCAGGGCGGAGGGATCACACCTCTCGATCAGGTCCGGGCGGTAGCGCACAGTGCGGCGGAACGCCTGGTCGCGGCGCCAGCGGGCGATCCTGCCGTGGTGCCCGCTGAGCAGCACCTCGGGGATGTCCCGGCCACGCCACACCGGCGGCTTGGTGTAGACGGGCCCCTCCAGCAGGTCGGCCATCGCGCCAGGCGCGAACGAGTCGTCGCGGTGGGACTCGACGTTGCCCAGGACCCCGGGCAGCAGCCGGGCGACGGCCTCCACCATCACCAGGACGGGCGCCTCGCCGCCGGCCAGCACGTAGTCGCCGACGGACAGCTCACGCACCCGCAGGTGCTCCCCGTACTCCTCGACCACGCGGCGGTCGATGCCCTCGTAGCGGGCGGGGGTGAAGACCAGCCACGGCTCGGCTGCCAGTTCGACGGCGGTCTCCTGGGTGAACGGGCTGCCGCTGGGGGTGGGCACGACCAGGACCGGTCCCTCCCCCGGACCGTCTCCGCCCGAGGCGATGACCGCGTCCAGCGCCTCGCCCCACGGCTCGGGCTTCATCACCATGCCGGGGCCGCCGCCGTAGGGGGTGTCGTCGACGGTGTTGTGCCTGTCGTGGGTCCACTGCCGCAGGTCGTGGACGCGTACGTCGAGCAGGCCGCGGGCGCGCGCCTTGCCCACCAGGGAGACGTTCAGCGGTTCCAGGTACTCGGGGAAGATCGTGACGACGTCGATCCGCATCAGGCGCCGTTCCCGTCTTCCCCGCCGTCCTTGCCGGCGCCGCCGTCCCCCGTGCGGGATCCGGCGATCTCGGCGCGGTCGTCGACGAGCCCCGGCGGCGGGTCGATGACGGCCCGCTGCCCGTCCAGGTCGATCTCGGGGACGATCTCACCGACGAAGGGGACGAGCACCTCGCCGCCGTCGGGTCTGCGCACCACGAGCAGGTCCTGGTGGGGCAGGTGGGCGATCTCCTCGATCCGGCCGACGGTCGTTCCGTCCAGGGTGACGACGTCGAGGTCGACCAGCTGGTGGTCGTAGTACTCGTCGGGGTCCTCGGGAGTCTCCTCCGGGTCGACCTCGGCGATCAGCAGGGTGTTGCGCAGCGCCTCCGCGGCGTCACGATCCCTCACACTCGCGAAGCGCAGCAGCAGCCGACCGCTGTGGACGCGCCCGGACTCGATGGTCAAAGGGCCCGCGGAGGCGGGGTCGGTGGCCAGGACCGCGCCGGGACCGAGGCGCACCCCGGGTTCATCGGTGCGCACCTCCACCGTGACCTCGCCCTTGATCCCGTGGGCACGGCCGATGCGCGCGACTACCAACTGCACTGCTCGTCACTCCAGGTTCTCGCCGGTTCCCCTGCGCCGCCTCGCACACGGTCCCCGTACGCCGACGGCCACCGGCACGGGCCGGGGGCGGCGGTGCCGCCCCCGGCC
>NZ_JAJFAU010000041.1:27551-31402 GCF_022614595.1 Streptomyces sp. CNQ085
GCCCGTGCCGGTGGCCGTCGGCGTACGGGGACCCCCCGGCCCGTGCCGGTGCTCTGCGTTGTCTGCTGCGGTCCTCAGCGGATCTGGTCCACGTCGACGAGGTCGACACGGACTCCGCGCCCGCCGAGAGCGCCCACGACGGTGCGCAGCGCGCGTGCGGTGCGGCCGTTGCGGCCGATCACCTTGCCGAGGTCGTCGGGGTGGACCCGGACCTCCAGCACGCGCCCGCGGCGCGGGTTGCGGGCGGCGACCTGCACCTCGTCGGGGTGGTCGACGATGCCCTTCACCAGATGGTCGAGGGCCTCTTCCAGCATGGTCACGCCTCGGTCGACTCGGCGGAGGCCTCGGCCTCGTCCGCCTTCTTGTCGGCCTTCTTCGCCTTCTGGGTGATGGCCTCACCCTTGGGCTCGTCCGCCGACTCCTTGGCAGCGGCCTCGAAGAGGACGCGCTTGTCGGCCTTGGGCTCGGCGACCTTCATCGGCTCCGGGGCCGGCAGACCCTTGAACTTCTGCCAGTCGCCGGTGACCTTCAGGATGGCCAGGACCGGCTCGGTCGGCTGCGCGCCGACGCCCAGCCAGTACTGGACGCGCTCCGAGTCAACCTCGATGCGGGAGGGGTTCCGCACCGGGTGGTACAGACCGATCTCTTCGATGGCCCGGCCGTCGCGACGGGTACGGGAGTCGGCGATGATGATGCGGTAGTGAGGCGAACGGATCTTGCCCAGTCGCTTCAGCTTGATCTTGACTGCCACGGGTGTGGTGTCTCCTGGTCTCTGGCGTGGTTGGACACGGCGGGATGCCACGTGGGGTTGTGGTACCCGAGTGTCCGAGTGGACGCGTCAGCCGGAGGAGAGAGGGGTCCTGTGCGGCTGTCGAGTACAGCCGCCCATTGTGCCACACCTCTTGTGCCGTACCCCGCGGGGGGCGGCCGGCATCCGGCCTCCCCCGGCCCCCCGGCCCGGCACGGCTTCGCGGCGCCTCAGCCCACCCCGACCGCCTCCTTCTCCTTGTCCGGAATGCGGAACGGCTTCCCGCAGGCCCCGCACATGATCGGCGCCTGGGCCAGTACGGACGGGACGACCCGGACGTTGCGCCCGCAGTCGCACACGGCCTTGACCCGCACTCCGCCACCCGACGAACCGTGCCGCGCGGCGGGGCCGCGGAAGGAGCGCGAGGTGTCGGTGGCGGTGGCAGCGCTGTGCGCGCGCAGAGCGCGCTGCAGCCGCTCGATGGTGGGCCGGTAGCGCCTTCTGGTCTCGGGCCTCATCACGACCAGCGAGAAGCCGCTGCTCGGATGCGGCTCCTCCGAGTGCTCCAGGCCCAGCTCCTCGGCGATCGCCAGGAAGCGGCGATTGTGGTAGCGGCCGGCACGCGAGGTGTCCCGGACTCCGCGGGCGGCGGCGATCCCGTGGACGGCCTCGTGCAGCAGCCGTTCGAAGGAGAGCTCGGCGCCGCAGGCGGACGACGACTCCCCGATCAGCGATTCGGGGGCGGCCAGATCGGGCAGCTCCGGGTGGTGCCGTTGAATGTCGGCCCACGCGAGCGCCAGCTCGGCGGCTAGTACAGGTGGTGTCGTGCTCACGTCGTGCACAACGAGCCAGAGTGTCCCGGTGTTCCGATTACGGGGCATCCCAAATAATTTGCACCTACCCGCCAGTTCGGGTTGATGCGCGCCGTCGGGGCCGGTATGCCGAGTCCGGCCGGCTCCTGGGCGGGACGCCCGGTGGGACTCCGCACACCGTGTCCGGGCGGCCCGGCGGCTCAGTAGGAGCGGGCGACCACGGCCACCGCACCCGGGGCGTCGTCGGACTCGGGTACCGATCCGTCCTCGCCGACCAGGCAGCGTACCGTGACGCCCTGCTCCGCGAGTCTCGCCTCACCCTCCGGGCCCAGACCGGTCCAGGGGATGCGGGCCCAACCGCCGCCGGCGGCGGCCTCGGCGGCCTCCTCCACCGTCCGCACGTTTGAGGTGCGGGCCTCGCGACGCTCGCGGGACCGGCGCAGCAGCAGCGCCTGGTCCTCCTCCAGAAGTCTCGGGCACAGCTCGGCCAGGACGTCGAGTGCCACCGGCTCCTTGCCCCCGGCGATGCGCCTGACCAGCATCGCGGTGCCGTTCTCCAGGTCGCGCGGACCGATCTCGACGCGCAGCGGCACGCCCTTGAGCTCCCAGTCCACCGCCCGCCGGCCGAAGGGGGTGTCGGTGCGGTCGTCCACCTTCACCCGGACACCGGCCGCGGCGAGCCGGTCGCCGGCCTCGCGGACCCTCGCCAGCACCGCGTCATCGCCCTTGACGGCCAGGACGACGGCCTGGACGGGGGCCAGGCGCGGCGGGATCCGCAGGCCGTCGTCGTCGCCGTGCATCATGATCAGGCCGCCGACCATCCGGGTGGAGGTGCCCCAGGAGGTCTGCCAGACCAGTTCCCGCCCGCCGTCCTTCGACAGGTAGCGGGTGCCGAACGCCTTGGCGAAGTTCTGGCCCAGCTCGTGGCTGGTGCCCATCTGCAGGGCCTTGCCGTCGCCCATCATGCCCTCCAGGGTGAGGGTGTTGACGGCGCCCGCGAAGCGCTCCCTGGCCGTCTTGCGGCCCAGTACGACGTCCATGGCCAGGACGTTCTCCATGAAGTCGGCATAGACCTCGCGGTGGATGCGGGCGGCGTAGTCGCGCGCATCCTCGTAGGTGGCGTGGGCGGTGTGCCCCTCCTGCCACAGGAACTCACTCGTTCGCAGGAAGACCCTCGGACGCATTTCCCAGCGCACCACGTTGGCCCACTGGTTGATCAGCAGGGGCAGGTCACGGTGGCTCCGCACCCACTTGGCGAAGTACTCGTTGACGATCGTCTCGGAGGTCGGCCGGACGACTACCGGCTCCTCCAGCTCCTTGCCGCCGCCGTGCGTGACCACGGCCAGCTCGGGGGCGAAGCCCTCGACGTGCTCGGCCTCCCTGGTCAGGTAGGACTGGGGGATGAACAGGGGGAAGTAGGCGTTGTCGGCGCCCGCGGCCTTGATACGGGCGTCCATCTCCCGCTGCATCCGCTCCCAGAGGCCGTACCCGTACGGCCGGATGACCATGGTGCCGCGCACCGGCCCGTTGTCGGCCAGTCCGGCCTTGTTGATCACGTCCTGGTACCAGCGCGGGAAGTCTTCCGCCCGGGGTGTGAGCACAGGAGCATTTGCCATGCCGCGCATGTTACGGCGGTCTGCTGCGGATGCGTGAACCGGACTGCCGGGGGAACGTAGGAGTGCGCGCGGGCAAGCACGGGTGGAAACACCCCGGCGCCCCTCTGGACTCGGGGACAGATGCGCAGTTCCCTGGCTTTCGGGGACTTCCAGGACCTCTCGGGGGACGAGACGGCGGCCGGTTATCCGGCGATCCTTCCATCGGAATGGGGATGTTGCGATGGCACCCACGCTCGCACAGCGGCACCTCCCGCGGCCCGCCCGGGACTGGGCGGAGATTCAGGAACGGATGCTGGTTCCGCTCTACGAAGCGGTATACGAACGGTTCGAGGTCGGACGTCACTCCCATGTGCTGGGCCTGGGCTGCGGCTCGGGCCTGGCGCTGGTGATGGCGGCGGCCCGGGGCGCGACCGTCACGGGGACGGACAACGACGAGGCACGCCTGGAGCTGGCCCGGCAGCGGCTGCTGCCGGAGCCGCAGTGGGGCGCGCGGCACTGGACCGCGCGAGTGCTGCCGGGCGGGCCGGACGGCGGCCCGGACCGAGCGGCGCTGCGCGAGGGGCCGCCGCCGACGCTGGTGACCGCTTTCGACAGCCTGCCCGACGCGGCCGTGCTCGCCCGGCTGGCGGGCGCACCCCGTTCCGCCGAGGGCCCCTACGCACAGCGCGAGCTGGT
>NZ_JAJFAU010000042.1:0-16088 GCF_022614595.1 Streptomyces sp. CNQ085
TCTGGAGGACAAGGCCGCGGCCAACCCGCTGGAGGCCGCCGCCAAGGCCAGGGGTCTGAACTACGTCAAGCTCGACGGCCAGGTCGGCATCATCGGCAACGGCGCGGGCCTGGTCATGAGCACCCCGCGCACTCCGCAGGGCTGCGCCGCCACCACGGCGTAACGAGGCAGACGGGGGAGGACCGGATGTCGCCGTTCCGCCGACCCGGGAGACCGGGGTCGCTCGCGGCGCCGCCCCATCGGGAACGACCACCGGCGTGTTCGCCGACGCCGGCGGGGTGCGCGTCACCGGCCATGCCGCGATCACCCGCCGCATGGCCGGTGTCCGGCGCGGATCATTGTCTGCGGCGGGCGGCGAGATCGATGGGAGGCTCGGGCGTCCTCTGCCGTTGAGCGGCCCGTCGCCGCTTCTCCCTCTCGTACCGGGCGATCTGTTCCTCGTACCGCTCCTGGAAGTCGGGATGGTCGAAACGGTCGTCGTCATCCAGGGCCACGATCGCCTGGAGCTGCTCGGCAGGGGTACGGAACCCGGCGACGAGAGGACTGAGCCGGTAGGCGCCGTTGCCTTCCTTCCACACCATGCGGGCGAAGGTCAGATGCTGCAGGGCCCGGGTGACTTTGGGCCGGGTGATACCGAGTTCCCCGGCAATGGTGCCGTGGGTGACCAGACAGCGCCCTCCCGGCTCCTGCCGACCGAGCAAATGCAGCAGCACCGGGTATGCGGCCGGCGGCATCCCGCGGGGAGTGAAGACCAGGGCGTTGTTGGCGGTCCAGACGTACTCGGGGGCTGAGTGCTCCACGGCGATCGTCATGACGTCCCATCCTTCGTCTTACGCGTCCGGCGGGTCTGGGCGCGGGCCTTGTCCTCCCGAGGCGGCTTCTTCGCGGGGTCGGGAAGCTGCCGCAGCTCCCGGAACGCCTCAGGCAGGTCCGGGTTGCCCGCGATATCGTCCAGGAGCGCCAACTGGTCGACTCTCATTGTGCCCTGTGCCCTCATCCCCGGGCTGGGCTCGATCGGCACCCGGCCGCCTCTGAGCGACAACCGCGGGTGCAACTGGTACACCCCGGGCCTGATCCGGGCCACCAGCCCGGTCCGCCCGGCCTCCTTCAGCGAGCGGGAGATCTGCGACTGCCGTACGCCCAGCAGTCCGGCGAGACGAACCTGGGTCGCCTGGACGATTCCACCGGACTTCTGCATCCCCATCATCCGGACGATCAGCCGCAGAGAGACGATGTCGTCCCGGTAGTAGTCCGCCAGCCAGCACAGGAATGCCTGGCTGTCCATCACGAAGTCGCCGTCGAGGAAGCCGTCGCTGGTGACCGGCGGCTCGACCGCGGCCCGGTACCCGTCGGGAAGGTTCACGACGTTCGCGCGTCGCAGCGCGCCGGGCTGCCGGAAGGCGCTGGGCGGGGGCGGCGGAAGCGCGGACGGCGCTGGCCGCCGTCGCGGCTGCTTCTTCGGCTGTGCGGTCATCGCGGGACGAGCTCCTCATATGTCGGTTGGACCCGGCGGCCGCAGCATACGGGATTGTCCCCCCAGTGCACTTTAGTGTTCCCCTGGTGCACTTTCTGCGCGTCATTATCACTCTCGGGTGATAAACCAAAGCTTCTTGACGCCTCGGGCCCCATCCATGCGTGACCAGCAGAATGTACCCCCTGTGCACAATCTCAGTGGCGAACACATCTGTCTTCACTCATAAAATGTACCCCCTGTGCACAAAATGGCCGAGTTTTATAACCCCCGGGTGATAATCACGACCTTCCTTTATCACCCGGGGGTGATATTCCAGCGCCTCACCCACCTCTTTGACCTGCGAAGACGCGGTTCTCTCAACTATCTAGAGCGTGCGCGCGCGTGATACACCAGAAGCACACCTACCGCAATTACCAACACGCCTCTTCCTCGCCACAGGCCTCTGTCACCGGTACAACCTGTCCAGGAAGGTGAGCCCTGTCCCCACACACCCGGCTTCGCGGAGCAACCCCGGGGCGCGGACATCACCAGCGCTGCTGTTCTCCGGGTGGTGCTGGTCGTGACGGATGAGCCGACAGGAGTGGTGGAGCCCGGTGGGTGGTTCCGCCGCGCGGCCCTGGGGGCCGCGCGGCTGCGGTGGCCTCCGCACGTCGTTCGTATGTCTGCCGCTCGGACGGGGTGCCGTTCGTCGGTTGCGGCTTCGTATTGCGGTGATCCGGTTCGCTTGTCACGATTCGGCCCGGTGAAGGGGTGACCGATGGTGCGACGGGGCGTCGGCCGCGGCATGACGGTGCCTCGACGGCCGTAACGCCTATCGCGCGGGGCACGGACCGCAGGGCTCCGGACCGTATGGAGGTCAGTACCCGGCCGGGCGGAGCGGCAGGGGTGCCGCCCGCCTACCGAGCGGGGCGCTGACCGGCTCCCGCGCCGCGCCGGGCCGGGCGGTCCGGCGCGGGAGCCGTACCGGGTAGAGGGCGTCGGCACAGGCTGAGGCGAGGGCGTCCAGGCTGGAGACCTCGGCCTCGGGAGGAAGCTTCGCCGCAGTGTATGCGAGGGGGAGTTCCGTACAGGCGGTGAGAACCGGCAGGGGGGCACGGTGCCACAGCGTGTGCAGGGCCGCGGCGAGCGGCGGCCCCGCTTCCACCGTGCGGCCCGCCTTGACGAGCACCGCGACACGGTGGATCGTGGCCTGCACGGCCGCCCCGGGCAGGACCAGCCGGTAGCCGAGTTCGGCGGCCCGTCGCTGGTAGAGGCCGCTCTCCACGGTGCCCGCGGTGGCGGCCAGCCAGCCGCCCCCGGGACTCCTGGCCATGGCTGCCCGCAGTGTTGCGTCCACGATGTGGACGACCGGAACCGGAAGCTCGCCGATCGAGTCGATGTAGGCGTGGGCCGTGTTGCACGGAACGGCCAGCAGGTCCGCGCCCCAGCGCACCAGCGTCGCCAGGCCCTCGCGGATCGCCGGCAGTGGTGACTCCCCGCCTTCCGTGAGCGCTGCGGACCGGTCGGGTACCGAGGGGTCCGACAGCATCACGATCCGCGGGTGGTTCTGGTCGTTGTCGGCCGGCACCCGGGCGGCGAGCAGCCGGAGGAACTCCGCTGTGGCCGCGGGGCCCATTCCTCCGAGAACACCGAGTGTTCCACCGGGTACAGGCACCGGGTCCGTCATGATGCCGTGAGCCGGCGGGCCACTCGCTCCGGCAGCGCGGTGGCCCGTAGGCGCCGGCGCAGCTCCGGTGTGCACCACCAGTCCATGTACTGTGTTCGGTCGCGGACCACGCCGTGCACCCGCACCCCGTTCCACCCGGTTCCCGGCAGCACGCTGAAGTCCGCCTCTTCACCCACCACCCGTGTGAACGGCGAACCGGCCGGCAGCAGCCCGTCAAGGTCGCCGAAGTGCTCGTAACGGATCACAGAACCGCCTTCCGCAGGCGGTACCGGAGCCCAGCGGCCGAGCCAGGCGGGACCGCCCGCTTCCGTGTGGTCGACGATCTCGGCGTCCGGCGTGTCACCCAGGTCCGTGAGCACCGCGGCCAGGGCCTCGGCCACGCGGGCCGCGCTCACGGGCGTACCGCAGGCCACACTGAGCCGCGTCGACTCCGTGCTCACGTGTCCTGCCGGACTCACGTGTCCTGCCGGACTCACGTGTCCTGCCGGACTCACGTGTCCTGCCGGACTCACGGCAGCCGATGAGACCTGTTCCAGGAAGGATTCCGTCGGCGTGAGCGCCGCCTCGCCCCCGTTGGCCCACAGGGCCGACAAGTCGCGCAGCAGCAAGCGCCAGGAGCGGGTGTCCGCCAGCAGTTCGTGTACGACCAGCAGCAGCCGTGCCGGGAGCGGCCCGCGGTCGACCAGGGCGAGCTGCCAGAGCGGTCCGTCGGTCAGGTCGAGCCGGGAGCGCAGCCGGTCCACAGCGGTGCGCACCAGCCCGGCCTCGGCCGACGGGTCCCGTCCGGACGCGTCCAGGCGCAGCACCGGCACGGCTCCGGCCGGGCCCGCGTCGTACTGCCGCCACCCGTCGCTCCGCTCCTCGAACCGCAGACGCAGGGCCTCGTGGTGCAGTAGCAGCCGGAGCGCCACCCGGCGCACCAGCGCCTTGTCCGCTGGGGTCGGGGTCTGCAGCAGCAGACTCCTGGCCTGCCGGCCGGGAGCCCCGGCAGTGTCCCGCAGGACACGGCACTGGGCGGGCGTCAGCGGCGTGCGCCGGGAGACCGGCGGGGCCGACGCGACGGTGGTCCGCGTGGCCACCACCGGCCGCGCGGTGCTCTCCTCCGGCAGCGGGTAACCGATCTGCAGCAGCATCTTGCGCACCCGGGGCGTCGCCGGCGGAGTGCGCAGCTCCTCGTCCGCCTCCGCCCGCTCCAGGTGCCCGAGGCGCACTTCCCAGCGAGTGGGGGCCTCGTAGTTGTGGAAGCCGCGTTCGCGGGTGTGGACCAGTACTCCCGCATCGTTGATCATGCAGTTGGAGCTGCAGAAACCGGTGTCGCCCGGCTGCGACCACAGGTCGGAGCGCGACCGCAGCAGTGCGCGGATGCCGTCCTTGGTGATGTCGGAGTAGCGGTAGTAGTCGACGACCTCGACGGAGTCGACCACCTCGGCGGGGACCATCCCGCCGGACTGGTGGTAGACGCGCCGCCCCTCCCGCAGGCGCGGCTCGATCTCGGCCGGATCGAAGATGCCCTGGCGGTGGAACCAGGACAGCCGCTCGTCCATGATCTGACCGCGCGACAGGCCGGTGACGATGGTAGGGATGCCGAGGTCGTGCGCGTGCTGGAGGCTCAGGTCCAGCAGTGAACGGAAGCAGCCGTTGCACACGCTCTTGTGCTGCTGGAGGCTGCGCCGGAACACCGCGTTCTGGTCGGAGTGCGTCAGGGTGACGTGCTCGATGCCGAGGTCGGCGGTGATGGTCTCGACGTTGCGCAGCGCGGTCCGGGAGATGAAACCGTTGTCGAAGGTGAAGGTCCGCACCCGCAGACCGAGGTCGATCAGCCGGTACAGGACGTACGAGCTGTCCTTGCCGCCGCTGTACAGCAGCAGGCAGTCGACGGCGGAGTCACGGGCCCGCGCACGGCTGCGGACGAGTTCGACGAAATGGTCGGTGTCCCCGAAGTAGGCGTTGATCTCGGTGGCGTGCCGCGCGTACAGGACGCACAGGTCACAGACCCCGGCCGCGTCGAAGGTGATGCCGGGATAGCGGCCGGTGATGCCGCAGCGGACGCAGGCGTCCCCGGCGGTGTCCGGGCCGGGGGGAGAGTGGGGCGGCTGGACTGGGTGAGTGGTCATCGGCGGGCCCTTAGCTGGCGAAGAGGTCGTCGAGCGGTGCGTCGGCCGTGAGCAGCTCCTTCTCGACCGCCGCGGCGAGCGCCGAGACGGTCGGGGACAGCAGGAAGTCCCGCAGCGGCACCGAGACGCCGAAGGACTGGCCGATCCGGCCGAGCAGCTCGACGACGAGCAGCGAGGTGCCGCCGGAGGCGAAGAAGTCGTCGTCCCGGCCCACGCCGGACGCCGGCAGGATCGCGAGCCACAGGTCGGCGACGGCCCGCTCGGTCGCGGTCAGCGGCGGCGTGCCGTCTCGGTCAGCGGCGACACGCCGGACGGGGGCGGGCAGAGCCTTGCGGTCGGTCTTCCCGCTGAGCGTGCGGGGCATTTCGGGCAGTACAACGAAGAGCGCCGGCACCGCGGCGTCCGGGAGCCGTTCGCGAAGATGGGAGCGGAGCCGCTGCTCGAGGTCCGCGGACAGGGTGTCGCCGACCGTCCCGCGCGGTTCGAGGTAGGCGCAGAGCCGGGCGGTCCCGCCCTCCTCATGGGCGACCACGGCCGCGTCGGCGATGTCCGGATGCGCGCGCAGCACGCTCTCGACGCCTTCCAGCTCTACCCGTACGCCGCCGATCTTGACCTGGTGGTCCTTGCGGCCGAGGAACTCCAGGCATCCGTCCGGCAGCAGGCGGCCGAAGTCGCCGGTGCGGTAGACGACATCGGCGGGGTCGCCGGTGACCGGGTGCGGGACGAAGACCCGGGCGGTCTCCTGGGGACGCCGGTGGTAGCCGAGAGTGCGGTCGGGGGTGCGCAGGTGGATCTCGCCGACCGCGCCGGGTTCCGCGAGCCGGCCCGACTCGTCGACCAGCAGCACCTCGGCACCAGGCATCGGGCGGCCGACGGGGATGGACGGAAGCGTCAGGTCGGCGCGGGTGACCTCGTGGAAGGTCTTTGTCATCGTCGTCTCCGACGGACCGTACAGGTTGAGCAGTCGGATCCGGTCGCCGTAGTGCCCG
Organism: Streptomyces sp. CNQ085; assembly: GCF_022614595.1. Lineage (GTDB taxonomy): Bacteria > Actinomycetota > Actinomycetes > Streptomycetales > Streptomycetaceae > Streptomyces. Next base: position 6,244 of record NZ_JAJFAU010000042.1, read on the forward strand.
AAGAGGCGTTCGGCGTCCTGCGGCGCGAGCCGTTCGCCGGAGAGCGCCACCCAGCGCAGCGAGGCGAGGGCGTGGTCGCCCGCGATCGCGGCCGACACCAGGCCCCGGAACAGCGAGGGCACGGTGTGGATGAGGTCAATCCGCTGCTCGTCGGTCCAGCGGGCCAGGGCGGCCGGGTCCAGCCTCGTCCGTCGGGGCGGGGCGACCAGGGTCCCGCCGACGGCGAGCGGGACGAACAGGTCGCGCAGTACTGCGTCGAACGACGGCGAGACCAGTTGCGCCACCCGCCAGTCGGGCGCGACGCCCAACTGCTCGGTCTCCCAACGGATGTAGGGGGCGATGGAGCCGAGCCGGCCGACGATGCCCTTGGGGCGGCCCGTGGTGCCGGAGGTGAAGAACACGTACGCGGGGTCGTCCGCGGCCGCGCGATGCCCCGGTCTGCCGGACGCGGAGGCCGAGGGGCCGACGGTGACGGCCTGGGCGCCGGGCACGGCCTCGGAGAGCGCCCGCAGGGCCGCGGGGTCGGCCGGGTCGGCGACCACGGCCCAGCGCGGGTCGAGATCGAGCAGCATCGACCGCAGCCGGACGGGTGTCGCGGTCAGGTCCATCGGGACGAACACGCCGCCCGTTCGCATGATGCCGAGGACGGCGGCCGCCAGGTCGCGACGGTCCTCGACCAGGACGGGAACGAGGGATCCGGCCCCGGCACCCGCGGCCGTGAGTTCCGCGGCCACGTGTGCGGCGCGCGCGTCGAGTCCGGCGTAGTCGAGACGGTCTGTGTCCGTCTCGACGGCCACGCGTCCGGGGAAACGCTCGATCGTCCTCTCCACCAGGTCGTGAATGGCTTCGAACGTCATCGTGATTCCTTTCTCTGTCCCGGAAGGCCCCGTGAGGGCCGCCCGTCCGGCCGTCACGGGTGATCTGGAAGGGAGAAGGTGTCCAGGAGGATGCCGAAGGTCAGGACAGTGAGCAGCAGGTCGTCGCCGAAGTGGGGGTGGATCTCGAAACCGTCGCGGGTGTACCGGGCGCGGAGCCGTTCCACGGTCGCCGGGTCGAAGAACCCCTGCCGCCTGATCCGCGCGGGGGAGAGTATGTCGTTGATCCACTCGATGCCGGCGCGCAGCAGGGCCGGACTGCCGGGGGCGCGGAAGCCGAACTTCTCGCGGTCGACGATCTCCGGCGGCACCAGGCCCTGGGCCGCCTGGCGTACGACGTACTTCTCCCCGCCGCGCGGGTGCACCTTGAGATGGGCGGGGACGCGGGTGGCGAACTCCGTCACCGCGCGGTCCAGGAACGGGTAGCGGGCCTCCACGGAGTGGGCCATGGCCATCCGGTCGCCGTGGTCGGCGAGCAGGTGGTCCGAGAGCCGCAGCCGGAAGTCGAGGTAGGAGCGCTGTGCCAACGGGTCGCGGCCCGCCAGCCGGTCGTGGTCCACCGGGGCTTCGCGCAGGCAGTCCACCTCAGCGAACGCCTCCCGCACGGAAGGTGAGTACAGGGCCATCTTGGCCTCGCGCCAGGCGTGGTAGGGACGTTCGTAGAACAGTCCGGGATCGCCCCACAGCCGCCGCCGGGCATCGTCCTCCAGAGCGTCGGCGAGCGGGTCCCCCGAGCGGTCCGCGCCGCGGCCCAGGCGGTCGAAGCGGTAGCCGACGTAGCCGCCGAACAGTTCGTCGGCGCCCTCCCCCGTGAGAATCGCCCGGGTGCCGCTCTCGCGCACCCGCCGGGCCAGCGCGAGCGAGCAGGTGTTGTAGGTCTCCTTCACGGGCGTCTCGGCGTGCAGCACCATCCGCTGCAGCCCCTCGACGATCTCGTCGGCGGTGAACGGGATCTCATGGTGGCGGGATCCGGCCTTCCGCGCCATCAGGCGCTGGTAGCCGGACTCGTCGATCTCGGCCTCCGGGAAGGTCACGGAGAACGAGTCGGCCGAGGGTGCGAGCTCGCTGACCAGACCGGCGATCAGCGAGGAGTCGAGACCACCGCTGAGATAGAAGCCGACCGGCACGTCGGCACTCAGACGCAGCCGCACCGCCTCCGTCAGCAGTTCCCGCAGCCGCTCCGGATAGTAGGCGTCCGGGTGCTCCTGGGGTTCGCCGGCAGGCGGCAGGTCGAGGTCCCAGTACCGCGTCTCCCGCACGGACCCGTCCTCCACCAGCAGGTAGTGGCCGGGCCGTACCGCGCGCACCCCCCGGAACATGGTGCGGGGGCTGACCAGGCCGGGGAAGGTCAGCACCTGGTCGAGGCCGGTGAGGTCCACCGCCCGGTCCACCTCCGGGTGTGCCAGGACTGCCTTCGCCTCCGAGCCGAAGACGAACCGGTCGCGCGTGATGGCGTAATGCAGCGGCAGGATGCCGGCGTGGTCGCGGGCGAGGAACAGGCGGCGACGCGGCCGGTCGTACAACGCGAAGGCGAACTGCCCGTTGAGCCGGTGCAGCAGCGCGGTGCCCTCCTCCTCGTAGAGGTGGACGACGACCTCGACGTCGCAGCCGGTCGTGAAGCGGTGTCCCTTGGCCTCGAGCCCGGCGCGCAGTTCACGATGGTTGAAGATCTCGCCGTTGCACACCATGACCACGGAGCCGTCCTCGCCGGACATCGGCTGGGCGCCGCCGGCGAGGTCGTTGATGGCGAGGCGCCGGAAGCCGAGTCCGACGCCGTCCCGGAGGTAGGTGCCGCCGGAGTCGGGTCCCCGGTGCAGCAGGTTCGCCGTCATGCCGTCGAGCACCCGGGCATCGACTCCCGCCCCGTCGTGCAGGGCCATGGCCCCGGCGATGCCGCACATGTGACGGACCCTCCTTCGTCGGGCTATGACGCCCACAAAACCAGCGGCCCGGCCGGTGCCACAAGCGAATCCCACGCACACCGGGCCCTTGAGCAATCTGGAAGAAAGCGCTCTGCCGGGAAACCGCACACCGGGAGAAGACATCCCGATCCGGGCTCGTCCACGCTGGTGGCGGCCCCCGGGCCGGCCCGGCCGGAGGCGCCGGGCGACCGCCCGCCCCGATGGAGGAACGACGTGACCGAGACGGACATCCCCGCCTTCGCCGCAGCCACGATCACTGCGGCCGACCCGCGCTACCCGAGCCTGGTGCTGGGCACCAACCACCGTTTCCCCGGGCGGCCGGAGTACGTACAGGTGGTCACCACGACCGCCCAGGTGGTGGACGCGGTGACCGAGGCCGTGGGGGCCGGCAAGCGGGTCTCCGTGCGCAGCGGCGGACACGGCTTCGAGGACCTCAACACCGACGGTGTGGAGGTCCTCCTCGACATGTCCGAGATGACCGACGTCCGATACGACGCCGAGCGGCGTGCTTTCGCCATCGAGGCGGGCGCGACCCTCGGGCACGTCTATCGGGTGTTGTTCAAGGGCTGGGGCGTCACCATCCCCGCCGGGGAGTGCCCCGAGGTCGGGGTCGGCGGGCACATCGTCGGCGGAGGCTACGGACCGCTCTCCCGCAGCCTCGGTGCCGTCGTCGACTACCTGTACGCGGTGGAGGTCGTCGTCGTCGGCGAGGACGGCACGGCCCGCGCGATCGTCGCGACCCGCGAGGAGGACGACCCGCACCGCGAGCTGTGGTGGGCCCACACCGGTGGCGGCGGTGGCACCTTCGGCGTCGTCACGCGCTACTGGATGCGTGCCCCCGGTGCCGAAGGCGAGGACCCGGCAGAACTGCTTCCGAAGGCGCCCGGGGCCTGGCGCAGCGGCATGGCGGTGTGGTCCTGGGACACCATGACACCGGACGCCTTCGCCACCCTGCAGCGCAACTTCGGCTCCTGGTTCGAGCGCAACAGCGGCCCCGAATCGCCGTACGCGGCGCTGGCGGGCTTCTTCCACGGCACCCACCGCTCCGGCTTCGGGCTGACCGTCGGCGCCCACATCGACGACGCCACCCCGGAGGCCGAACGGCTGGTGGCTGCCTTCCTCGACGAGGTCATGGCGGGTGTGGACGCCGAGCCGATGTTCGTCTCCCAGCAGGTCCGGCCCTGGCTGTACGTCTCCTCGTACCCGGGCTGGGGTGACCCGGGCGACCCGTTCACCCGCCGGATCAAGATCAAGGCCGCGTACCTGCGCAAGGGCTACTCCGCGGAGCAGACGGCCGCCATCCACCGCCATCTGACAACCGGGGAGACGAGCCCGGTCCAGCTCATCCTCATCGGTTACGGCGGCCGCGTGAACGCTGTCGCGCCGGACGCCACCGCGGTGCCCCAGCGAGACTCCGTCCTCAAGGCCGCCTACATGGCGGTGTGGGGGTCGGAGGCCGAGGACGAGACCAACATCCGGCGGGTCCGCGAGATGTACCGTGACGTGTACGCGGCCACCGGTGGGGTGCCGGTGCCGGACGAGGCCAACGACGGCAGCTACGTCAACTACGCCGACACCGATCTCGCCGACCCCGGGTGGAACACCTCCGGGATCCCGTGGCACACCCTGTACTTCAAGGACAACTACCCACGTCTGCAGCGGATCAAGAAGACCTACGATCCGCGGGACGTCTTCCACCACGCGCTGTCGGTCCGGCTGCCGGACTGATCCGCCCCCGCCCGCCCGCCGGACGGGGCCGCGCCCCGGCGGGCGGGCGGATCAGGCGTCCTCGACGGCGGGCAGCACCCGCTCGCCGATCAGCTCTATCGAGGCGACCTGGTCCCGGCCCTCCAGGATGCCGATCACCCGCGTGACACCGGCCTCGGCGATCTGGCGCAGTGTGTCGGCGAGTTCGTCCGCCGAGACGGCGTCCCGCGGCGTGAACGGCATGATGCAGGTCTTCTCGATCGTGTCGTAGTCCCGGCCCTCCGAATCGCAGTGACGGCGCAGCACCGCCAGTTTGCCGCCCAGGTCCGGGCCCGGGTACAGGTTGCAGGCGTCCGCGTGGCGGGCGACCAGGCGCAGGGTCTTCTTCTCACCACCCCCGCCGATCATGAGCTGCGGACGGGTCAGGTTCTGCGGCACGTTCAGAGCCCGCTCAAGGTGGTGGTGACGACCCGTGAGGGGCTTCTCGTCACCGCGTTCGCCGGCCCACATGCTCCGGCAGATCCGCACCGCGTCCTCCAGCTGCTCGAACCGCTCGGCCGTCGTCGGGAAACCGATGCCCAGGCCGCGCGCCTCCTCCTCGTACCAGCCGGCGCCGATGCCGAGATCGGCCCGCCCGCCGGACAGCACGTTCAGCGTCGTCACCGTCTTGGCCAGCAGACCTGGGGAACGGAAATGGACCCCCGCGACCATGGGCATGAGCCGGATGCGACGGGTGTGAGCGGCGATGGTGGCGAGCGTCGTGAAGCACTCCAGCATCGGCTGCTCGGGACCTCCCAGGTGGGGGCCCTGCCAGACGTGGTCGGCGACGCCGATGACGTCGAAACCCGCATCGTCGGCGGTGCGGGACATCGCCTTGAGCGTGTCCGCCATGCGTTCCGCTCCGCCGTCCCAGGCGTAGTCCGCGAATGCCAGGCCGAGTTTCATGGCAGGTCTCCCAACAGGGGCTCGATGACGGGGGTACGCCCGTGGCGAGGCCGCCGGACGGGGCAACCGCAGAATAGGACGGATGTCCCGTCCGGCCCTTCTCCGAACGTGCGGGATCGTCCCCACCGCGGCGAGCCGTACGGCACCGTGAAAAGGGCAATCACCGAGATGCGGCCCGCGCGTCACCGCGGCGAGCCTGAGTGGATGAACCCACTTGAGCTGGAAGACGCGTCGACGCCGACCGGCCCGTCGGTGGGGTGCGCGGCGGCCGCCCTGCCCAGCCACGCCCGGGGCAGCCATCACCTGGCACTCCTCGACGAGACCATCGGTGCCCAGCTGAGCAGGACCGTCGCCTCCTTCCCCGGCCGTGACGCCGTCGTCGACAGGACCGGCGAGGGCCGCCGCTGGAGCTACGCCGAACTGGACGCGCGCACCGACGCGCTCGCGGTCGGCCTGCTGGAACTGGGCGTCGCACCGGGGGACCGGGTCGGGCTGTGGGCGCCGAACAGCGCCGACTGGGTACTCACCCAGTACGCGGCCGTGAAGATCGGCGCGATCCTCGTCAACATCAATCCCGCCTACCGCACCCACGAGCTGGAGTACGTGCTCGCCCACGCCGGGGTGCAGGTGCTGATCGCCGCACCAGTGCTGCGCAACGCAGACGCCGCCGGGCTGATCGAGGAGGTCACGCCGCGCTGCCCGTCCCTGCGTCACACCGTCCTGATCGGCGGCGAGCAGTGGCGCGCTCTGCTGGCCTGTCCGGACCCGCACGGTCTGCGGCGCCTCGCCTCGGTGGAGGCGTCACTGAACCCCGACGACCCGGTCAACATCCAGTACACCTCGGGTACGACCGGCCTGCCCAAGGGAGCCACGCTCACCCACCGCAACATCCTCAACAACGGCTTCTTCACCGGTGAACTGCTGGAGTACACCGAGGCCGACCGTGTCTGCCTGCCGGTCCCCTTCTTCCACTGCTTCGGCATGGTGATGGGCACGATCGCGGCGCTCAGCCACGGCGCGTGCGTGGTCATCCCCGCCGCCTTCTTCGACGCGCGCGCGACACTGGCGGCGGTCGAGGCAGAGAGGTGCACCTCCCTGTACGGTGTGCCGACGATGTTCATCGCCGAACTCGCCGACCCCGGCTTCGACGGCTTCGACCTCACGTCGCTGCGCACCGGCATCATGTCCGGAACCCCCTGCCCGGTCGAGGTGATGCGCCAGGTCATCGACCGGATGCACATGGCACGGGTGACGATCTGCTACGGGATGACGGAGACCTCCCCCGTGGCCTGCCAGACCCGCCCGGACGACTCGCTCGGACGCCGGGTGTCCACCGTTGGCACGGCCGGCCCGCACGTGGAGATCAAGATCGTGGACCCGGAGACCGGGAAGACCGTGCCCCGCGGCAGACAGGGCGAGTTCCGCACCCGCGGCTACTCGGTGATGCGGGGCTACTGGCGGCAGCCCGACAAGACCGCCGAGGCCATCGACGCGGACGGCTGGATGCGCACCGGGGACCTCGCGGTCATGGACGCCGACGGCTACGTCAGCATCACGGGCCGGATCAAGGACCTGGTCATCCGCGGCGGCGAGAACGTCTACCCGCGTGAGATCGAGGAGTTCCTGCACACTCACCCGGACATCCTCGACGCCCAGGTGGTCGGCGTCCCGGACCCGTACTACGGCGAGGAGATCATGGCCTGGATCCGGCTGCGGGGCGGTGCCGCGCCGCTCGGTGCGGCCGAACTGCGGGCGTACTGCGCCGGCCGGCTGGCCCACTACAAGATCCCTCGTCATGTGGCGGTCGTGGACTCCTTCCCGATGACCGCCAGCGGCAAGGTCCGCAAGGTCGAGCTGCGCGAGAGGGGCGCGGCCCTGCTGGCCGGCGGTCCGGGGCGGGCGGCCTGACCGCGTGCGGGGGAGGAGTCCGCCTCTGCGGGCCCCTCCCCCGGTGTTGCCGGACCCGCCCGGGGTGATTCAGGCGGCGGCCGGAAGTCCCAGACTGCGGGCGATCAGCATGCGCTGCACCTCGTTCGTCCCTTCGCCGACCTCGAGCACCTTGGCGTCACGGTAGAAGCGGGACACCGGGTAGTCGTTGAGGCAGCCGTAGCCGCCGAAGATCTGTGTGGCGTCGCGGGCGTTGTCCATCGCCGCGCCGGAGGCGACCAGCTTCGCGATCGACGCCTCCCTGCCGAACGGCTCGCCCCTGAGCATCTTCGTCACCGCGTGGTAGTAGGCGAGCCGGGCGCTGTGGGCCCGTACCTCCATGTCCGCGATCATGAACTGGATGGCCTGGTTGGTGCCTATGCTCCGGCCGAAGGCCACCCGCTCCCCGGCATGGCGCACCGCCTCGTCGACGCAGCCCTGGGCGATGCCGGTGCCCACCGCGGAGATCGCGATCCGGCTCTCGTCGAGCACCGACAGGAACTGGGACAGCCCCCGCCCCTCCTGCCCGAGCAGGTTCCCGGCCGGCACCCGCACGCCGGTCAGGGTCAGGCCGTGGGTGTCCGAGGAGTTCCAGCCCGCCTTGGAGTACGGCGGGGCGACCTCGAACCCGGGGGTGCCCGAGGGCACGACGATCGTCGAAGCGGCCTGGCGGCCGTCCGCACGGACTCCCGTGACGGCGGTGACCGTGACCAGCCGGGTGATGTCCGTCCCCGAGTTCGTGATGAACGACTTGGCGCCGTCGATCACCCACTCGTCGCCGTCGCGCACGGCGGTCGTGGTCAGCGACGCGATGTCGGTGCCGCCACCGGGTTCGGTCAGGCCGAACGCGCTCAGAGCCTCGCCCGCGCACAGCTGTGGCATCCAGCGCTCCTTCTGCTCGGCCGAGCCGAAGCGGTAGAGCGGCATGGCCCCCAGGGAGACCCCGGCGGACAGGGTGATCGCGACCGAGGTGTCGACGCGGGCGAGCTCCTCCAGAGCCACGCACAGAGCCAGGAAGTCCCGGCCCTGGCCGCCGTACTCCTTCGCGAAGGGAAGCCCGAACAGGCCCATCCGGCCCATCTCGGCCACCAGGTCGTAGGGGAACGCGTCCCGCTTGTACAGGTCGCCGATCACTGGGGCGACGGCAGTGCGCGCGAAGTCCGCCACACCCTCGCGCAGGACCTCGTACTCCTCGTCGAGCCGGAAGCCGATCACATCAGTCTCCTCGTGTGGTCGCGGGCCCGCGGGCGCGAGGGGAAGGGCGCCGGGCCGGGACGGGGCCGGTCAGGCAGCCGTCGACGAAATCCTGGCCGGCGATGTACGCCGAACGCCGGTGACGAGGTACGTCTTGTTCGCGAAGCCGGCCATGCCGTCAGCGTCCGGGCCGGACCACGCCGTTCGCATCTTGTGGATTGCGCAGCACCCGTCCGGCGGCCGGTGCGCCGGCTTGCGGGAGGGCCGGGAGGACAGAGCAACCTCGAAGATGCGTCGGGTGCCCGAGAACGGAGAGGCTGGAGGGGTGGACACCACGCCTTCGCGGAACGCCGTCGTCGTGGAGTCACCGACCACGCAGACAGCACGCAGTGAAAAAGGAGAGCCCCCTATGGCTCAGTTCGCGGTCCTCATCTACGAGGCGGAGATGCCCGGCGGCTGGGAGAACGCCCCGAAGGAGCTGCTCGCGGCGCACGAGGCGTTCCCCGGCAAGGTCGAGGAGCTCGGTGGCAAGATCCTCAGCAGTCTCGCCCTGCAGCCGGCCGCCGCCGCCAAGACGGTCCGCGACGGCGGCGTCGCCGACGGTCCGTTCGCCGACACCCGTGAGTCCCTCGGCGGCGCCTTTGTCCTTGAGGCCGAGGACTTGGAGAAGGCGCTGGAGATCGCCAAGTTCGTCCCCGTCCACGACGGCGGTGTCGAGATCCGCCCACTGTTCGACGCGCCGGAGGCGTGAGCGTGGCGGACACGACCGGCCTGAGCGAGATCACCGTCACCCGCGTCTTCGACGCGCCCCGGGCCGAGGTCTACCGCGCGTGGACCGAACCCGGGCTCTTCGCCCGGTGGTGGGGTCCGCGCGGCTTCACCACGGCACCCTCCACAGTGGCCCTCGACGTGCGCCCCGGCGGCGCGTGGAAGGCCACCATGGCGGCCGAGGGCATCGGTGAGTTTCCCTTCGCGGGCGTTTACCGTGAGGTCGTGCCCGGCGAGCGCCTGGTGTTCACCCTCGTCGACCCGAACGACGAGAACCTCGCGGCGCGTGCCGAGCGAGGCGAGGCGGAGGAGCTGACCACGGTCGACTTCGCCGACGACGAAGGCGGCACCCGGCTGACCTTCCGGCAGGTCGGCCGGCTCGACCCGGAGAAGACCGCGGAGGCCGAGACCGGCTGGAACAGCTTCCTCGACTGCCTCGGCGACCACCTCGCCGGGGTCTGAGCCTGAGCTCGTACGGGGAGCGGTGGCGTGACCTTCGGGTCACGCC
>NZ_JAJFAU010000042.1:16098-30846 GCF_022614595.1 Streptomyces sp. CNQ085
CCCCCCCCCCCCCCCCCCCCCCCCCCCCCCCCCCCCCCCCCCCCCCCTCCCCGTCGTCGTGCCGCGCGCCACCGGAACACCGCAATCCCAAAGATGCGGGGAGGGACGCCCGCCGAGAGGCTGGGCCCCATCCTTTCGCTGATCAGGGGGTCGGTCCGGTGGCCATCACCACGTCCAACTCTTCCGAGGCCGTCAGCAGCACCCGCAGCACCCGGCGCCGGTTCTTCCCGGAGCTCGAGGGAATGCGCGGGCTCGCGGCCATGGGAGTGCTCTTCACGCACGTCGCGTTCAGTTCCGGCATGGTCGGGTTCATGGACCAGGAGCCCAACGGGTTCCTCGGCGTCATGCTCCAACAGCTCCACGTGAGCCTGCCCATCTTCTTCGTACTCTCGGGCATGCTGCTGTACCGGCCCTTCGCCCTCGCCACCATCGCCGGCACTCCCAAGCCGGAGATCAAGCCCTACTTCTGGCGCCGTGCGCTGCGCACCCTGCCCGCTTACTGGGTGCTCGTCGCCGTCGCGCTGCTCACCCTCAACCGCGACGGTGTGCACAGCCTGTGGCAGATCATCCGCCCCGTACTTCTGCTGCAGGTCTACCAGCTTGAGGCCCGCCTCGTCGGCCAGGGATTGGAGCAGACCTGGACCCTGGCCACCGAGGTCGCGTTTTACGCCGTGCTGCCGCTCCTGGCCTGGGCCCTCAACCGGTTCGCCCGCTCGGCCTCCGACCCGGGCGTTCGTGTCCGCCGCATCCTGTGGGGCCTGAGCCCGCTCGTCGTCATCGGCTTCGTGTACGCCTGGTACACCTTCCTGCCCTCCATGGGCGTCTACCCCATCCAGAACGAGTGGCCGCCGAAGTGGCTCGGGTTCATCGCCGTCGGTATGGGTCTGGCCGCGCTCTCCGCGGGGGCCGAGGTCGCCCCCGACCGTGTCCCGGCCTTCTACCGCTTCGTGCAGAACAACCCGCTCTGGTGCTGGGGTCTCGCGGCGGGCGTCTACGTCGTGGCCTGTGTCCGGCCGATCGGTGAGCCCGGATACGCGGACTACCCGTCGATGGCCGGCGGTATGACCGAGCACTTCCTCTACACGCTCTTCGGTCTCCTCCTCGTCGCCCCGGTCACCGTGCCGACCCCCTCACGCTTCGTCGTCGCGGTCATGAGCAACCCCGTGATGCGCTTCCTCGGCCGCATCTCCTACGGCCTGTACCTCTGGCACATCGCCATCATCTACTTCTGGCGCGGTGACCTGATGCCGAGAGGCAGCTTCCTGGAGCTGATCGCCGTCACCCTCGGCGGATCGATCGTCCTGGCCACGGCCAGCTACTACCTCGTCGAGGCCCCCGCCATGCGGCTGCGCGAGCGTCTCGGCAAGGCATCCGCCGGACCCAGCGTCGAGACGATCGTGCGGTGAGCTGGATCCGCACGCTGCGGACCGCTCCCCCCGGAGCGGTCCGCCTGGTGTGCCTGCCCCACGCGGGCGGCTCCGCCCACGCCTACCTGCCACTCGCCGAGGCCCTCGGCCCCGGGACGGAGGTGCTGGCCGCCCAGTACCCCGGCCGCCACGACCGACTGGCCGAACTTCCCCTGGGGGACCTGAGACTGATGGCCGGCCACATCGCCGCCTGTCTCGGCCCGCTGCGGGACGCGCCGCTGGCCCTCTTCGGCCACAGCCTCGGTGCACTCCTCGGGTACGAGGTCGCCGCCCGCCTCCAGGCCACCGGACCGGCACCGGTGCACCTCTTCGCCTCGGCGATGCTCGCGCCTTCGCGCCACCGCCACGGCGGGGTCCACCTGCGCGACGACGACGGCATCCTCGCCGAGCTCGACCGGCTCAGCGGCACGCCGGCCCGCTCGTCCGTCGAGGAGTCCCTGCTGCGCCTGATGCTGCCGGCGATCCGCGGCGACTACCGGGCCTTCGAGACGTACACCGACCCAGGACACCTGCTGAGTTGTCCGGTCACCGTCTTCCTGGGGGACGCCGACCCGCTCGTCACACCCGACGAGGCCCGCGCGTGGGCGCGGCATACCACCGGCCCCGGCACCCTCCGGATACTGCCCGGCGGCCACTTCTATCTGACCGAGCCCGGGAACACGGCGGAGATCGCCCGTGTGGTGTCCGCACGGCTCGCGGACATCACCGAGTCGGCCCGGCACCCGGCGCCCGCCCCAGCCAGAGAAGGGATCCGCACATGAGCCACCCGCCGACCCCCCCGACGGCCGCCGACCTCCTCGGCGCCTTTTCCCAGGCCCCGGGCGAGCGGCTGGGGGAGGAGTTCCTACGCCTGGCCGGCGCCGTGTGGTCTCCCGGGGGACCGGTGGACGGCGCCGCGGACCGGATCCCCGAGCTCGTCGCGGCGCTCGACGAGGGCGACGCCCGGCGCACGGGCTACCTGACCGTCCTCCTCGGCCTGCTCGCCGAGTCCGAGTACCGCGATCACCCGGCCGGTGACGGGCCGGTCCGCGCCGCCGTCCGCCAGGGTCTCGACCGCTACCTGGAGCTCCTCGGCCGCAGCGGCCCAGCCACCCCCCTGACCCTCGCTCTGGTCTATCTGCTGGCGCACTTCCCGGAGGACCGGGTGCGCGTGCTGGCCGCGGCCAGCACCGAGGAACTCGCCCTCGACGAGCACGACCTCACGCGCCTGGAGCGCACGCTCCGTCCGCTCGACCCGCACGCCCCCGACCTCGGCCGCTGCTGGCCCTCGCCCGCCGCGTGGAACCTCAACGACGACGAGCGAAGCTTCGACCAGGAGTGGATCAGGACGCTCACACCCGAGCAGACCGCCGCCAACTGGGACAACGACACCCGAACCGTTCTCGCCTACGCGGGCATGCGGGCCTACTGGGCTGTCCGCCACGGCTCCGTGAACGAGACCTCCTACCCGGCACCCGCCGTGACGGCCACCACCGCCGGCGAACTGGGACCCGAGGCGTTCGCCCGCCACGCCGACGCCCTGCGCTGCCCGTCCTGCGCCGGGCGGCTCGACTGCGCCGACGGTGTCCGCTGCACCTCCTGCACCGCATCCTTCCCCCTCGCCCGGGGCCTGCTCGACCTCTCCCGGGGCACGACCCAATCCCAGGCGTCCGAAGAGGACGACACCGCCGACTTGTTGCAGAAGCTGGCCGCCATGCCGAGCATGGGCGTCTACTACGAGACGGTGCTGCGTCCCGCGTTCCTCCGGATCGCCGGACTCAACTGGGACGACGCCGTCACTCCGGCCGACGAGGACGCCTACCTCCGCACGCACACCCGGCCCGTCGACGGGCCCGTGCTCGACCTGTGCGCCGGAGCCGGCCGCTGGACGGCCGTCCTGGAGGGTGCCGTCGGCACCGAGCGACTGATCGCCCAGGACCTGGGCCTGCCCATGCTCACCGCGCTGCGCCGCGCGCTGCCCCAGGTGCCCGCCGTCGTGGCCAGTGCGCTCACCCTGCCCTACGCCGACGCCAGCCTCGGCGCCGTCAACTGCTGGAACGCTCTGCAGGCGTTCCCCGAGCAGGCCGACACCGCCATCGCCGAGATCGGCCGCGTTCTCAAGCCGGGTGGCACGCTCACCCTGCTCACCTTCCGCTGGGCCGACGACCCGGTCGACCGTTACTTCCAGGGGGCGCACTACTTCCCCAGCCGTCCCGCCGGAATGCTCCTGTTCGAACCGGAGCAGATTCGCGGCTGGCTCGCCGACGCGGGCCTGACCATCCGTCATCAGTCGGGCACCGGCTCCTTCGTCTTCATAACCGCCGAACGCGCCGCCTAGCGCTGTGGCGGGAAAGGTCTGCCGGCGCTCTCATGGCGCCCGGCGCTCCCTCCGGCGGTACGCCGTGGGGAGCAGCCCCCGGCTCCGTGCCACGGCCGGTCCTCCTCCCCGGCGGACCGGCCGCCCGCTGCCTCCTCCCCACCGATCCGACGCCGGAGGAACCCACCATGACCACTGCCGGCGAGCACCCCGTAGCCCTCGCACGGCGCGGCGAGGCCGCGTACCGGGCGGCCACCCGGGTGTTCAACCTCTCCGCCCCGGTGGCCCCCGCGGTCGCCGTCACCGCGCGCTCCGCCGAGGAGATCCGCGCCGCGATCGACCACGCCCGCACCGCTGGGCTGGGCGTGCGGGTCCATGCGACCGGACACGCCGCCGCAACCGCGCGCCCCATGGACCACGCCCTGCTCATCCGCACCGAACTCGCCGAGGAGGTCGTGGTGGATCCGCAGCGCGGGATCGCGAGGGTTCCCGCCGGCACCCGCTGGGGAGCGGTGGTCGAGGCGGCCGCCCCCCACGGCCTGGCCGCGCCGCACGGCTCCTCCCCCACCGTAGGGGCTGTCGGCTACCTCCTGGGCGGCGGCCTGAGCATGTACGCACGCCACACGGGCCTGGCCGCCAACAGCGTGCGGGCGGTCGAACTCGTGACCGCCGACGGCGAGTTGCGCCGGGTCGACGCGACGCACGATCCTGAGCTGTTCCATGCGCTGCGCGGAGGCGGCGGCGGCCTCGGTGTCGTCACAGCGGTCGAGGTGGCCCTCTTCCCGGTCGCGGGAGTGGTGACCGGCGCGGCCTTCTGGCCCGCCGCGAACGCCGAACGGCTACTGCCGATCTGGCGCGCGTGGACCGCGCGCGCCCCGCGCGAGGTCACCACCTCGGTCCGTGTGATGAACCTGCCCAGCCTCCCCGAAGTCCCCGCGGTGCTCAGGGCAGGCCCCGTCGTGTGCCTGGACGGTGTCGTCATCGCCCCGGGTACGGAGGACCTGGACACGGCCCGCCGTCAGGCGGCGGACCTGCTCGGCCCACTGCGCGCGGCCACCGCCCCCCTCATGGACACCTGGCACGAGGCCGGGCCCCTCGCTGTGCCGGAGACTCACATGGACCCGCCCGAGCCCGTGCCGGTGCTCGGCGACCACCTGCTCCTGGGCGAGCTCGGCGACGAGGGCGTCGCCGCCTTCCTGCGTGCCACTGTCGACCGGCCCCGCAGCGCGCTCACCGTCGCCGAACTGCGGCAGCTCGGCGGTAGTCTTGCCGAGGCTCCCGCGGGCTCCGGCGCACTCGGCCGGCTGGACGCCCACTTCGCATACTCCGGGGCCGGAGTGCCCGGCTTCGGCGGTACTGAGGAGGAGATCCGCGCGCACTGTGCCGAAGTCCGGACTCACCTCGGCCCATGGGACACCGGCCGGACCGCTCCGACATTCGTCGCGGGCCTGGAGCAGCCCCAGGGGCACCTGACGTCCGAGACGGTCCTCGCCGTCGACCGGGTCCGCGCCCGCGTCGACCCCGAGGGCCTGTTCCGCGGAGACATAGCACCGGGCTGTTCGGCCGCGTGAACCGACGGCCGCGGCGCGGCGTGCCGAACGGTCTCGGGAACAGCGCCCGCCGTAGTTCGGCCGCCGTCAGACCGTCCCGCTCGGTCGGCAGGCCCTGACCGTCCGGATCAGGATTTTCCCCCGCCGTCATCGTGCGGGCCCCCGGTTCGGCTCGCCGGGGCCCTGAGGGCGGGGCCCGGCGAGCCGAAGGGTGCCGCAGGGAGAGCGGACCGGGCACGATCACGGCATCCGGTTCCGGCCAGGCGCACAGGAGCGTGAGCCTGGCCGGCCGAGCGCGGGATCCGGGAGCGGGTGGAGCCGAACCGCTCCGCCGTCTCAGCTCGCCGAGGCGGGATCGGGCCGGGCCTCGGAGGTGGTCTCTCCAGGGGGCTCCGCCACGGGCGCCTCCGTGTCCGGCGCGCCGAGCGGCGGCACGTGGCGCAGGACGACCGCGATGAGGACGGCCACCCCGGTCAGGAGGACGGCGGTGAGACCCACGACGGTGTGCAGGCCGGTGACGTACGCTTTCGACGCCGCGTCACTCAGTCCGGCCGCGAGTCCCTCAGGCAGCGTGCGGACTGCGGAAGCGGCGCCGGCCACGCTCTCCCGGGCGCTGTCCACGGCCGATGCGGGCAGGCCCGCGGGCAGCGTTCCGGCGACCACGTGCCGGTAGACGGCCGTGCCGAGGGTACCGACGACGGCGATGCCCAGCCCATAGCCGAATTCGTTGCCGGTCTGGGAGATCGACCCGGCGGCACCGGCCTTTTCCGGCGGGGCGGAGCCGACCACCAGGTTGGTTCCGAGGGAGACGAGCGGCCCGCCGCCGAGCCCGTTGAGCGTCCAGCCGACCACCAGCCACACCGTGCCGGAACCCGGCTCCGCCCCGAGCATCAGGACGAACCCGGTGACCACCAGGGCAAGGCCGCCCGCGATGAGGTAGGCGGGCCGGATCCGGCGGGCCAGGATCGGCGACACGGTGATGCCCGCGATCGAGGCCGCCATGCCGGGCAGCAGCCCGAGGCCCGAGGCGAGCGGCGTCATCCCCTCCACAGCCTGGAAGTACTGGGTGATGAACAGCATCGCGGTGCCGGTGAGCATGCTGTACAGGAGCATGCTCACCACCGCGGTGCTGAACGAGGTGTCGCCGAACAGCCTCAGGTCGAGCAGAGGGTCGCGGAGGGTCTTCTGGCGCCGGACGAAGAGGACGCCGACGAGGATTCCGGCGACGAGGGCGAGGAGAGGAAGAGGGGCGAGGCCCTGGCGGGCGGTCTCCTTCAGGCCGTAGACGAAGGGCAGGACGGCGGCGAGGGAGAGAGCGACGCTGGGCAGGTCAAGCCGTCCGGCCTGCGGGGCCTTGTACTCGGGCAGCAGCACCGGGCCGAGCGCGAGCAGCAGGGCCATGACGGGGACGCCGATCAGGAAGGCAGAGCCCCACCAGAAGTGGTTGAGCAGCACGCCGCCCGCGATCGGGCCGACGATCGCGCCGACTGAGAAGCCTCCGGCCCAGATGCCGATGGCGACGCCCATCTGCTTGGGGTCGCGGAACATGTTGCTGATGAGAGCGAGGGAACTGGGGGCGAGGGTGGCGCCGGAGATGCCCAGGAGGACACGGGCGGCGATGAGGATCTCCGGCGTGGGCGCGAAAGCGGCCAGCAGGCTGGCCAGCCCGAAGACGGCGGCGCCGACGAGGAGGAGTCTGCGGCGGCCGATGCGGTCGCCCAGGGTGCCCATGGTGATGAGGAAGCCGCCGACCATGAACCCGTACATGTCCATGATCCAGAGCTGTTCGGTACTGCTCGCGCCGAGGTCGGAACTGAGCTGGGGCAGCGCCAGCAACAGCACGAACACGTCGAAGGAGACGAGAGTGGCCGTCAGGGCCAGGATGGCCAGGCCCATCCACTCCCGGCGCCCCGCACGTGGGGCGGCCTCTGTCATCACGATCCGGTCCTTTCCTCGCCGGGCTGCCGTCGCCCGGTCTGCGTGCGCATGGTTCGTGGGCCTGCCGGGGTCAGCGGGACTCGTCGGCCGGCGGGATGTTGCTGTTGACACGGAAGACGTTGGTCGGGTCGTATGTGCGCTTGATCGCCCGAAGCCGATCCCAGGTGCCCTCCGGGTAGGCATCCCGGACGCGGGCCTCGCTGTCCTCGGCGAGGAAGTTGACGTACACGCCCGGCCCGCCCTTCTGCAAAGCGGCCGCCAGTTCGTCCGCCCAGCGGGTGTGCGACTCCGCCTCGGCAGGGTCGGTGTACATGGCGGCGACGTTGACCAGGATTCTGCGATCGCGGTGCGCGAACGCCGTCGCTTCCGAGGGCACTCGGGCCATCGCACCGCCGAGCACCCGGATCTGGACCGCCGGCATGACGGCCGTCGAGGATGCCACCCGCTCCAGGACCAGCGTCGCGTCGTCCAGGCCGAAGTCGTCGGTGAGCAGGCTTCGGGCGGCGGCGACCGGGTGGAAGTCCTCGTCCTCGGGCGGATACACACCCGTGTACGGCATCGCCCGGATCATGTCGGCGATCGGCGTGGCCAGCTCGCGGAACGGGGCCAGGGCCTTCTCGGCCTCCTCGCCCTCGCCCGCGTAGACCAGGGTCGCCAGGATGATCGGCGTGCCGTGCAGTTCCTCGGGGACGAACGGCATCGGCGGCGACGGCATCACGTTGGCGATGGTCGACAGCTCTTCGGGGGCTTCGTCCGCGGCTATGACGAATCCGGCGATGATCTCCGGGGTGGCGGGCATGATCAGCATGCCGCCGGTGACGGTCGGCAGCTCGTGCAGCCGGAACTTCAGCCGGGTGACCACGCCGAAGTTGCCGCCGCCGCCGCGGATCGCCCAGAACAGATCCGGCTCGTTCTCGGAGTCGACCAGGCGCACGGTCCCGTCGGCCGTGACCACCTCGGCGGCCAGCAGGTCATCGATGGTCAGGCCGTACTTGCGGACCAGGTAGCCGATGCCGCCACCGACGGTGATGCCGCCCAGACCCACGCTGCCCGTGTCGCCGAAGCCGGTGACCAGGCCGTGCTCGGCCACCTCCTTGCCGTACTCGCCCGCGTTCAGACCGGCCCCGGCCCAGGCCGTCCGGGCCTCGGGGTCGATCTCCAGGCTGTTCAGCGCCGAGGTGTCGAGGACCAGACCGTCGCTGAGGCAGAAGAGGCTGTGTCCGCCGCCCTTGACGGTCAGCGGCAGCCCGTGGTCCCGGGCGAACATGACGATCCGGGCCACATCATCGGCGTCGGACGGCTGCGCGATCATGGCCGGCCGCTGGTCCATCCCACCCAGGTAGACGGTGCGGGCCTGTTCGTAACCAGCATCACCGGGAACGAGGACCTGTCCGCCGACCGCGTTGCGCAGCCGTGTGGCCGCGGCGCCGTCCCACTCGATGACCGTGGGGGTGTTCACCATGAAAAGGTCTCCTCGGATCGTGCTGCGTCATGGCTGAGACGAATGACGGGGCCGTGAGGGCCCGGAACGTTCCTCGCCGGGGGTCAGGGATGCCCACGGCCATCCTGGGTATCAGGCAAGCGGCGACGCATCTCCCATACTGCTGTCCTTGAGGTCGAACACGCCGTCAGCGACCGTGCACAGGTGCTCCACACGTACCTTCTTGGCCGCGTAGTGCCCGATCACGGGGAAACTCCACCGGCCATGGGATCCGGTTCCGCGGTCAGGCAGGGCCGGAGTCCGGCGTGTTCGTTGAGTTCGGTGGCGCGGCGGAGGCCGTGGTCGTGGCATCGGTTGATGCTTTTGGGCCGTATATCGCCCATGTGGCCTGTTGCCTGGTTCCAGGCGGCGGACGCCTGCTCGATAAGGCGTGTTCCGGCTGTGAGAACCGTGCCGGTCTGTGGCGGTCGGCCGCCCCGCGGTTCAGTTCGCGCGGCTGTCGAGGGACCGTGCGACGGAGGCGGCGATGGAGCCGAGCTGCCGCGACTGCTCCTCGGTAAGCCGGCCGAAGACATGCTCGCGCAGGACGGTGCGGTAGAGGGGTGCCGCCTCCGTGTACTTCAGCGCTCCCGCCTCCGTCAGGGACGCGGTCGTGACGCGGGCGTCGGCGGGGTCCTGTTCACGCAGGAGCCAGCCCTGCCCCTCCAGCCGTGAAGCGATGCGGGACAGGTGCGACGGGGTGACACGGGACAGCTCCGCGAGGGATCCCATCGTGCGCTCGCCGTGCTGCGTCAGACACCACAGGATCAGGAACTCGTGGTGGCTCAGCCCTTGCCGCTTGAGCCGTCCTTCCAGCGCGGCCGGGAGCCACAGCAGCACGGACAGCAGCGACTCCCAGGTCTCCGTCTCGGCCGGCGTCAGCTCGTCGTTCGCTTCCACGTGCCCGATCGTAGCGCGCCGACAGTTTCCACGGTAAGTTACACAGAGGTATTTGCGGTGGAAAATTATAGGCGCTAGGTTAGTTTCCACCGCAAGTTAATCCACTGCCGAAGGAGCTCCCATGCGTGCCGCCCGCTACCACGACTACGGCCCTGCCGACATCCTCGTCATCGAAGAGGCCCCCGAACCGCACGCCGGCCCCGGTGAGGTCCGCATCAAGGTCACCGCCGCGAGCGTCAACCCGGTGGACTGGAAGATCCGTTCAGGAGAGGCCCGCTCCCTGTTCCCGGTCGACTTCCCGGTGATTCCGGGCCGTGACGCCGCCGGTGTGGTGGACGAGATCGGTGCGGGCGTCACCGGCGTCGCCCCCGGCGACCGGGTGTTCGGCCTCGGCGGCCTCTTCGGGGCGAGTGCCGAGTACGCCACGCTGTCCGCCTGGGCCGCTGTCCCGGACACCTGGACCACGGAGCAGGCCGCGGGCGCAGGACTCGCCCTCGCCACCGCGGGCCCGGCGCTCGACGCTCTCGGCGACCTGTCCGGCCGCACACTGCTGATCGAAGGGGCAGCCGGTGGCGTGGGCGGCGCCGCCGTGGCGATGGCACTGGCCCGCGGAGCCACCGTCATCGGCACGTCGAGCCCCGGCAAGCACGCCTATCTGCGCACCCTGGGCGCACTGCCCACCGCGTACGGGGAGGGCCTGGCCGACCGGGTGCGCGGCCTCGCCCCGGCCGGGGTGGACGCTGTCGTGGACCTGGCCGCCTCCGGCTCGCTTCCGGACCTGGTCGCCCTGGCCGGCGGCCCGGACCGTGTCGTGACGGTCGCCGACGCCACCCGCGCGGGCGAACTCGGGGTCCGGCACCTCTACGCGGAGAACGACCCCGCGGTGCTCGCGGCCGGCGCCGCACTGGGCAGTCGGGGCGCGTACCTGCCCCACATCGCCGCGGTCTACCCACTGGAGGAGATCGCCCGAGCGCACCGCGACATCGAACGCGGCCACACCCAGGGGAAGATCGTCGTCACGGTGTGACGGCCCCGCCCACCCGGTCCGGCACGAGGTGTGAAATCAGCGGCTCTGCCCCACATTCGGCGGTGACAGGTTATGAGTACGGGGCACCTCTGTCTTGCAAAGGGTGAGGGCGGTGCCCTGGCCTCGATGCTCCGCAACGGACGGCACCACATCGGAGGCGCCGAGGTTGTCGCGCCACGCTCTCACGGACAGGCGCCGAGCCGATCGGTCGCCCCTGGGGAGCTACTGCTGTGGTGCACGGACCTGCGTGTTCGTGATCGGTGGCCTGTCCGTCGCCGCCGTTGCTGTCCGTCGCCACCGAATGTGGGACAGAGCCGAACGTTTGGCAGACCCATCTCTACCGAACCGGGGCGGTTCAGCTCAAGGGAACGGGTGGTCCTCGGTGCTGTACCACCAGGAGGTGCTGGAGATCGTGGTGAAGCTGAAAGCGGCGAGCGGGACGACGATCGGCAGCCAGAAGCGCAGGTCGTCGTCGGCGGGCAGCTGCTGGCCCCGGCGGTCGCCCATGTGGTGCAGGAACCACAGGTACAGCGGGACGCTCACGAGCGCGTACAGCCACAGCACCACCCGCATCGCTCAGTCCGCGGGGCCGATGGACATCCTCCCCTTCGCCATGGTCACGACGGTAGTGACCAGCGCCTCGGGTCGGTGCGCGTTCGTGAGAACAAACCACCAATCCGGCCAGAACACCCGGTCCAACACACTTCGTACGGCATTCGTACGGTAAAAGTACGCAATTCTTACGGTTAATAAGGTAGGGTGTAGGTCAGGAGGTGTTCCATGTCCGAGCTGTTCGACGCGGTCGACGCGCTGGTCGCGTCCCGCTCTCCGCTGCCGCCGGCGGAGGAGCGCAAGCGGCTGCGCACCGCGCACGGCCTGACGCTGGACGAAGTCGCCGCCGCGCTGAAGGTGCGCCGGGCCACGGTGTCCGCCTGGGAGTCGACGAAGAAGCCGACCGAGCCGCGCGGCCCCGAGCGTGAGGCGTACGCACGGCTGCTCAAGCAGCTCGCGGAGCTCTACCCCGCACCCGCAACGCCGAAAGAGTCGGCTGCCCCGGTACCTGCCACGTTCACCAGCGCGCCCGACTCGGCAGGCGAAATGCCAGAGGTTCCGGAGTCCCTGAACGACGAAGTAGTCGAATCCCTTCGCCCCACCAGGTCGCGCCGTCCTGGGACGCAGAAGGCAGCCCCGTCGGAAGCGCGGGTTCTGTCCACAGGGGAGGCGTCCGAGGCTGCGGCCATGACTGCAACCGAGAACACCCAGACTCCTGCCCCTGTCGCCGCTGCTCCGGCGGCCGCGCCTCGTCCGGCGCGCACCACCAGGACGTCGTCGACGTCGCGCCGCCCGGGTGCGAAGAAGGCGGCCCCGGCCGGTGCCCCGGCAGGCTCCGCCGATCCGCGGTTCGAGAACGGGCCGCTGGCGGTCGTCGATGTCGAGGACGGGAAAGTGCTGGCGTACTGCGTCGGCGGCCTGGTCCTGGACGTGCCCGCCAAGAGCATCCCGGCACTGGTCGACTGGACGCTGCGCGAGGCCAAGCTCGGTCAGCCCAAGCTGTCCGGGCCGGGCAAGGACGCCGACCCGCTGCTCGTGCTCACCGAGGCCGCCCTGGAGCGCTACGGCCTGCCCGTCACGCTCACGGAGGAGGAGCGGCTCGCCGGGCGGATCCCGGAGGACCACAAGGTCATCAAGCAGCTCGCGCGCGCGGAGTGGAAGCTGACCAAGCGCGGCTTCGGCCCGTGGGCGAGGATCTACCGCCCCGCCACCGGTTCTGAGCGGGCCTGCGTCCAGCTGTGCATCCCCTCCTGGAGCGCGCTGGACACCCGGCACTGGGGTGAGGCCGGGCAGCTCCCGCCGGCCGAGCTCGCCCGGGTCCTGGGCGTGTACGCCTCGCGGGTGATGACGCCGCGCGGATCAACCGCGGTGACCGGTCTGGAGCTGATGACCGCCCTGCACCCGCCGACGCGCGCCTCCGAGCCGGACGCGACGGGGAAGCGGCACTCCGAGCACAACCCCGGCTCGCTGGGCAAGGACGCCATCGACCCGATGAACTGGCCGCCGTGCGAGGTCCCCGACGGCCACCCGGTCCTCAAGGACCTGCCGCGCTTCCACGTCCGCGGCCCCGGCGAGAAGCTGTTCGAGGAGGCGTACGACTGGGCGCGGCCGATGACCGATGCCGAGTGCACCCTGCGCCACCTGGTCGGCATCGACGTCAACATGGCCTTCGCCGCCGGCGCCAACGGCCTGAACGTCGGCCTGGGCGAGGCGACGCACGTCAAGAACCCGGTCTTCGACCCGAAGCTGCCCGGCTCGTGGCTGGTCGACCTGTCCCACGTCGACCTGTCCCGCGTGAAGGTCGGCAAGG
The DNA here is from genome assembly GCF_022614595.1 of Streptomyces sp. CNQ085. Classification (GTDB taxonomy): domain Bacteria; phylum Actinomycetota; class Actinomycetes; order Streptomycetales; family Streptomycetaceae; genus Streptomyces. Next base: position 29,079 of record NZ_JAJFAU010000042.1, read on the forward strand.
AGTGGCTGGAGCTGGACGGCAGCCTGCTGCCCAGCCCGTTCACGCCGAAGGGCGAGCGCCCGGAAGGGCCGGCCTGGTACGCGACACCGACCGTGGCGTACGCGGCGGAGCTCGGCTACGAGGTGCGCCCGATCGAGGCGTGGGTCCGGTACGAGAACGGCCGCTACCTGGACGGCTGGTACCAGCGGCTGCGCGACGCCTACCTCGCCACGATGGCCGACCTCGGCGTCGACGCCGACCTCTCCCCGGCCGACTTCCTCGCCGCGATGGACGGCTACAAGGACCGCGACCCGGAGCTGGGACTCGTCATCTCGGCGATCAAGGCCACGGTGAAGGGCGGCCTGGGCAAGCTGCGTGAGCGGCCCCGGGGCGAGGGCTGGCGGCCCGGCCGGCCGTGGCGGGCCCTGTCCCGCCCGACGTGGCGGCCCGACATCCGGGCGGCGGTCATCTCCCGCACCCGGATCAACCTGCACCGCAAGATCGCCCGCCACGCGGCGTTCACCGGCCGGTACCCGGTCGCGATCCTGTCCGACTGCGTCGTCTACGCGGCAGGCGGGCCCTCGCCGCTGGACTTCCTGCCCTACCGGGACGGCAAGCCGCTGCCCGGCGGCTTCAAGCTCGGCATCAACCCCGGCCTGGTCAAGCACGAGGGCACCCAGTCCGTCCTGTGGGGCGAGGAGGTCCGCGACCGGTTCAACGCCCCCGAGCTCAACCTCGCCCGGTACATCAAGGACGGCACCGTCACCGACGTCGACAACGGAGAGTAGGAGTAGGCCACGATGAGCCTGTTCGGGGACGGCCTGGAGAAGGCGGTGCACAAGGCGTTCACCCGCCCGGCACCGAAGTCGGCCGGCGCGCAGATGCGGTACCTGGTCAAGCAGCTCAAGGGCACGAAGGCGGTCGCCCAGACGCTGCGGGTCTCCCAGCGCACCGTCGAGCGGTACGTGAAGGACCAGATCAAGAAGCCCCGCCCGGACCTCGCCGCGCGCTTGGAGCGTGAGGTGAAGAAGCGCTGGCAGCCGCAGATCCGGGCCAAGGCCAAGGTGAAGGCGGCGACCACCGGCGGCATCGTCATCGACGCCCGCGCCCGCATGGGTTACACCGCGCCGATCGGGTCGACGGACCAGGACCGCATCCGGCACCTGACCGTCGCGCTGCCCCCGCAGTACGCCGCCCGCCTCTTCGACGCTCAGGAACAGGGGGCCAGCGACGCCCGCCTCCAGGAGATCGCGGCCGAAGCGCTCAAGGAGGTGTACTTCCAGGACGGCGGCCGCCGCGCCGGCAGCCTGGAGGAGGTCCGCTTCACCGACATCGAACACCTCGAGTTCGAGCTGTAGCAGCCGCGCCCCGGAACAGCCCGCGAGCCCGGACCGATACGGTCCGGGCTCGCTCGCGTGTCCGCAGGGGTTGGATGGCCGAGGACTGTCTGCCCATCAGCTCGTTGAGCAGGGCGACAACGACGACGCCGATGCCGATCGCCGCTCCGAGCGCCGGGTGATACAGGGCGACGACGACGGTTAACGCACCCACCAGCAGCAGCACCACCATGCGCACGCTGATCTGGTCGTTGTTCATGAAACCCGCCTCTCCCTGGCCGCGCAGGAGGGGTGAACCGCCCCGGGTCGGATGGAGGCTCGATTTCATGAATGGATCGGGTCATGGCACGACCTTCCCGTTACCCGCTTGAGCTGCGCCGTCGTGCGGTGCGCATGGTCGCCGAGGTGCGCGGCGACTACCCGACCGAGACGGCCGCTCTGCGGGCGGTCAC
>NZ_JAJFAU010000043.1 GCF_022614595.1 Streptomyces sp. CNQ085
TCTGCACCTCGGCGAAAGTCTGGCCGGTGAAGGAGTTCACGGTGAAGACGATCTGGTCGATATGGGCCGGAACCCGCTGGAGGTCCACCAGGATCGCCTCGTCGTCGCCTCCCTGCCCGCCGCCTGCCTCCCCGGCCCCGGGCACGCCCCGGCCCGGCGGCGGTCTCCCCGCCGCCGGGCGCCTTCCGGCGGTCGGCGACCGCGACCAGCGCAGCCAGCGCCGTGGTCACCGGGACCGAGGCGACCAGGCCGATCGAGCCGATCAGCGTCCGCACGATCTCCTCCGCCACCAGTTCGCTGGTGGCCACCTGGCCCATTCCGCTCTCCGCTATCGAGAACAGCAGCAGCAGCGGCAGCGCGGCCCCCGCGTAGGCCAGCACCAGCGTGTTCACCACCGAAGCGATGTGATCGCGCCCGATGCGCATCGCCGCGCCGTAGAGCCTGCGCCACCCGGCCGACGGATCGGCCTGCCGCAGTTCCCACACCGCCGAGGTCTGCGTCACCGTCACATCGTCCAGCACTCCCAGCGAACCGATCAGCACACCGGCCAGCAGCAGCCCGCGGATCTCGATGTCCGGGTAGAGCCCGTGCACCAGGCCGGTCTGGTCGTCGGTGTTGCCCGTCAGCGCGGCCCATCCGATGAACGCCGAGCCCAGCAGCCCGATCAGCAGCAGCGACACCACAGTGCCCAGGACGGCGACGGAGGTGCGGGCGCTGACGCCGTGGCACAGGTACAGCGTGGCCAGCATGATCGCGCTGCCGCCCACCACCGCCACCAGCAGCGGGTTGGAGCCCTGAAGGATCGCGGGCAGGATGAACAGCGTCAGCACCCCGAAGCTGACCGCCAGCCCGACCAGCGCCAGCACCCCGCGCAGCCGTCCAACAACCACCACCGCCAGCGCGAAGACGCCTGCCAGCACCACCATGGGCGTCCCGCGAGCCACGTCCACCACGCTGTACTGGAGTTCGCGCGGCGCGTCGGGCGCGTACGCCACCACCACGTCCTGGCCGGGGCTCAGCCGGCGTGTGGCGTCCGGGGTGACGATCTCCGTGAACGTGTGGCCCGCGTCCTTCCCCTCGGCGACCTCGACGGTCGCCCGCAGACAGGGTTCCTCCCCGGAGCCCTCGCCGGAGCCTTCCGGAGGAGCGCTCGAACCGGCGCTTCCGCCGTCCCGCGCGCCTTCCTCGGCGCCTCCCGCGCCGCCGGGCGGCTGGGCGGCGCCCACCTCCGCGCAGCCGACCTCCTCGATCGCGGTGACCCGCGCGCCGAGTGTCTGCCGGTCGAAGCCGACACCGCTGGGCGTGTTCTCCCCCTCGGGCGCACCGCCCGGCCACAGCGCCACCAGCCCGGCGAGCACCGCGACGGCGAACGGGACCAGCACCGCCGCGACCACCTTGCGCAGCCGCGCCGAGACGGGGGCGGGGGGCCCGTGGTGGTGGCCGTGCGAGTGCCCGTGCGGTGCCTGTCCGCGGCGCGGCTCGTGACCCGGCCCCTGGCCGGGCGACGGACGCTGGTGCGGCGGGACGGGCGGGACCGGCGGCGCGTGCGGAGGACCCGGCGGCCGGGACGGCGGAGGGGGCGGAGAGGAGGAGTCCACGGCCCGATCATCGCAGGCGTGGCGGGGGGACACCCTGGCGCGCGCCCGGTGTCAGCCGTTAGCGTGGGAGCGCTTTTGCACATCGCGGGAGCTCCGAGCACGGGGCTGAGAGGGCGCTGACCTCCGTGGACATCCACGGAGACGGCTGCGTCGACCGCCGAACCTGTTACCGGGTAATGCCGGCGTAGGGAGTTGGGTCTCATGACCACGCAGGACGCACGCACGCCCGAAAACGCCGCCGGGAGCGCCGAGGAGCGCGCGATCGGCTGGCACAAGGGCTATCTGGGCGGTTCGCGCCCCGACATCCGGGTGCCCGTCCGCCGGGTGCACCTCACCAACGGCCGCGACGTGACGCTGTACGACACGTCCGGCCCGTACACCGATCCGAACATCGACACCGATGTCCGCCGGGGCCTGGCGCCGCTGCGGGAGAACTGGATCATCGCCAGAGGGGACACCGAGGAGTATCCGGGCCGCGAGGCGCGGCCCGAGGACGACGGTCTCAAGCACACCTCGCCGCGTGGCGGGCTGCGCAACCTGGACGCCGTCTTCCCCGGCCGCCCCCGTCTGCCGCGCCGGGGGCGGGGCGGCGTCACCGCCGTCACGCAGCTCGCGTACGCCAGGCGGGGCGAGATCACCCCCGAGATGGAGTTCGTGGCCGTCCGCGAGGGCTGCTCGCCGGAGCACGTGCGCGACGAGATCGCCGCGGGCCGCGCCGTCCTCCCGGCGAACGTCAACCACCCGGAGACCGAGCCGATGATCATCGGCAAGAACTTCCTGGTGAAGGTCAACGCCAACATCGGCAACTCCGCGGTCACCTCCTCCATCGAGGAGGAGGTGGAGAAGATGACGTGGGCCACCCGCTGGGGCGCCGACACCGTCATGGACCTCTCCACCGGCCGCAACATCCACACCACCCGCGAGTGGGTGCTGCGCAACTCCCCCGTCCCCATCGGCACCGTCCCCCTCTACCAGGCGCTGGAGAAGGTCGACGGCAGGGCCGAGGAACTGACCTGGGAGATATACAAGGACACCGTCATCGAGCAGTGCGAGCAGGGCGTGGACTACATGACCGTCCACGCCGGCGTCCTGCTGCGCCACGTCCCGCTGACCGCGCGCCGCAAGACGGGCATCGTCTCGCGCGGCGGCTCGATCATGGCGGCCTGGTGCCTGGCCCACCACAAGGAGAGCTTCCTCTACACCCACTTCGAGGAACTCTGCGAGATCCTGCGCGCCTACGACGTCACCTTCTCCCTCGGCGACGGGCTGCGTCCGGGCTCCATCGCGGACGCCAACGACGAGGCGCAGTTCGCCGAGCTGCACACGCTGGGCGAGCTGAACCGCGTCGCCAAGTCCCACGACGTGCAGACGATGATCGAGGGCCCCGGGCACGTCCCGATGCACAAGATCAAGGAGAACGTCGACCTCCAGCAGGAGATCTGCGACGAGGCGCCCTTCTACACCCTCGGCCCGCTCACCACCGACATCGCCCCGGCGTACGACCACATCACCTCCGGTATCGGCGCGGCGATGATCGCCTGGTGGGGCACGGCGATGCTCTGCTACGTCACGCCCAAGGAGCACCTGGGCCTGCCGGACCGCGACGACGTGAAGACGGGCGTCATCACCTACAAGATCGCCGCACACGCCGCCGACCTGGCCAAGGGTCATCCCGGCGCCCAGGAGTGGGACGACGCCCTGTCCGACGCCCGCTTCGAGTTCCGCTGGGAGGACCAGTTCAACCTGGCCCTCGACCCGGACACGGCCCGCGCCTTCCACGACGAGACGCTCCCGGCCGAACCGGCGAAGACGGCGCACTTCTGCTCCATGTGCGGACCGAAATTCTGTTCGATGAAAATATCCCAGGACATCCGCCGCGAACACGGCGGCGACCTCGCCCTGGACCCGGAGGAGGGCATGAGGCGGAAGTCCGAGGAGTTCGCGCAGGCGGGCAACCGGGTCTACCTCCCGATCGCGGACTGACCCCGCTCCTCCGCCGCGTACCGCCCGCTGCCCCCGGCCCGTGGGATCACGGGCCGGGGGCAGCCCCGGTATGGGTGCTCGGCGGACCCGGTACGGCGCTCCGGCTGTGTCAGGCTCCGCCCCCGGCGGTGAGGGCCCGGGCGTAGTGCGACAGCGAGCGGCGGTACTCCGGGAGATGGGGGACGAGGGCGGAGGCCGGCTCATACAGGGCGACGGCGTCGCCGGGCGGGAGCTCGGCGGCGAGTGACTCGATCCGCCGCAGGAAAACGCCGGGTCCGTGGTCGTCGAAGGATGCCCACAGCTCCTTGAGCCGCCGCTCCCACCGTGCTTCCGGGACTGCCATCGTCCCAGCATCCCAGAGCGGTGCCGCCGTTCCGCCGTCCTGGGCCCCGGTGAAGTCGGGGCCCAGGACCGGGGCGTCGGATCCGCACGCCGCTCACGCTGCCTCCGGTCGGCTCGCGCCGGCCGGAGGGTGTGTCAGAGTGTGCTCTTGAACAGCAGGCGGTTGGGCGTGCCGCTGATGTTGCCGCTGATCACATTGGCGGTGGCGTTGCTGGTCAGCCAGTTGCTGACGGTCGAGGACGGGGCGTCACCGTAGGCGGACTTGTACAGGGCGGCCACCCCGGCGGCGTGCGGGGACGCCATCGACGTACCGTTCAGCGTGCTGCTGCCGCCGCCCATGCGGGCGGAGGTGACGGAGACCCCGGGGGCGTACAGGTTGGTGCAGGAGCCCCAGTTGCTGAAGTACGCCTTGCGGTCGTAGCTGTCCGAGGCGGCCACGGTGAGGACACCGGAGGCACTGGCGGGGGAGACGTTGCAGGCGTTCTGGTTCTCGTTGCCGGCGGCGACGGACAGGTGGACGCCGGAGTTGGCCAGGTTGGTGGCGGCCGCGTTCACCGCGGCCGAGTAGCCGCCGCCCAGGGAGGCGTTGGCCACCGCGGGCCTGGCGGCGTTCTGCCGGACCCAGTCGAAGCCGGCGATGACACCCGAGTAGGAGCCACTGCCCTGGCAGTTGAGCACCCGGACGCCGCGCAGCGCCACGCCCTTGGCGACGCCGTACGTCGCGCCGCCGACGGTGCCGGCGACATGGGTGCCGTGGCCCTGGCAGTCCTGGCCGTTGCCGCCGAAGGCGTCGAAGACGTTGCTCGCCCGGCCGCCGAAGTCGGGGTGCGAGGTGTCGATACCGGTGTCGATGATGTACGCCGTCACCCCGGCGCCGTTGCGGTTGTACGTGTAGGTGCCGTCCAGCGGGAGGTAGTGCTGGTCGATCCGGTCCAGGCCCCAGGGCGGGCTGTACTGGGTGGCGCTGGCGGTGATCTTCTGGTCCTCCTCGATCGCCACGACGGAGGAGTGGCTCTGGAGTGCCCTGAGCTGGTTGTCCGTCAGCTTCGCGGCGAACCCGTTGAGCGCCTTCGAGTAGACGTGCCGGGCCTTGATGCCCTTGTCCCCGGCGAGTTTCGAAGCCCCGGTGCCAGGCTTCAGGGTGACGATGTAGCTTCCCTCGATGGCCAGTGCGTCCGGAGCCTGCGCGACCCGGACCAGAGGCGCTTCGGCCCGCGCGGAGTCGGCGGCGGGGGCGGCGGAGGCGACGGCGGGTATCAGCGCGGTGGGGATGGCGAGCAGCAGCGCGCCCAGGTGCGTTCGTCTCATGGGAGTGCACACCTTCCGGTGGTCGGGCCGGCGCTGCGGATGTGCGCCGGCACGTTGAGGTGATACCGCGTGACGCGGCGGCGGCCATGTTCACGGTGCCGCGGCGCCACGTTAAGCCCGGCGGTCCGGCCCGTGCACCAGGTCGAAACCGGCATGACCGGACCCGGCCGCCTCCGGCACGGCTCCCGCGCCGGAGGCGCTCTGGAGAAGGTCCGGGCCGCGGGCTACCTTTTTGACATGTCCGCTGACAGCGACGACGCGGCCGAGACCGGGACCGAGGCCAGGCAGGTCTACACGCAACTGGTCGGAACGCTCAGGAGCAACCGCGCGACATGGGCCCCGCCGCCGGAGGAGGTGCCCGGGGAGGTCAGGAACTGGCTCGCCGAGCGCAGGCTTCTCGGTCCCGAGTTCCATGGGGTCAGTTCACCGGAGAGGGCCCTGCGGGAGCTGCTCGGCGAGCAACGCGCCCGGCTGCGGTCAGCCGCCGAGGCCATGGAACGCAATCTCCGTGCCGTCGACGACGTCCTCGACCTTCTCCCGGAGTTCCGGGTCTCCGGGCACGAGAGCGTCGAGGTGGAGTTCATCGAGGACCGCGACCGGCTTCGCAGGCGGCTGGACGAGTTCGAGCCGGTGGGACGCCGGGAGGTGCTGTGCATGCGGACCACCTTCCCCGGCCCCGAGGTGCTGGAAGTCAGCCTCGGCCACGATCGCCGGGTCCTGGCCCAGGGGACCGAGATGAGGATGCTGGCCACCGTCGGCGCGACGCGCGCACCGGGGGTGGCCGCCTACCTCGACGCCCTGCGGGAGGCCGGCGCCCGGGTCCGCGTCGCCGCCGCCCTGCCCCTCTACCTCCACGTCGTGGACCGTACGGTCGCGTTGATGCCAGCCGGCGACGACCCCCTGGGCGGCGACGGCGACGTGCTGCTGCGCAACCCGCGGATCGCGCTGTGCTTCGCGCAGGTCTTCGAGCACGAGTGGGACGTGGCGCGCCCCTATCCCGGCGGCGAGGGCCGGACCGGACGCGCCGCGGGCCCCCGCCCGGCCGACGAGTACACCGAGCAGGAGCGCGAGATCCTCGCCCTGCTCGCGACCGGCACCAAGGACGAGAGCATCGCTCGCCGGCTCGGCTGCTCCGAGCGGACGTTGCGAAGGATGATGACCCGGATCACCGAGAAGCTGGAGGCCGGGAGCCGTTTCGCGGCGGGGGTGCGCGCCGCGCGCCTGGGGCTGATCGACTGAGGGCCTACGGCGCGCCCGGTCTCCCGCTCGCCCGCCGTCCCGGCGGCCTCCGCGACCAGCGCCCCCAGCCGGAGCCGCCGGGGCCCCGTAGCCGGGGCCGGTGAAGCGGGGTCGGCGCCGGAACCGGAACCTCCGGGAGCGCCCGCCGCCGTCCTCCGGCGGCCGGTTCGGGACGGTCGCGTACGGCGCGCAGTGCCTCGTCGAGGACGCGCTCGAACTCGGGGCGGTCCTCGATGCGCAGGTGCGGAGCGGTGTTCATGCGCATCCCCCGGTGCTCCGTAAGGCCGCGTGGCCGGAGACGGAGGAGAGCTCGCGTGATGCAGGGACCCGATCGCAGAGCGGTTCCTCCGGGTGGTGACAGGGTGTTTCCGGAAAACACGCGCCACCGCCGTGCGGTGTTCACCCTCGGGGCGGCACGCGAGGGGGAGGATCAGGCGGACACCGGCGGAGACAACGCTCAGGCCGGGAGGGGGAGCCGGGAGACCAGCAGCTCTCCCGCCATGGTCACTCCGCCGTCCATGGCGACCGCGAGCGAGTCGGCGTAGACGTGCGGCCCGTGCACCTGGGGCGCGCCGTCCTCTCCGTCCTCGGACCCGACCTCGCCCAGCAGGTAGGGGATCGGGCTGTGGCCGTGGACGACGCGCCGCCCGCCGTAGGTGTCCAGCAGTTCGCGCGCCGCCAGGGCGCCGGCCTCGTCGCGGAAGGCGAAGCGCTTGGTGAACTTGCGGAACAGCTCCCAGGTCTCGTCGGCGTCGTGGTGGGTGAGGGCCCCGGTGATCGCGTCGTTGACATCGGCGATGGTGTCGCCGTACTCCAGGTAGGCGGTGGTGTCGGAGTGCACCAGCAGGTGGTCGTCGGCCAGGGCCATGGCGTCCAGCCGGGACATCCACTGGACGTGGTGCTCCTGGAGCCGCTCCATGTCGGAGCGCTGTCCGCCGTTGAGCAGCCAGGCCGCATGGAAGGAGGCGGTGCCCGCGCCGGAACCGACGGGGGTGTCGCCGAAGCGCTTGGCGCCGATCAGCAGCAGCTCGTGGTTGCCCATCAGCGCCTTGCAGTAGCCGCCGGCGGCCGCGGCCTCGGCGGAGAGCTGCATCACCAGGTCGATGACGCCGATGCCGTCGGGGCCGCGGTCGGTGAAGTCGCCCAGGAACCACAGCCGGGTGTTGCCCGCGATCCAGTGGTCCTCGGTGTCGACGATCCCCTGGTTCAGCAGGGCCGTGCGAAGTTCGTCCAGGTAGCCGTGGACATCGCCGACGACGTACAGCGGACCCTGCCCGTCCCCGCCGGCGGGGGCGGGGACGGGCGTGTCGACCAGCGTGGGGGTGGGGGCGGAGGGGACCGTGCCGATGACGGACAGGTCGCGCCGGGTGGGGGTGTACCCCTCCGGGCGCGGTTCGGCGGTCACCGGCGCGTCCGGACCCGCCGCACCCGGATTCGCCGGACCCGAACCCGTCACGCCCGCGCCGTGCCACACGCCGGATCCCCGACCGGCCTCCTGAGTCATCGGCCCCTCCACCATCGCGCGCGCCTGCACCTGCCGGACCTCTCTTCCGTCTCCCGCGTGTCACCCCCGTGCCGAGAGCCGGTCCCGGTGTCGTGGGCCCATCATAGGAACGCAGGTCGCGCCTTGTGACGCACCCGGGGGCGGCAATTCGGGCCGGGGCCGCACGGAGGCCCCGGAGCGGCCGGTTCGACCCGGAATGAGCGGGGCCCTACACCGGTCCGCGCTGTTCGGGCGAGCGGGGGGCGCTCACCGTCGTCCGCGGCCGGCGGCGCTGGGAGGACGTGCGGACGATCAGGTCGGTGGGCATGATCCGCTGGACGGGGTAGCCGTCGCCGCTGCCCTCGATGGCGTCGATCAGCAGTTGGACGACGGTGGTGCCGATGCGTCCGGGCTTCAGCGACAGGGTGGTGATGGGCGGCTCGGTGCCGGCGTAGACGGCGGACTCGCTGCAGCACACCAGCAGCAGGTCCTCGGGGACGCGCAGCCCGTAGCGGCGGGCGGCGGCGAGCAGGTCGGTGCCGTTGGGGTCGAAGAGCCCGTACACCGCGTCGGGGCGGTCGGGGCGGGCCAGCAGCCTGTCGGCGGCGACGGCGCCCGCGCAGGGGTCGTGGGCGGGGTACGACTCGTACACCGGGGCCTGTCCGGCGCGTTCGCACCAGTGGAGGTATGCCTTGGTGGACAGCCGGGTGTAGGTGTCGGTGCTGGTGCCGGTGAGCAGCCCGATGCGGCGGGCGCCGGCGGCGGCGAGGTGGTCGAGCAGGCCGGTGACCGCGGCCTCGTGGTCGTTGTCGACCCAGGCGGTGACGGGCAGGTCGCCGCAGGGGCGGCCGTCGGAGACCACGGGGATGCCCTGGCGGACCAGCTCGGTGACGACGGGATCGCGGTCGGAGGGGTCGATGACGACGGTGCCGTCGAGGGCGACGTTGGACCAGACGTCGTAGGGGCTCTGCCGGGTGCTGCCGGGGAGGATCACCAGGGCGTAGCCGCGGGCCAGGGCGGCGGAGGAGGCGGCGCGGGCCATCTCGGCGAAGTAGGCGAACTCGGTGAAGGTGAAGGGTTCCTCGCCGTAGGTCGTGACCGTCAGTCCGATCAGCCCCGACTTGCCGGTGCGGAGTGTGCGCGCCGCTGCCGAGGGGCGGTAGCCGAGCCGGTCGGCGACCTCGCGGACATGGCGGCGGGTGGCGTCGGGCAGGCGGCCCTTGCCGTTGAGCGCGTCGGAGACGGTCGTGATCGAGACGCCGGCCGCCGCGGCCACGTCCCGGATGCCCGCCCGCCCCAGCCGACGACTGTGGGTCCGGCTCACCTGGTGCTTCCCTGCTGCTGTCATGGCGTGCTGATACTAGGGCCGCGCCGCACCGTTTGCGGGGGTGTACAGAACAATCGGAGAAGAGACGATTCTGCAATTGGATCTGTGATAACGACCATGGAAAAGCAGGTAGTTGAGCTCACACACCCGTTATTCCTGCGGATGCTTCACCGCTTGCCGCAGCAGAAGGGGGGATGTCTCAAAGCTGTCTCAACTCACCTTCACGGGCGATGCGCGCCACGGTGCTCGCCACCGGCGCACGCTTCTGCGAACGAGCCCTTCCCCCGGCCCCTACGCTGTTCCGGGGAATCCTTCTAAGGTGTGCAGCATTGGTGGTACGAGCGGCGGCACGGCCGCCCCATGACTGGCCCCGAAGGGTCGAGGAGGACCTGGCATGACGGAGATGGCCCCGAAACTGCGCGCGGTGCTGGAGGGGATCCCCACCTACAAGCCCGGCCGCCCGGCCGCCGACGGTCCCACGGCGTACAAGCTGTCCTCCAACGAGAACCCCTACCCTCCGCTGCCCGGGGTCCTGGAGGCCGTCACCGCCGCCGCCGGCTCCTTCCACCGCTACCCCGACATGGCCTGCGGCCTGCTGATGTCGGAACTGTCGCGCCGCTTCGGGGTGCCGATGAGCCACATCGCGACCGGAACGGGCTCCGTCGGCGTCGCCCAGCAGCTCCTCCAGGCCACCGCCGGCCCCGGCGACGAGGTGGTCTATGCCTGGCGCTCCTTCGAGGCGTACCCGATCATCACCCAGATCTCCGGTGCGGCCTCCGTCCGGGTGCCGCTGGACGGTGACGAGAGGCACGACCTGGACGCGATGGCCGACGCCGTCACCGGGCGCACGCGCCTGGTCTTCGTCTGCAACCCCAACAATCCCACCGGCACGGCCGTCCGCCGCGCCGAGCTGGAGCGCTTCCTGGACCGCGTTCCCGGTGACGTGCTGGTCGTACTGGACGAGGCCTACCGCGAGTTCGTCCGCGACGAGGAGATCCCGGACGGCATCGAGCTGTACCGCGACCGCCCGAACGTCTGCGTGCTGCGCACCTTCTCCAAGGCGTACGGCCTGGCCGGGCTGCGGGTCGGTTTCGCCGTCGCCCACGAGCCGGTGGCGGCGGCGCTGCGCAAGACGGCGGTGCCGTTCGGCGTGAGCCAGATCGCGCAGGACGCGGCGGTCGCCTCGCTGCGCGGTGAGGACGCGCTGCTGGAGCGCGTGGACGCACTGGTCGCCGAGCGGACACGGGTGGTGCGCGAGCTGACCGCCCAGGGCTGGACGGTGCCCGAGACGCAGGCGAACTTCGTCTGGCTGCGGCTGGGGGAGCGCGCGGGCGACTTCGCCGGGACCTGCGAGGCGGCGGGTGTGATGGTGCGGCCCTTCGCGGGCGAGGGGGTCCGTGTCACGATCGGTGAGACGGAGGCCAACGACCTCTTCCTCAAGGCCGCGCAGGACTTCCGCCGGGACCTCTAGCCCCCGGACTCCAGCCCGCCGGACCCCGGGCCGCCCAGGACCAACGGCCCTTTGAACAGGACTTTCGTTCCCTCCCACCCCCCGGTAGGAGGGAACGAACATAAGTGAGTCATACTTCTTGTGAATGTGAACTCATTCACGAGCGCGTGTGGTACATCACACCATGTCCACTTTTGGAGAGTGCCGTGGAGTTGGCCCTGGCCCCGGAGACCCTGGCGCGGTGGCAGTTCGGAATCACCACCGTCTACCACTTCCTCTTCGTCCCCCTGACCATCTCGCTCGCCGCCCTCACCGCCGGCCTCCAGACCGCCTGGGTGCGCACCGGCCGCGAGGTCTATCTGCGGGCGACGAAGTTCTGGGGCAAGCTCTTCCTGATCAACATCGCGATGGGCGTCGTCACCGGCATCGTGCAGGAGTTCCAGTTCGGTATGAACTGGTCCGACTACTCCCGCTTCGTCGGCGACGTCTTCGGCGCCCCCCTCGCCTTCGAGGCGCTGATCGCGTTCTTCTTCGAGTCCACCTTCATCGGCCTGTGGATCTTCGGCTGGGACAAGCTGCCGAAGAGGATCCACCTGGCCACCATCTGGATGGTCTCGATCGGCACGATCCTGTCCGCGTACTTCATCCTGGCCGCCAACTCCTGGATGCAGCACCCGGTCGGCTACCGCGTCGACCCCGAGTCCGGCCGCGCCGAACTCACCGACTTCCTCGCGGTGCTCACCCAGAACACCGCCGTGGCGCAGTTCCTCCACACGATGACCGCCGCCTTCCTCACCGGCGGCGCCTTCATGGCCGGCATCGCCGCGTACCACCTGATGCGCCGCCGCCACATACCGGTGATGCGTACCTCGCTGCGCCTGGGCCTGGTCACCCTCGTCGCCGCCGGGGCGCTCACCGCCGTCAGCGGCGACCACCTTGCCAAGATCATGTACGAGCAGCAGCCTATGAAGATGGCCGCGGCCGAGGCCCTGTGGGAGACCGAGGGGCCCGCCCCGTTCTCCGTCTTCGCCTACGGGGACGTCGACGAGGGCCACAACAAGGTCGCCGTCGAGATCCCCGGCCTGCTCTCCTTCCTCGCCCACAGCGACTTCTCCAGTCCCGTACCCGGCATCAACGACACCAACGAGGCGCTCCGGGAGCAGTACGGCCCCGGCGACTACAGGCCCAACATCCCCGTCGCCTACTGGGGCTTCCGCTGGATGATCGGCTTCGGCATGGCCTCCACCGCCCTGGGCGCCCTCGGCCTGTGGCTCACCCGCCGCCGCTTCCTCCTGGCCGAACGCCACCGCACCGCCGAGGACGAGGTCCCCAATCTCGCCCTCACCCCCACCCGCCTGCTGGGCCCCGCCCTCACCCGCCGCTACTGGCAGCTGACCTTCCTCACCCTCGGCTTCCCGCTCATCGCCAACGCCTGGGGCTGGATCTTCACCGAGATGGGCCGCCAGCCCTGGGTCGTCTACGGCCTGCTGCGCACCTCCTCCGCCGTCTCCCCCGGCGTCTCCCAGCTCGAGGTGCTGATCTCGATGACCGTCTTCACGCTCCTGTACGCGGTCCTCGCCGTGATCGAGGTGAGACTCCTGGCCAAGTACGTCAAGGCCGGACCGCCCGAGCTCACCGAGGCCGACCTCGACCCGCCCACCCGGATCGGCGGCCACGACAAGGACGACGCCGACCGCCCCATGGCCTTCTCCTACTAGGTCCGACCGAGGTTTCCCGATGGAACTCCACGATGTCTGGTTCATCCTGATCGCCGTCCTGTGGACCGGCTACTTCTTCCTGGAGGGCTTCGACTTCGGAGTCGGCGTCCTCACCCGGCTGCTGGCCCGCGACCGCCGCGAGCGCCGCGTACTGATCAACACCATCGGCCCCGTCTGGGACGGCAACGAGGTCTGGCTGCTGACGGCCGGCGGCGCGACCTTCGCGGCCTTCCCCGACTGGTACGCCACCCTGTTCTCCGGCTTCTACCTGCCCCTGCTGCTGATCCTCGTCTGCCTGATCGTGCGGGGCGTGGCCTTCGAGTACCGCGCCAAGCGCCCCGAGGAGAAGTGGCAGACCAACTGGGAGCGCGCGGTCTTCTGGACCTCCCTGCTCCCCGCCTTCCTGTGGGGCGTGGCCTTCGCCAACATCGTCCGCGGCGTCGCCATCGGCGCGGACAAGGAGTACGCCGGCGGCCTGCTCGACCTGCTGAACCCCTACGCCCTGCTCGGCGGCGCCACGACCCTCGCTCTGTTCACCTTCCACGGCGCCGTCTTCACCGCCCTGAAGACCGTCGGCGACATCCGCGTCCGGGCCCGCGCCCTCGCCGTCCGCCTGGGCCTGCTCACCGCCGCCCTCGCCGTCGCCTTCCTCGGCTGGACCCAGCTCGATCGCGGCGACACCACCACCCTGACCGCCCTGGCCGTCGCCGCCCTCGCCCTGCTCGCGGCCGTCCGCGCGATCGCCGCCGGACGCGAGGGCTGGTCCTTCACCCTTTCCGGCGCCACCGTCGTCGCGGCCGTCGCCATGCTCTTCCTCGCGCTCCACCCGAACGTCATGCCCTCCACGCTCGACCCCGCCTGGAGCCTGACGGTCACCAACTCCGCGTCCTCCCCCTACACCCTGACGATCATGACCTGGCTGGCCGCCCTGGCCACTCCGCTCGTACTGCTCTACCAGGGCTGGACGTACTGGGTCTTCCGCAAGCGCATCGGCACCCAGCACATCGCGGACCCGGCCGACGCCGCCTCCGAGAACCCGCACCCGGAACCGGAAACCACCCGCACATGAAGCCCGTCGACCCCCGCCTGCTCCGGTACGCCCGCACCACCCGCGTCTTCCTCGCGGCCGCCGTGGCGCTGGGCCTGGCCGGAGCGGGCCTGGTCATCGCCCAGGCCATGCTCATCGCCGAGGTCGTCGTACGGGCCTTCCAGCACCACACGGCCCCCGCCGGCCTCACCACCCCCCTCGCGCTCCTCGCCGCCGTCTCCCTCGGCCGCGCCCTGGTCTCCTGGCTCACCGGGCTGGCCGCCCACCGCTCCTCCGCCGCGGTCAAGTCCGAACTGCGCCTGCGCCTGCTCGCCCACTCCACCGCCCTCGGCCCCGCCCGCCCGGACAGGCCCACCGGCGAACTGGCCAACCTCGCCACCCGGGGCATCGACGCCCTCGACGACTACTTCGCCCGCTACCTGCCCCAGCTCGCGCTGGCCGTCGTCGTCCCCGCCGCCCTGACAGCGCGCATCCTCACCGACGACTGGATCTCGGCGGCGACCATCGCCGCCACCCTCCCCCTGATACCGCTCTTCATGGTCCTGATCGGCTGGGCGACCCAGGCCCACACGGACCGCCAGTGGCGCCTGCTGTCCCGCCTGTCCGGCCACTTCCTCGATGTCGTCGCGGGCCTGCCCACCCTCAAGGTCTTCGGCCGCGCCAAGGCCCAGGCCGAGAACATCCGCGCCATCACCGCCGACTACCGCCGCGCCACCCTGCGCACCCTGCGGATCGCCTTCCTCTCCTCCTTCGCCCTCGAACTGCTCTCGACGATCTCCGTCGCCCTCGTCGCCGTCGGCATCGGCATGCGCCTGGTCCACGGCGAACTCGACCTCCACACCGGTCTGGTGGTGCTGATCCTCGCCCCCGAGGCGTACCTGCCCCTGCGCCAGGTCGGCGTCCACTACCACGCCGCCGCCGAGGGCCTGTCCGCCGCCGGCGAGGTCTTCGACATCCTCGAGACCGGGCCTCCCGCCTCCGGTACCGAACCCGCCCCCGACGCACGCACCGCCACCATCGCTCTCGACGGCCTCACCGTCCGCCACGAGGGCCGCACCACCGACTCGCTGCCCCCCACCACCCTCACCGTGGCCCCCGGGGAGACCGTCGCCGTCACCGGCCCCTCCGGCGCCGGCAAGACGACGCTGCTGGGCGTCCTCCTCGGGTTCACCGCCCCCACCGCCGGCCGCGTCCGGATCGGCGGCCGGGACCTGTCCACCCTCGACCCGGCCACCTGGCACTCCCAGATCGCCTGGGTCCCCCAGCACTCACACCTCTTCGCCGGGACGATCGCCGACAACGTCCGCCTGGCCCGTCCCGGCGCCACCGATGCGGAGGTGCGCCGGGCCCTGGGCGACGCCGGAGCCCCCGGCCTCTGCCCGAGTACCCTCCTCGGCGAGGCGGGCGCGGGCCTCTCAGCCGGTCAGTGCCGGCGCGTCGCCCTGGCCCGCGCCTTCCTCGCCGACCGCCCGGTCGTCCTCCTCGACGAGCCCACCGCCGCCCTCGACGGCGCGACCGAGGAAGCGGTCGTCGGCGCGATCGCCCGCCTGGCCCGTGACCGCACGGTCGTCCTGATCGTCCACCGCCCCGCGCTCCTCCCCCTCGCCGACCGCGTGATCCGCCTGACCCCCGCCGGCGCGACGGAGACCCCGCCCACCCCCGGCATGTACCGGCCCGCTCCCGGGGCGGACCATCCCGCACTCGGCAGCGTGCCGGAGGAGACGGGCGGGGACGGCCGTCCCGCCCCGGCCCCGGCCCCCGCACGCGCCACCGGCGCACCAACCGGCGCACCCGAGAACGATCCGCACCCCCTCGCCCGCGTACGCCATGTCGCGCGCCCCCTGCGCGGTCGCTTCGCACTGGCCCTGCTCCTCGGCTCCCTCGCCCTTCTCGGCGCCGTCGGCCTCATGGCCTCCTCCGGCTGGCTGATCTCCCGCGCCTCGCAGCAGCCGCCCGTGCTGTACCTGATGGTGGCCGTCACCGCGACCCGGGCCTTCGGTATCGGCCGCGCCGTCTTCCGCTACGCCGAGCGCCTGGTCTCCCACGACGCCGTCCTGCGGGTCCTGGCCGATCTGCGCGTCACCGTCCACCGCCGCCTGGAGCGCCTCGCCCCCGCCGGGCTGCGCCACACCCGGCGCGGGGATCTGCTCACCCGGCTCGTCGCCGATGTCGACGCCCTCCAGGACTACTTCCTGCGCTGGCTGCTCCCGGCGGCCGTCGCCGTCGCCGTCTCCCTCTCGGCCACCGTCTTCACCGCGTGGCTCCTGCCCGAGGCGGGGGCGGCCCTGGCCCTGGGCCTCCTGACCGCCGGCGTCGCCGTCCCCGCGCTCGCCGCCGCCGTCTCGCGCCGCACCGAGCGCCGCCTCGCGCCGGCCCGGGGCGAACTGGCCACCCGCACCGTCGACCTGCTCACCGGCACCGCTGAGCTGACCGTCGCGGGGGCGCTGCCGCGGCGCACCGCGGCCGTACGCGACGCCGACGCCGCGCTGACCCGCCTGGCCGCCCGCAGCTCCGCCGCCACCGCGCTCGGCGGCGGACTGTCCGCGCTCGCCGCCGGACTCACCGTGACCGCCGCCGCCTGGCTCGGCGCCGCGGCCGTCCACGACGGGCGGCTGGACGGCCTGCTCATGGCGGTGGTCGTACTGACTCCGCTCGCGGCCTTCGAGGCGGTCTCCGGGATGCCGCTCGCCGTGCAGCACCGGCAGCGCACCCGCCGTTCGGCCGAACGCGTCCACGAGGTGATCGACGCGCCCGCCCCCGTGCGCGAGCCCGAGGACCCCGCCCCGGCGCCCGCCCACCCGTTCCCTCTGGTACTGACCGGCCTCACCGCCCGCCACCCGGGCGGTGAGGCCGGTGGGCGCCCGGCCCTGCGGGAGGTGGACCTGGTCCTGACCCCCGGCCGGCGCGTCGCGGTCGTCGGCCCCTCCGGGTCGGGCAAGACCACCCTGGCTCACGTGCTGCTGCGCTTCCTCGACCCCGAGTCCGGCGGCTACACCCTCGGGCCCGGTGCGGTTGACGCCACCGCCCTCGACTCCGACGCCGTACGCCGCCTCGTCGGCCTGTGTGCCCAGGACGCGCACATCTTCGACAGCTCCCTGCGTGAGAACCTCCGCCTGGCCAGGCCGTCGGCCACCGACGGCGATCTGCGCGCCGCCCTGGCCGCCGCCCGCCTCGACGACTGGGTCGGCGAACTGCCCGAAGGCCTGGACACCTCCGTCGGCGAGTTCGGCGCCCGGCTCTCCGGCGGGCAGCGCCGGCGCCTGGCACTGGCCCGCGCGCTGCTCGCCGACTTCCCCGTCCTCGTTCTGGACGAGCCCGCCGAGCATCTGGACCTGGCCACGGCCGACGCCCTGACCGCCGACCTGCTGGCCGCCACCGAGGGCCGCACCACCGTGCTGATCACCCATCGGCTGGCCGGTCTGGAGGCGGTGGACGAGGTGGTCGTCCTGGACGGTGGGCGCGCCGTCCAGCGCGGCCCGTACGCGGAGCTGGCGGCGGCGGACGGTCCCTTCCGGTGGATGCTGGAGCGGGAGCGGACCACCGTGGACCCGATCACGGTCTCGCTCTGCCCGCCGACGCCTGAGGGGCCCGTCCAGAAGCTGTAGCAGTCGGCGGTGTCGATCCAGTGCCCTCCCCGCTCGACGGAGCGGTCGGGCAGTGCCTCCGACGTGTCGCGGTCCAGCCGGGTGCCGAAGTCCGTGGCGCCCGGCGCGAAGTGTGGTGTGCCCACCGGCGGTCCTCCCGTTCGTGCGGCGTCACCGCCGCGTCCGGAGGCCCCATGCCGGCGTCTGGAGAGCACTCCGGGGCAAGCGTCGCCGAAACGTTCCCGCGGATCCACGCGCGCCGCGGCCGTCAGCCGGCCGACGGCAGCTCCAGCAGCCGTTCGATGACGGCGGCCACGCCGTCCTCCTCGTTGGCGAAGGTGTGGTGAGTGGTCGAGGCCAGCACCGCCGGGTGGGCGTTGGCCATGGCGTACGAGGTGCCGGCCCAGGACAGCATCTCCAGGTCGTTGGGCATGTCGCCGAAGGCGACGACCTCCTCGGCCGCCACGCCGCGCTGCGCACAGCACCGGGCCAGGGTGCTGGCCTTGCTGACGCCGGGGCCGCTGACCTCCAGCAGCGCGCTCGGGCTGGAGCGGGTGAACTCCGCGTGGTGGCCCGCGACAGTGAGGGCCATGCCCAGGAAATCGTCCGGAACCAGCGAGGTGTGGTGGGCGAGGAGCTTGAGCACGGGCTCGTCGGCGAACTCGGCGTCGTCCGTCAGCAGCTTCTCGACCGGTGCGATCAGCGCGCCGGGATCGAGGTGGAACTGCGGGTACCGCGGCTCGTAGTGGATGCCGCCGGTCCGCTCGACGGCGAAGCTCACGTCGGGGGCGGCCGTGCGCAACTCCTCCACCACGGTCCGGGCGGTGTCGTGCGGAAGCTCTCTGACCTGCACGATCCGCCGGCCCCGGTGCAGGTCGACGACGGCCGCGCCGTTGGCGCAGATCGCCAGGCCGTGGCCGTGCACATGGTCGCTGACCACGCCCATCCAGCGCGCCGGCCGGCCGGTGACGAAGAAGACCTCGATCCCGGCCTCCTCGGCGGCGGCGAGTGCCGCGACCGTGCGGTCGGAGACGGACTTGTCGTCGCGCAGCAGTGTGCCGTCCAGATCGGTGGCGATGAGGCGCGGGCGTGTCGTCGAGGGCGCGGAAGCATGGGTCACGCTCCCCATGGTCCCGCATATGCCCGCACAGTCGTGCGTGGAGGTGCCCGAACGAGCCAGGGGGCGAACGCGCCGGGACTGGATGGACACGTACGGTCGGAAGGAGCCCCCGGGGACCTCCGGCACGCCGCCCGCCGGAAGTCCCCGATGTCCCCGGGCAGGGCCGCCCGGACGTTTTGCCGGTGCCCGCGGCAGCCGATAGCCTCACCGAAATGGCAGGGTCACGTGGAGAGCGGATGCCGTCGGCTCGGCGGATCACCTCGCGCAACGCTCGCTTCCAGCAGTGGCAGGCGTTGCTCGGCAACCGCAACAAGCGCACGCGCGCCGGCGAGTTCCTGGTGCTGGGAGTCCGCCCGATCTCGCTCGCGGTGGAGCACGGCTGGCCCGTGCGCACGCTTCTCCACGACGGACGGCGGGAGCTGTCGAAGTGGGCGCGGGAACTCCTGCGCACGGTGCGGGCGGAACAGATCGCGATGGCCCCGGACCTGATGATGGAGCTGGGCGAGAAGAACGAGGCCCCGCCCGAGGTCATCGCCGTCGTGGAGATGCCCGCAGACGACCTCGGCCGGATCCCGGTCCGGGAGGACTTCCTGGGCGTGCTGTTCGACCGGCCGGCCGGCCCGGGGAACATCGGCAGCATCATCCGCTCGGCGGACGCCCTGGGCGCCCACGGTCTGATCGTGGCGGGGCACGCCGCCGACGTCTACGATCCGAAGTCGGTCCGGTCGAGTACCGGTTCGCTGTTCTCCCTGCCCGCCGTACGGGTGCCGTCACCGGGTGAGGTGATGGACTGGGTGGAGGCCCACCGGGCCGGCGGGACGCCGATCGTCCTGGTCGGTACGGACGAGCACGGCGACCGCGACGTGTTCGACTTCGACTTCACCCAGCCGACACTGCTGCTGGTCGGCAACGAGACGGCCGGGCTCAGCAGCACCTGGCGCACGTTGTGCGACCACACGGTCAGCATCCCGATGACCGGTTCCGCGAGCTCACTGAACGCGGCGAACGCCGCGACCGCGGTCCTCTACGAAGCCGCCCGGCAGCGGATCGGCGGAGGGACCCCGGCGACCCCCTGAGAGGAACCGGGAGGACCCCGCCGCGGCCGGCCCGCCGTTCAGGGGCCGGCGTCCAGTACGTCGGCCGCCCGGACCAGTACGACCGACCGTGTCCCGATCTTCAACCGCTCCAGGGGCCGTACCGGAGCCACCGGGATCCTCCGGCCGCGGTCGCCGACGGCGATCACCGCGTGCGGGGGCAGCACCGACGCGAGCGAACGCAGCATGCCCGCCACCGGCCGCTCGGGCACCCTCCCCTCCCAGTGCGTCCGCTCGCCATACGGCAGATCGGTCAGCACGACATCGGGCGCGGACCCGGCGACGACGCCGGACAGCGAACGCGGATCGAAGACATCCGCGGTGCCGATGGTGAACGGCAGCGCGGCGCCGTCCGCCGACAGGCGGTCCCGCAGCCGGCGGGCGGCCTCCGCGGCCTTCAGGTACGAGGGCTTCGCGAAACGCCCGCTCTGCTCGCGCCGCTCGGCCTCGCGCGCGGTCAGCCCTTCCGGCGAGAGCAGGGCGAGGTTCTTGGCCGCGAGTTCCAGCGGGGCGGGATCCACGTCGGAGGCGATCACCTGCCGCAGCGAACGGCGGTGCAGCAGCCCCAGCACCGTCAGGAGGTAACCGCTGCCGCAGCACGGATCCCACAGCGTCACCGGACCGTCGCCCGGGAGCCTGGCCCGGGCCCTCTGGAAGACCTCGGTCGCCAGGCGGACGGGGAAGGCGGGGTAACCCGGTGCGGAGTGGAGCACGACGCCGCAGGCGAGATCGGAACCGTCGGTCCGCTCGACGGCGTGGCGGTACGGGCTCACCTGTCCACTCCCCGGGAGATCGGGCCGCATCCGCCGCGGCCCTGGGGCGATCATAGTGCCGCGACCCGTGGCCCGGCGGAGCCCGTTCCGCCGCCGGACCCCGGCCGCCGCCGCGTGGTCCGGGCCGCCGCAGTCCCCTCCACCCGGGCGGCACCCGGCGCCCCCGTTGCCCGCGATCACCGGGCTAGGGTTGTGGGTATGCGTCTGAGCACCGTGATCCTTCCCGTCGACCGCTGGCACGAGGGAGGCCGCGCGAAGTGGCAGCGCGCGGAGGATCTCGGCTTCCACACCGCGTACACCTACGACCACCTGTCCTGGCGGGAGCCCTTCCGCGAAGGTCCCTGGTTCGGCACCGTCCCGACCCTGACCGCCGCCGCGTCCGCCACCCGGCATATGCGTCTGGGCACCCTCGTCACTTCGCCCAACTTCCGGCACCCGGTGCCGTACGCCAAGGAACTGATCTCCCTCGACGACATATCCGGCGGCCGTTTCACGCTCGGCGTCGGTGCGGGCGGCTCCGGTTCCGACGCCACCGTGCTCGGCCGGGACCCGTGGACGCCGCGCGAGCGGGCCGACCGGTTCGCGGAGTTCGTCGCGCTCCTGGACCGACTGCTCACCGAGGACGCGGTGTCGTACGAGGGTGGCTTCTACTCGGCGCACGAGGCGCGCAACGTCCCCGGGTGCGCGCAGCGGCCCCGGCTGCCCTTCGCCGTCGCCGCCACCGGGCCGCGCGGGCTGCGCCTCGCGGCACGGTACGGGCAGGCGTGGGTGACCACGGGCGACCCCGGGCCGCACGGGAGCGGCACTCCCGAGCAGTCGGTCCGAGCCGTCCGCGGACAGGTCGAGAGGCTCGCCGGTGCCTGCGCCGAGATCGGCCGGGACGTGGCCGGGATCGACAAGGTGCTGCTCACGGGGTTCACCCCGGAACGCGCCCGCCCGCTGGAATCCCTCGATGCGTTCGTGGACTTCGCCGGGCGCTACCTGGAGCTGGGCTTCACCGAGCTGGTGGTCCACTGGCCGGTCCCGGGCTCCGGCTTCGCCGCGGACGAGAAGGTCTTCGAGCAGATCGCCGTGGAGGCGGGGACGCAGCTGCGGTGAAACCCGGCCGGGCCGGGGCCGGCGGGCCGCCCAGCTCGGCGACGCGCGGCTCCACGCCGTCCGCTCCGGACACGCGCCGCTCCCGCGCGCCTTCGAGACCGCTCGTTCCCGCTTCCATGGATGCCTCTCCTCCCACCACGCCCGGCACTTTCGGACCCCGGGTAGCCGGTCTCCGCCCCGTGACACCGGAACCGGGCCGGACCGCCCCCCCCCGGAGGACCCCTAAGGGCATGTACACCTCCAGCAGGAGGAACA
Organism: Streptomyces sp. CNQ085; assembly: GCF_022614595.1. Taxonomy (GTDB): domain Bacteria; phylum Actinomycetota; class Actinomycetes; order Streptomycetales; family Streptomycetaceae; genus Streptomyces. Next base: position 21,421 of record NZ_JAJFAU010000043.1, read on the forward strand.
ATCACGCCCCCGGAGTGAGGTGCCCGCAGGCGTACGGCACTACGGTCGGGGGCGTGACTGTGATCGCGACCGAAAGCCTCAGCAAGCGGTACCCCAGGGTGACCGCGCTCGACCGGCTCACCATGCAGATCGAACCCGGGGTGACCGGACTGGTGGGCGCCAACGGTGCGGGTAAGTCCACCCTGATCAAGATCCTCCTGGGACTGGCCCCGGCCAGCGAGGGCACCGCCTCCGTACTCGGCCTGGACGTGTCCACCGAGGGCGGCGCCATCCGTGAGCGCGTCGGGTACATGCCCGAGCACGACTGCCTGCCGCCCGACGTGTCGGCGACCGAGTTCGTCGTCCACATGGCGCGGATGTCCGGCCTGCCCACCTCCGCCGCCCGCGAGCGCACCGCCGACACCCTGCGCCACGTCGGCCTGTACGAGGAGCGATACCGCTCCATGGGCGGCTACTCGACGGGCATGAAGCAGCGGGTCAAGCTGGCCCAGGCGCTCGTCCACGATCCGCGGCTGGTGCTGCTGGACGAGCCCACCAACGGCCTCGACCCGGTCGGCCGTGACGACATGCTCGGCCTGATCCGCCGCGTCCACACCGACTTCGGCATCTCGGTGCTGGTCACCTCGCATCTGCTGGGCGAGCTGGAGCGCACCTGCGACCACGTCGTCGTCATCGACGGCGGGAAGCTGCTGCGCTCCTCCTCCACCGCCAGCTTCACCCAGGAGACGACCACCCTGGCTGTCGAGGTCACCGACACCGACGCCCATCCCGACGGCACCGCCGCCCTGCGCACCACCCTGGCCGGGGCCGGGCTCCTGGTCGCGGCCCCCGGCGCGGACGGCGAGGGCCTGCCGGGCGCCGGGCACGTACTGCTGGTCGAGGCGGGCTCCGAGGCCGTCCACGACACCGTCCGCGACGCGGTCGCGGAACTGGGCCTGGGCCTGGTCCGCATGGAGCAGCGCAGGCACCGCATCGCCGAGGTCTTCCAGACACCCGGCACCACCGCGGGCACCACCACCGGCACCACCGGGCCGGCCGCGGAACAGGCCGCCGAGAACAGCACGCAGAAGGGAGGCAGCACCGATGCGGCCTGACACGGGCAACCACCCCGAGACCCGTCCCGGAGCCGCCGTCCCCGCCCAGCGCGGCGAGGACGCCAGCATCCACAACATCGGCTACCGCCACTACGACGGCCCCCGCCTGGGCCGCTCCTACGCCCGGTGGTCGCTGCTGGTCCAGTCCCTGCGCGGCGCGTACGGCCTGGGCCGTTCGGCGAAGTCCAAGGTTCTGCCGTTCCTCCTGCTGGCCGTGATGGTCCTGCCCGCGGGCGCGATGGTCGCGATCACCATCACCACCGGTCTCGACGAGCTGCCGATGCGGTACAGCGAGTACGTGCTGGTGATGCAGCCGGTCATCGGCCTCTACATCGCCGCCCAGGCCCCGCAGTCGGTCTCCCTGGACCTGCGGTTCCGCACCGTGCCGCTGTACTTCTCCCGCCCGATCGAGCGCGCCGACTACGTGGGGGCCAAATACGCGGCCATGACCGCGGCGCTGTTCCTGTTCACCTCCCTGCCGCTGGTGGTGCTGTACGCGGGCGGGCTGCTGGCGAAGCTCGGCTTCGCCGACCAGAGCACGCAGTTCCTCCAGGGGCTCGGCTCCACCGCGGTGTTCTCCGTGCTGCACGCGGGCGTCGGCCTGCTGGTCGCGGCCCTCACCCCGCGCAGGGGCTTCGGCGTCGCCGCGGTCATCGCGGTGCTCACCATCCCCTACTTCGCGGTCAACACCGTCCAGGCGGTCGCGGAGTTCCAGGGAGGCAACGCCACCGCCGTCACCTGGCTCGGCCTGGCCTCCCCCGGCTCGCTCGTCGACGGCATCCAGTCGGCGTTCCTCGGCGGCACCTCCGGCTTCCCCGGCTTCCACGAGCCCGGTACCGCCGTGGGGGCCGTCTACGTCCTGGTCGCCCTCGCCCTGATCGCCGGCTGCTGGGCGGCGCTGATGGCCCGCTACCGCAAGGCGGGCCTGTGAGGGCCGGGGCGCGGGCGCTCAGGGCCCGGACGACCCGGACGGCGGCGGTCCGGACGGCGAAGCATCGGACGAGGAACGAGAAGGCGGCCTGACCCATGACCACCATCCGCATCGACCACGTGTCCCGCTGGTTCGGCAACGTGGTCGCCGTCAACGACGTGACCATGGACATCGGCCCGGGCGTCACCGGACTGCTCGGCCCCAACGGCGCGGGCAAGTCCACCCTGATCAACATGATGGGCGGCTTCCTGGCACCCTCCACCGGGTCCGTCACCCTCGACGGCGCGGTGATCTGGCGCGACGAGCAGGTCTACCGTGAGATCGGCGTCGTCCCCGAGCGCGAGGCGATGTACGACTTCCTCACCGGCCGCGAGTTCGTGCTGGCCAACGCCGAGCTGCACGGTCTGCCCGATCCGGACGAGGCCGCGCGGCGGGCCCTGGCCACCGTGGAGATGGAGTACGCCCAGGACCGGAAGGTCTCCACCTACAGCAAGGGCATGCGGCAGCGCGTGAAGATGGCCTCCGCGCTCGTCCACGACCCGTCCGTGCTGCTGCTGGACGAGCCGTTCAACGGCATGGACCCGCGCCAGCGCATGCAGCTGATGGAACTGCTGCGGCGGATGGGCGCCGAGGGCCGCACGGTGCTGTTCTCCTCCCACATCCTGGAGGAGGTCGAGCAGCTCGCTTCCCACATCGAGGTGATCGTCGCGGGACGTCACGCGGCCTCCGGCGACTTCCGGCGCATCCGCCGGCTGATGACCGACCGCCCCCACCGCTACCTGGTGCGCTCCAGCGACGACCGCGCGCTGGCCGCCGCCCTGATCGCCGACCCCAGCACGGCGGGCATCGAACTCGACTGGTCCGAACGCGCCCTGCGCGTCCAGGCGATCGACTTCACGCGCTTCACCGAGCAGCTTCCGCGCATCGCCCGCGAGCACGGGATCCGGCTCCTCACGGTCTCGCCCTCGGACGAGTCCCTGGAGAGCGTCTTCTCCTACCTCGTCACGGCCTGAGAGCGACCGGGCCGCCGAGACCCCGAGACCGCCTGAGAACCAAGGAGCCACACACCGATGTACGACCCCACGGTCGCCCGGCTCACCTACCGGGCCCTGCTCGGCCGACGCCGGGCGCTGATCCTGTTCGTCCTGCCCGCCGTACTGATCATGATCTCCGTCGCGGTCCGCCTGCTGGTCGGAGCCGACGACGCCGTCGCCGACCAGGTGCTCGGCGGTTTCGCGCTGGCCACCATGGTGCCGCTGATCGGCGTGGTCGCCGGGACCGGCGCGATCGGCCCGGAGATCGACGACGGCTCGATCGTCTACCTGCTGGCCAAGCCGCTGAAGCGGCCGACGATCATCCTCACCAAGCTGACCGTCGCCGTCGGCGTCACCATGGTGTTCTCCGCCGTCCCCATGCTGATCGCCGGGTTCGTCCTCAACGGCAACAGCCGGCAGATCGCCGTCGCCTACGCCGTCGCGGCGGTCGCCGCGTCCGTCGCCTACAGCGCGCTCTTCCTGCTGCTGGGCACGGTCAGCCGGCAGGCCGTCGTCCTCGGCCTGGTCTATGCCCTGATCTGGGAGGCGCTCATCGGCAGCCTCGTCCCCGGCGCCCGGACCCTCAGCGTCCAGCAGTGGGCGCTGGCCCTGGCCGAGAAGACCGCGCCGGGCACGGGCATCGCCTCCGACGTCGGACTGCCGGTCGCCGCGGTGCTGCTGGCGGTGGTGACCGTCGCCGGCACCTGGTACGCCGGGCAGAAGCTGCGCACCCTCACCCTCGCCGGCGAGGAGTGAGCCGCCCGGCACCTTCCGCCGCCGGGCGCCCGTGGGCCCCGCCGCTCCGTGGAGGAGCGGCGGGGCCCACGCATGACCGGAACCCGGTCGGCGCGGGCCGGGCGGGGCCGGGGCGTTGGCGGTGCCGGCGTCGACGGTGGCCTCGTACGCTGGAGACATGGGCACGACACGGTGGCTGGACGACGAAGAGCAGCGGACCTGGCGGGCGTTCCTGGCCGCCACCCAGCGCGTACGCGAGGAACTGGACCGGCAGTTGCAGCGTGACGCCGGGATGCCGCTGGCGTACTACCAGATCCTGGCCATGCTCTCCGAGGCGCCCGAGCGCACCCTCACCATGAGCCGGCTCGCCCGGACCACGCGCTCCTCGGCCAGCAGGCTCTCCCACGCCGTCACCCGGCTGGAGGCCAAGGGGTGGGTCAGGCGGTGCCAGCACCCCGGCGACCACCGCACCACGCTGGCCACCCTGACCGACGAGGGGCTGACCGAGCTGGAGGCCATCGCGCCCGGCCATGTGGAGCAGGTCCGGCTCTCCCTGTTCGACCACCTCACACCCGAGCGGACCCGGCAGCTCCAGGAGGTCTGCCGGGCGGTGCTGGAGGGCACCAGCGAGGTCCCGGTGCCGGACTGAGCCGGTGCCCGACTGACCGGGGACGCCCGCTCATCGGTCGCCCGCTTACCGCTTCCACGGACCGGCGAGCAGTCGCTCCAGGACGACCGCGATGCCGTCCGCGTCGTTGGAGGCGGTCACCTCGTCGGCCACAGCCAGCAGTTCCGGATGGGCGTCGGCCATGGCGACGCCGTGGGCGGCCCAGGCGAACATGGGGATGTCGTTGGGCATGTCGCCGAAGGCGATCGTGGTGGTGGCCGAGCGGCCCAGCCGACGCGCGGCGATCGACAGCCCGCGGGCCTTGGACAGCCCCAGCGGCAGCAGTTCGACGATGCCCTCGCCCGCCATCACCACGCTCACCAGGTCGCCCGCGATCCGCCGGGCGGTGTCGGCCAGCGCGTCGTCGTCCAGTCCGGGGTGCTGGATGTAGATCTTGTTCAGCGGTCTGGCCCACAGCTCGTCCGGGTTGGTCCCGGTGACCGCGGGCAGCTCCTCGCCGATCGGCCGGTAGCCCGGCCCGAGCAGCACCTCGCCGTCCAGTCCGTCCCGCGAGACGGCCACGGCCAGCGGCCCGGTCTCCGTCTCGATCTTCTCCAGCGCCAGCCGGGCCTGCTGCCGGTCGAGCGTGACGGAGGTCAGCAGCCGGTGCTCGCCCGCGTGGTAGACCTGCGCGCCCTGCCCGCAGACGGCCAGGCCGTCGTAGCCCAGCTCGTCCAGGATGTGCCGGGTCCAGGGCACGGCGCGGCCGGTCACCACGATGTGCGCGGCGCCCGCCGCCGTGGCGGCGGCGAGCGCGTCGCGGGTGCGGACCGAGACGGTGTCGTCGCTGCGCAGCAGCGTGCCGTCGAGGTCGGTGGCGACCAGCCGGAAGGGGAAGCCCGGTACTGCGGTGCTCATCTGGACACGGGCTCCAGCACCTCGCGCCCGCCCAGGTAGGGGCGCAGGATCTCGGGGACGCGGACCGAACCGTCGGCCTGCTGGTGGTTCTCCAGCAGGGCCACGATGGTGCGGGGCACCGCGCACAGCGTGCCGTTGAGGGTGGCCAGCGGGCGCACCTTCTTGTCCTGGCGCATCCGGATGGACAGCCGGCGGGCCTGGAACTGGTCGCAGTTCGACGCGGAGGTCAGCTCGCGGTACTTGCCCTGGGTGGGGATCCACGCCTCGCAGTCGAACTTCCGCGAGGCGGAGGCGCCCAGGTCGCCGGTGGCCACGTCGATCACCCGGAACGGCAGCTCCAGGCCGGTCAGCCACTGCTTCTCCCACTCCAGCAGCCGCTTGTGCTCGGCCTCGGACTCGTCAGGGGTCACGTAGGAGAACATCTCCACCTTGTCGAACTGGTGGACGCGGAAGATGCCGCGGGTGTCCTTGCCGTACGAGCCCGCCTCGCGGCGGAAGCAGGGGGAGAAGCCCGCGTAGCGCAGCGGGAGCTTGTCCGCGTCGACGATCTCGTCCATGTGGTATCCGGCGAGCGGTACCTCGGAGGTGCCGACGAGGTAGTAGTCGTCCTTCTCCAGGTGGTAGACGTTCTCGGCGGCCTGACCGAGGAAGCCGGTGCCCTCCATGGCGCGAGGCTTGACCAGCGCGGGGGTGAGCATCGGGACGAAGCCCGCCTCGGTGGCCTGCGCGATCGCGGCGTTGACCAGGGCCAGCTCCAGCAGGGCGCCGACGCCGGTGAGGTAGTAGAAACGCGAGCCGGAGACCTTGGCACCGCGCTCGACGTCGATCGCGCCGAGCGCCTGGCCGAGTTCCAGGTGGTCCCTCGGCTCGAAGCCCTCGGCGGTGAAGTCGCGCGGGGCGCCGTGCGACTCGCGGACGGTGAAGTCGTCCTCGCCGCCGACGGGGACCTCGGGGTGGACGAGGTTGCCGAGCTGGAGGAGGAGCCGCTGCGTCTCGGCGTCGGCCTCGTCGCGCTCGGCGTCGGCGGCCTTGACCGCGGCGGACAGCTCGCCCGCCCGCCGCAGCAGCTCGGCCTTCTCCTCGCCGGCGGCCTTCGGGATCAGCTTGCCGAGCTGCTTCTGCTCGGCGCGCAGTTCGTCGAAACGGACGCCGGACGACCTGCGCCGCTCGTCGGCGGAGAGCAGGGCGTCGACGAGGCCGACATCCTCTCCACGGGCGCGCTGGGAGGCACGCACACGGTCGGGGTCCTCACGGAGCAGGCGAAGGTCAATCACTCCGTCAGGGTACCGGGGCGTGCGGCTCGCTCGAACCGATATGGCGGTACGTGGTGTTATGCGGCTTTTGTCTTTCGTGTCGAAAAGGGGAAGGAGGCCGTCAAGGCAATTGCGGGTGTCACCGTGAGGAGGGGGTTGGGAGTGAGGAGGTGGACGGCGAGGCACCGGCCCCGGAAAACCGCGGAGGGTGCGGGCCGGACCGCGGGTGAGGGTATGCGCGGCGGGGTGGCGGGGGCCTCGCCCGGACCCGTTGGGGAGGGCCGGGGACGGTCCCCGGCCGTGCGGGGCGGCGATTGTTGTCCACTGTTATCCACAGAGCCCTGAGAGGTGCCGCCGAGTTTTCCACAGGGGGCATGGAAGTCCTGTGGAAGATGGGGGAAGTGCGGGTACGGGATTCGCGCTCGCCCATCGATTCCCCTCCCCCGCATCTTCTACACACCTTTTCGAGTGGAAATACCACCCTCCCGAGTGTCGATCAATCGAATTGATCCGATGCGGAAGTTCTGGGGGGATGTGAAGAGAGAATTGGCATTTCAGGTAATTTGCCCGAAATGACCGTTTGGTCGTTTCGTGTTGTACACAGGACGACCACCGAACCTGTGGATAACTTTGCGGAGCGCCCCGCACTCCCGGCGTACCTTCGGGCGCCCCTCGGGCATGCCCCTCGAACGCGCTCCTCAGGCACGGCCGTCGACGCAGCGCGCCAGCCAGTCCGCCGCCTCCGCGAACTCCTCGTCCGTCGTCCCCCGCCGCAGGGGCGTGGTCTGCGAGGGCTCCACGCCCGCCCGCGGGTACGACCCCAGGAAGCGCACCTTCGGGCAGATCCGCCGCAGTCCCATCAGCGCCTCACCCACCCGCCGGTCGGAGATGTGCCCCTCGGCGTCCACCGAGAAGCAGTACCGGCCGATCCCCTCGCCGGTCGGCCGCGACTCGATCCGCACCAGGTTCACGCCCCGCACCGCGAACTCCTGGAGCAGCTCCAGCAGCGCGCCCGGGTGGTCGTCGCCGAGCCACAGCACCAGCGAGGTCTTGTCCGCGCCCGTCCGCGCCGCGGGCCGCCCCGGCCGGCCCGCCAGCACGAAGCGGGTCTCCGCGTTCTCCGCGTCGTGGATACCGGTCACCAGCGGCGCCAGGCCGTACGTCGCCGCCGCGAACTCGCCCGCGAACGCCGCGTCGTACCGGCCCTCCTGGACCAGCCGGGCGCCGTCCGCGTTGGAGGCCGCCGACTCCCACCGGGCCTCGGGCAGATGCTCCGCCAGCCAGCGGCGCACCTGCGGCTGGGCGACCGGATGCCCGGTCACCGTCTTGACCGCCTCCAGCGCGGTGCCCGGACGCACCAGCAGCGCGAAGGCGATCGGCAGCAGCACCTCGCGGTAGATCATCAGCGGCCTGCCGGTGGCCAGCTCGTCCAGGGTCGCGGTGACCCCGCCCTCCACCGAGTTCTCGATCGGCACCAGGGAGCCGCCCGCCTCCCCGTTGCGCACGGCGTCCAGCGCGGCGGGCACCGACACCACCGGCACCAGCTCGCGCGTGGCCGCCTCCGGGAGGGTGCGCAGCGCGGCCTCGGTGAAGGTGCCCTCGGGGCCCAGGTAGGTGTAGCGACTCGCGGGTGACATGCCGTCCACATTAGTCCGGCCGGGGGACGGACAGCCCCCGCTCTCAGCCCTCGAGCAGGCGCTGGCCGACGTACTCGCCCCCGCGCGCGCCGCCCGGCACCGCGAACAGCGCACTCGCCTCGTGCCGGATGAAGCGGGACAGGGCGTCTCCCCGGTCGAGCTTGCGCTGCACGGGCACGAAGCCCCGCGCCGGGTCCGCCTGCCAGGCGACGAACAGCAGCCCGGCGTCCGGCGACCCGTCGTCGCGGAAGCCGTCGTGGTAGGAGAAGGAGCGCCGCAGCATCGCCGCGCCGCCGTTGGACGCGGGTGCCGTCACCCGTACGTGGGCGTCGGCGGCGATGGCCGGACGGCCGTCCGCGTCACGCTTCTCCAGGTCCACCGGGGTGGTCTCGGAGCCGCCCGACAGCGGGGCGCCGTCGGACTTGCGGCGGCCCATCACCCTCTCCTGCCCGTCGAGCGGGAGGCGCTCCCAGTCGTCCAGCAGCATCCGGATCCGCCGCACCACCGCGTACGAGCCGCCCGCCATCCACTCCGGGTCGCCGCCGGAGGGCACGAAGACGCGCTGTTCGAAATCCTCGTCCGTCTCCACGGGGTTGTTGGTGCCGTCGATCTGGCCCATCAGGTTGCGGGCGGTGCGGGGGGTGGCGGTGGCGCCCGGGGACCGGTTGAAGCCGTTCATCTGCCAGCGCACCCGGGCGGTGCCGTCCGCCTCGCGCTGGAGGGCGCGCAGCGCGTGGAAGGCGACCAGGGCATCGTCGGCGGCGATCTGCACCCAAAGATCGCCGCCGGAGCGCTTCGCGTCCAGCTCGTCGGCCGAGAAGGGGGGCAGCGGGGCGAGGGCGGACGGGCGGCGCGCGGCCAGGCCCGTACGGTCGAAGAAGGTGCGGCCGAAGCCGAAGGTGACGGTGAGGGAGGAGGGTCCGGCGTCCAGGGCGATGCCGGTGTCGTGCAGCCGGGCGGCGGGCGCCTCGCCCGCCATCAGCGCCTCGGCCGTCCGTGTCCAGCGGCGCAGCAGCGCGGCGGCCTCCTTCCGCCCGGCACCCGGCGCCAGGTCGAGGGCCAGGAGGTGCCCGTGCGCCTGCGCGGGCTCGGTGATGCCCGGCTGGTGGTCGCCGCGGAAGGGGACACGGCTGCTGCCGACCGTGGACAGGGCGGTGGGCGGCTCGGTGGCGGCGGCCGCGCCCAGCGCC
>NZ_JAJFAU010000044.1:0-8598 GCF_022614595.1 Streptomyces sp. CNQ085
CCCCCGGTCGTGTCCGGGAAGCCGGACCACGGCGGGAGCGGGAGTCAGAACGGCAGCCGGCCGCGGGCGCGGCGGCCCGCGGAACCGCTGCGTCCCACCGCCCGGGAACTCTTGCCGAACGGCTTGCTCAGCCAGCGCCCCAGCGGACCGGGGGCCTTGCCCCCCGCCCGGGCGCCCAGTCCCAGGGACCGCTGGGCGCCGCGCTCGGGGTGGCGGGACAGGCGCGGCACCACGAAGGCCAGAACGGCCAGGACCACGCACCCCGCTATCACACCGGCGACCACCATGGTCACTCCTCACGTCGTCTCTCATCCGGTCATATCGCTCCGTGTCGTCCCGACCACAGAAGCCGTATGTCGCATCCGTCTGCCCCGACTCGCGCCCGGCATCCCTGAGAACCGGATCGGTGGGCACAAGCAGACCGAGAGGATTTTCGATTCGGCGGAAGTCCGGGAGTCCGGGAGAGAAGGTCCATGGGTGTCGTGGACGACGAGGCGGAGAAGCGCAAGCGGCGGCTGCGGCGGCGGCTGGAGCGGCTGATCGGGATCGCCGCCACCGAGGGGAACGAACTGACCGCGCTGCGCAACGGCGACGAGATCTTCCCTGCGATGCTGGAGAGCATCCGGGCCGCCGAGCACACCGTCGACATGATGACGTTCGTGTACTGGCGCGGCGAGATCGCCCGTGAGTTCGCCCATGTCATGGCCGAGCGTGCCCGCGCCGGGGTGCGGGTGCGGCTGCTGCTGGACGGCTTCGGCAGCCGGCTGATCGAGAAGGATCTGCTGGAGGAGATGGCCCGGGCCGGGGTGCGGGTGGCCTGGTTCCGCAAGCCGCTGTGGATCTCCCCGCTGAAACAGAACCACCGCTGCCACCGCAAGGTGCTGGTGGTGGACGAGCGGACGGCCTTCACCGGCGGGGTGGGGATCGCCGAGGAGTGGTGCGGCGACGCCCGCGACGAGAGCGAGTGGCGCGACACCCATGTGCGGGTGCGCGGCCCGGCCGTGGACGGCATCGCCGCCGCGTTCGCGCAGAACTGGGCGGAGTGTTCGGAGGTGCTGTTCGACGAGCGGGACCGCTTCGTCGAGCACGGGACGCGGGGCGGCTCGGTGGTGCAGGTGGTGCGCGGTTCGGCCAGCTTCGGCTGGCAGGACATGCAGACGCTGCTGCGGGTGGTGCTGGAGACGGCGCAGGAGCGCGTACGGCTGGCCACGGCGTACTTCGCGCCCGACCCGTACTTCGTCGGGATGCTGTGCGCCACCGCGCGCCGCGGGGTGGAGGTGGAGCTGCTGCTGCCCGGCCCGCACACCGACCAGCGGGCGTCCCAGCTGTCCGGGCAGAACCACTACGAGGAGCTGCTGGCGTGCGGGGTGCGGATCTGGCACTTCCAGCCGTCGATGATGCACGCCAAGATCGTGACGGTGGACGGGGTCGCCTCGCTGGTGGGCTCCACCAACCTCAACCGGCGCTCGATGGACCACGACGAGGAGGTCATGCTCGTCGCCCTGGACGAGGACTTCACCGCGGGACTGGACCGGGACTTCACCGCGGACCTGCGCCGGAGCGTGCGCATCGTGGGCGCCCGCTGGCGCAGGCGGCCGGCTCTGCAGCGGGCCCGGGAGGCCGCCGTCACGCCGATCCGCCGGTTCCTGTGAGCCGCCGCCTCCCGTGGGACACGGACGGGCCGGGACCGCTGTGCGGTCCCGGCCCGTCCGGTGGACTGCGTGCCCTCCTGCCGTGCTCCCGTCAGTCGGCCCGCTTGACCTGCGCGGGCTTGCGCACCGACAGGTGCAGCTCCCTCAGCCGGGCCTCGTCGACCTCGCTCGGGGCGCCCATCAGCAGGTCCTGGGCGTTGCCGTTGAGCGGGAAGGCGATGGTCTCGCGGATGTTGGGCTCGTCCGCCAGCAGCATCACGATGCGGTCGATGCCCGGGGCGATCCCGCCGTGCGGCGGGGCGCCGAAGTGGAAGGCGCGCAGCATGCCGCCGAACTCGCGCTCGACCTCCTCACGGCTGTAGCCGGCGATCTCGAAGGCCCTGTACATGATCTCCGGCTCGTGGTTCCGGATCGCGCCGGAGGACAGCTCCACGCCGTTGCAGACGATGTCGTACTGCCAGGCCAGGATGTCGAGCGGGTCCTTGGTCTCCAGCGCCTCCAGGCCGCCCTGCGGCATGGAGAACGGGTTGTGGGAGAACTCGATCTGCCCGGTGTCCTCGTTCTTCTCGAACATCGGGAAGTCGACGATCCAGCAGAAGCGGAAGACGTTCTCCTCGAAGTGGCCGGTGCGGCGCCCGGCCTCGACACGGACCGCGCCCATGATCTTGGAGACCTCGTCGAACTCCCCCGCGCCGAAGAAGACGGCCGTGCCCGGCCCGGCGTCCAGACGGGACAGCAGGGCGGAGACGTTCTCCTCGGTGAGGAACTTGGCGATCGGGCCGGTCAGCCCGCCGTCGTCACCCACGCGCACCCAGGCCAGGCCCTTGGCGCCCTGCGAGACGGCGAACTCGCCCATCTGGTCGAAGAACTTGCGCGGCTGGCCGGCGGTGCCGGGCACGGCCAGGGCGCGCACGTGCTTTCCCGCGAACGCCTTGAAGTCCGAGCCGGCGAAGACGTCGGAGACGTCGGTCAGCTCCAGCCCCACGCGCAGGTCCGGCTTGTCGCTGCCGTACTTGAGCATCGCCTCGCGGAAGGGGACGCGCGGGAAGGGCGAGGTGACGTGGCGTCCGCCGCCGAACTTCTCGAAGAGGTCGGTCATCACCTTCTCGATGACGCCGAAGACATCCTCCTGCTCGACGAAGCTCATCTCCATGTCGAGCTGGTAGAACTCGCCCGGCGAGCGGTCGGCGCGGGCGTCCTCGTCACGGAAGCAGGGCGCGATCTGGAAGTAGCGGTCGAAGCCCGCGATCATCAGCAGCTGCTTGAACTGCTGGGGGGCCTGCGGCAGCGCGTAGAACCTGCCCGCGTGCAGCCGGGAGGGCACCAGGAAGTCGCGCGCGCCCTCGGGGGAGGTGGCCGACAGGATCGGGGTGGCCATCTCGTTGAAGCCGAGCGCCGTCATCTCCTGCCGGATGGTGGAGATGACCGCCGAGCGCAGCATGATGTTGCGGTGCATGCGCTCCTTGCGCAGGTCGAGGAAGCGGTGCTCCAGGCGCCGCTCCTCGTTGACGCCGTCCTCGGTGTTGATGGTGAACGGCAGCGGGTCGGCGGCGCCCAGCACCTCGACCCCGGCGACCTCGACCTCGATCTCGCCGGTGGGCAGCTCGGGGTTGACGTTCTCCTCGCCGCGGGCGACGACCCGGCCGTCGACACGGACGACGGACTCCTTGGAGAGCGAGCTCAGCGCCTCGTAGGGGGCGGTGTCGGGACGGACGACGAGCTGGACGATCCCGTAGTGGTCACGGAGATCGATGAAGAGGATGCCGCCCAGGTTCCGCCGATTGTGCAGCCAGCCGGAGAGGCGGACATCCGTGTCGATGTCCGCGGCACGGAGCTCGCCGCAGGTGTGGGACCGGTACCGATGCATCACTCGTCCAAGTCGTCAGGTTGTCGGTTGGTGTCGGGCCGCCGGCCGCTCGTCGACGAGGGGGCGCACACGCCCCACAGACTACCGTCCGGCCGCCTTCCGCCGGGTGCCCCCGGGAATGACCACATAAGCTGGAAAAGTGCACACCGAGGACATTCTCGCGGCTACCGGGGTCGGCCTGTGGCGCTGGGACAACACGGCCGGCGTCATCACGCTGGACGCCACCGCCGCCCGGCTGCTGGGCCTGCCCCCCGAGGAGACCGTCCTGACCGAGAGCGCCCTGCGCTCCCGCTTCCACGCCCTCGACTACGCCGAACTGGCCAACGTCGGCGCCCTGGCCATCGCCGAGGGCACCATCGCGGAGGCGCTGCAGCGGGTGGTGGCGCCGGACGGCACCGTCCTGCGGGTCGTGCGCAACCGGCTGGCCCTGGCGGAGCGGCCCCGGCCCGAACCGGAGACGGAGACGGAGCCGGGCCGGTCCTTCGTGCTGTACGGGCTGCTGACCGAGATCCCCTGGTCGGCCCATCCCGCCGGGCTCGGCTCGGACACCTCGGAGGCCCCCCTGGAGACACGCCCGGCGGAGATCCTCCCCGCACGGCCGCCGACCACGTCCCCACCGGTCGTGCACTCCTCCGCATCACAGGACCCGGCCACCGCCGGGTGGCGGCACTCGCGTGAGGCCTTCCTGATGGACACGGGGCGGGCACTGGCCACGGCACAGACCACCCAGGAGGTGCTCGAGGTGGCGGCCCAGATGTCGCTGCCCGGTCTCAACCCCGTCTTCCTGGTCATCTACGCCGTCAGGGGCAACCGGCTGGCGCCGATCAACTACTACGGGCCGGAGGCGCACCGGCAGCCGGCCTTCGGCGAGATAACGCTGGAGAGCGACTACCCCGGCAGCGTGGCCGTCCGCACCGGCCGGGCCGTCTACCTGTCCTCCCCCGACGAGTACCGTCGCCGCTTTCCCGCCGTCTGGCCCCTGCTCGAGGACTACGGGCGCCGGGCCTGGGCCTATCTGCCGCTGACCGTGAACGGCCGGACGATCGGCACCTGGCTGCTCGCCTTCGACAACCTGGTCCCCTTCACCTCCGACGAGCGCCGGCTGCTGGTGTCGGTGGCGCGGATGCTGGCGCAGGCCCTGTCGCGGGTGTACGTGCGGGAGTCCGAGCGGGAGCTGGCCGACAGCCTCCAGCGCACCATGCGGCCCGCCCAGCGCACCGCCGTCCCCGGCATGACGGTGGTCAGCCGGTACCTGCCGGTCGGCGGCGGCCTCCAGGTCGGGGGCGACTGGTACGACGTGATCCCGCTGCCGTCGGGCCGCACCGCCCTGGTGATCGGCGACGTACAGGGGCACGACGTGCGCGCCGCGGGGGTCATGACGCAGCTGCGGATCGCGCTGCGCGCCTACGCCGCGGAAGGGCACCGGCCCGACGCGGTGCTGGCCCGCGCCAACCGCTTCCTGGCCGGGATGGAGACCGGCGACCTGCCCGAGCCCGGCGGCGCCGCGGAGCGGGCGGGCACCGACTCCGGCGACGACCACCGCTTCGCCACCTGCCTGTACGTGGAGGCCGATCCGGCCGGCGCGCTCGACGTCGCCCGCGCCGGCCACCCCGACCCGGCGCTCCGTCTGGCCGACGGAGCGGTGCTGACCTGCGCGGTGGCGCCCGGACCGCCGCTGGGGATCGTCGCCGGCGCCGACTACCCCATCACCCGGGTGGTGCTGGGCCGGGGCGAGACGCTGCTGATGTGCACCGACGGGCTCGTCGAGGCCGGCGGCCTGGACTACGACGCGGGATGGGAGCGGCTGCGCAAGGTACTGGGGGAGCACGGGGGATCGCCGGAGGACCTCGCCGACACGCTGATCCGCGCGATGCACGGCGCCCCGAGCCGCCACGTGACCGGCACCGGTCACGGCATGGAACCGCGCGCGGGCGGGCGAGAGGACGACATCGCGCTGATGCTGCTGAAGCGCGAGGGCGGCGCGCCGGATAGGTTCCCGCACCCCCTCGCCCGCCGCCTGGTGATGTCGGTGTCCCAGAGCGAGCAGGTCCGCATCTCCGACGCCCGCCACCGGCTACGGGAGCTGATGTTCGACTGGGCGCCGGAGGACCAGGTGGAGGGCGCCGTCCTGATGCTGTCGGAGCTGCTGACCAACGCCCTGGTCCACACCGACTGGGACGCGGCCCTCGCCGTCGGGCTGGAGGGCGAGCCCGGCTCGCGGCGGCTGCGCGTCGAGGTCTCGGACTCCAGCGACGAGCCGCCGCACCCGCGCGACCCCGGCGAGCTCGCCTCCCACGGGCGCGGTCTGATGCTGCTGGAAATGCTGGCGCACTCGTGGGGGGTGGAGCCCATGGGCACGGGGAAGAGCATCTGGTTCGAGCTCCACGAGGCCCGGGAAGGGCCGGACCGGGGCTGAACCGCCGGGCGCGCCGCGTCAGGCGTCGCCGGGGGGCCGGGGGCGTCGGCCGCCCCGCGGACGGATCAGCCGTACATCCGGCGCATCGCGAAGTCGACCATCTCCTCGACCGCCTTGGCGTCGAAGACGATCCGGTGGTCGCCCTCCATGTCCAGCACGAAGCCGTAGCCCGACGGCAGCAGGTCGAGCACCTCCGCGCCGGTGATCACGAAGTACTTCGACTCCTTGCCCGCGTACGCGCGCAGCTCCTTGAGCGTGGTGAACATCGGGATCACCGGCTGCTGGGTGTTGTGCAGCGCCAGGAAGCCCGGAGTGTCGCCGCGCGGGCAGTACACCTTCGACGTGGCGAAGACCGCCTGGAAGTCCTCGGGGGTCATCACCCCGGTGGTGAAGGCCCGCACGGCCTCGGCCAGCGACGGCGGCGAGGGTTCCGGGTAGAGCGGCTGCTGGTGGCCGTAGCCGGCCTGCGGCGGCTGCTGGCCGTAGTGCTGCCCGGCGTGCGCGCCGTGCCCGGGATGGCCGGTGTGACCGCCGTGACCGGCGTGCTGCTGCCCCGCGTGCCCCGCGTTTCCGGTCTGGTCGTAGCCGTACATGGGCGTAAGCGTAACGACTCCGGGCCCCCGCCGCCCCGCGGTGGAGTGGTCCGGAGCCAGGGCGGGCTCCGGGGAATTCCGTCACAGTCGCGCGGATCGGGTTGCTTCTTATTACCGACGGGTAGCATGATGAGAGCTACTTTCTGGTACGCGTAGGGAGGAGTCTCCTCCCCCTATCCATACGGAGCCGTCGCCATGGGGCACTACAAGTCGAATCTCCGCGACATCGAGTTCAACCTCTTCGAGGTACTCGGCCGCGACACGGTGTACGGCACCGGCCCGTTCGCGGAGATGGACGTCGAGACCGCCAGGAGCGTGCTGGCCGAGGTCGCCCGCCTGTCGGAGAACGAACTGGCCGCCTCCTACGAGGACGCCGACCGCAACCCGCCGGTGTTCGACCCCGAGACCAACACCGCTCCGGTCCCGGAGTCGTTCAAGAAGAGCTACCAGGCGTACATGGACGCCGAGTGGTGGCGGCTGGGCATCCCGGAGGAGATCGGCGGCACCACCGTGCCGCGCTCCCTGCTGTGGGCCTTCGCCGAGACCATCCTCGGCTCCAATCCGGCCGTGTGGATGTACGCGTCCGGCCCCGCCTTCGCCGGCGTCCTCCACGAGGAGGGCACCGAGGAGCAGAAGAAGATAGCCAAGCTCATGGCGGACCGGCAGTGGGGCTCCACCATGGTCCTCACCGAGCCCGACGCGGGCTCCGACGTGGGCGCCGGCCGCACCAGGGCGACCAGGCAGGACGACGGCTCCTGGCACATCGAGGGCGTCAAGCGCTTCATCACCTCCGGTGAGCACGACATGTCCGAGAACATCGTGCACTTCGTCCTCGCCCGCCCCGAGGGCCACGGCCCGGGCACCAAGGGCCTGTCCCTGTTCATCGTGCCCAAGTACGACTTCGACTGGTCCACCGGCGAGCTCGGCGAGCGCAACGGCGTCCACGCCACCAACGTCGAGCACAAGATGGGCCTGAAGGCCTCCAACACCTGCGAGATGACCTTCGGCGCCAACGCCCCCGCCAAGGGCTGGCTGATGGGCGAGAAGCACGACGGCATCCGCCAGATGTTCAAGATCATCGAGTTCGCGCGGATGATGGTCGGCACGAAGGCCATCGCCACCCTGTCCACCGGCTACCTCAACGCGCTGGAGTACGCCAAGGAGCGCGTCCAGGGCGCCGACCTGGCCCAGTTCACGGACAAGACCGCCCCGCGCGTCACCATCACCCACCACCCCGACGTGCGCCGCTCGCTGATGACGCAGAAGGCGTACGCCGAGGGCATGCGCTCGCTGGTGCTCTACACCGCCACCGTCCAGGACGAGGTCCTGGCCAAGGAGGCCGCCGGCGAGGACGCCTCCGCCGCCAAGCGCCTGAACGACCTGCTGCTGCCGATCGTCAAGGGCTACGGCTCGGAGAAGTCCTACGAGCAGCTCGCCCAGTCGCTGCAGACCTTCGGCGGCTCCGGCTACCTGCAGGAGTACCCGGTCGAGCAGTACATCCGGGACGCCAAGATCGACACCCTCTACGAGGGCACCACCGCGATCCAGGGCCAGGACTACTTCTTCCGCAAGATCGTCCGCGACCAGGGCCAGGCGATGACCGCCCTGTCCGAGGAGATCAAGAAGTTCCTGACCGAGGCCGCCGGCGGCGAGGACCTGGCCGGCGCCCGCGAGCAGCTCGCCGGAGCCGCGAGCGACCTGGAGGCCATCGTCGGCACCATGCTGACCGACCTGGCCGCCACGGAGAAGGACGTCAAGTCCATCTACAAGGTCGGCCTGAACACCACCCGTCTGCTGATGGCCTCCGGCGACGTCGTCGTCGGCTACCTGCTCCTCAAGGGCGCCGCCGTGGCCGCCGACAAGCTGCCGGGCGCCGCCGCCAGGGACAGGGCGTTCTACGAGGGCAAGATCGCCGCCGCGAAGTTCTTCGCCGCGAACATCCTGCCCGGCGTCGGCGTCGAGCGGCGGATCGCCGAGGCCACCGACCTGTCGGTGATGGAGCTGGACGAGGCCGCCTTCTGAGCGGTCCCCGGCCGGAGTCCTGAGCGGAGGCGGCGGGCCGGCCGGCCC
>NZ_JAJFAU010000044.1:8608-16435 GCF_022614595.1 Streptomyces sp. CNQ085
GGGTGGGCGGGGGTCCCGTTCCCAGGTCAGGGGGGAGCGGGACCCCCGCCGTTCGTATGCTGGAAACATGAGTACTCCCAGCCGCTTCGACCGTGGCCACACCGACGACCTGGCCTCCTTCCTCGCCGCCTCGCCCACTCCGTACCACGCGGTCGCGAACGCCGCCGAGCGGCTGGAGAGGGCGGGCTTCCGGCGGCTGGCCGAGACCGACGCCTGGGACGGCGACGGCGGCGGCCGGTACGTACTGCGCGGCGGCGCGATCATCGCCTGGTACGTGCCCGGGGGCGCCACGCCCGCCACCCCCTTCCGGATCGTCGGCGCCCACACCGACTCCCCGAACCTGCGCGTCAAGCCCGTGCCCGACACCGGCGCGGCCGGCTGGCGGCAGATCGCCGTCGAGATCTACGGCGGCACCCTGCTCAACACCTGGCTCGACCGCGACCTGGGCCTGGCCGGACGGCTGGCCCTGCGCGACGGCTCCACCCGCCTGGTGAACGCCGACCGGCCGCTGCTGCGCGTCCCCCAGCTCGCCATCCATCTCGACCGGGAGGTCAACAGCGGCCTGAAGCTGGACCGGCAGCGCCACATGACGCCCGTCTGGGGCCTGGGCGAGCCCCGCGAGGGCGATCTGGTGGACTTCCTCGCCGCCGAGGCCGGTCTGGACGCCGCCGACATCGCCGGCTGGGACCTGATGGTCCACAGCATCGAGCCGCCCGCCTACCTCGGCCGCGACCGCGAACTGCTCGCCGGGCCGCGCATGGACAACCTGCTCTCCGTCCACGCCGGCACCGCCGCCCTGATCGCGGCCGCCGGGGCCGGGAATCCGTCGTACATCCCGGTGCTGGCCGCCTTCGACCACGAGGAGAACGGCAGCCAGTCCGACACCGGCGCCGACGGCCCGCTGCTGGGCAACGTGCTGGAGCGCTCCGTCCTCGCGCGCGGCGGCACACCGGAGGACCGCGCGCGGGCGTACGCGGGTACCGTCTGCCTCTCCTCGGACACCGGCCACGCCGTGCACCCCAACTACCCCGAGCGCCATGAGCCGGGCCACCACCCGATGCCGAACGGCGGCCCGATCCTGAAGGTCAACGTCAACCAGCGGTACGCCACCGACGGCACCGGCCGCGCCGTCTTCGCCGGCGCCTGCGAGCGGGCCGGGGTGCCGTGGCAGTCGTTCGTCTCCAACAACGCCGTCCCCTGCGGCACGACGATCGGTCCCATCACGGCCGCGCGGCACGGCATCGCCACCGTGGACATCGGCGTGGCGGTCCTGTCGATGCACTCCGCCCGCGAACTGTGCGGCGCGGACGACCCGTTTCTGCTGGCGAACGCCCTGACGGCCTTTCTGGAGGCCTGACCGGCCGGGCCCGAGGCGTCCGCCGACAGGCCGTCAGAAGCGCTGAGGGGGGCCGGGATCGACGGACTCGCACAGCACTCGGAATGCAAGTCCCGCCCAGGGGTACCCGGTTGACTGAACGAGCCCTCAACCAGCCGGACGGAGGCGGTTCTTCATGGGCATGGCACTGACCATCGCACTGATCGCGGTGGGCGCGATCCTGACCTTCGGGGTGAACTGGGATATCTCCGGGGTCAACCTCGATGTGATCGGCCTGATCCTCATGGCGGTCGGCTTCATCGGGCTGGCGTCCTACGTGGCCATCTTCAAGCGCCGCCGTGTACAGCCGCCGAGCCCGGCTGCTCCGGTTGTCGAGGAGAACCACCGCCACCAGTGGCGCGCCTGACGCCCGGAGCGTCCGCACGGCGTGCGGACGCTCCGGCGCGCTCCGGCGCTACGCACCGCCGTCCAGCCCCGCCAGCACCAGCGGCAGCCGGGAGACGCCGTCCGCCGTGACGCGCACGGGCACGCCCCAGTCCTGCTGGTGGACATGGCAGGCCGGATACTCGTTGGCCGGGTCGTCGTCGCAGGAGGCGGCCATCGCCGAGACGTGCAGCACGCCCTCGGCGACGCCGTCGGCGAGCACCAGCTCCCGGCTCAGGTCGGTGCCCTGCCCCGCGCCGTCCGCCAGCAGCTCCGGCGGTGTGGAGCTGACCAGCAGCCGGGTGGAGGGGCCGTAGCGGGTGTCGAGCTTCTGGCCGGGCGGGGCCTGGAAGACCACGTCCAGCCGGAGCGCCCCCGGCGCCACCCCGGTCGCCTCGCGCCGGGTGCGGTGGGCGACGGACTCGACCCGTACCGCCTCCTCGGGCAGCCGCAGCCGGGTCAGCCGGTGGCGGGCGGACTCCACGACCACGATGTCGTCCCCCACCAGCACGGCGCCGGACGGCTCGCGCAGATCCGTGGCGAGCGTGGTGACCTCCTCGCTCGCCGGGTCGTAACGGCGCAGGGCGTGGTTGTAGGTGTCGCAGACCGCCACCGATCCGTCGGGCAGCGCGGTGACGCCCAGCGGGTGCTGGAGCAGGGCCTGGCCGGCCGCTCCGTCGCGGTGGCCGAAGTCGAACAGGCCGGTGCCGACCGCCGTGCGCAGCACGTATCCGCCGCCGTCACCGCCGTCCTCACCGTCAGCGCCGCCCTCGCCGCCCGCGGCGCGCTCGACCCAGCGCAGCGCCGAGGTCTCGGAGTCGGCGATCCACAGCCGGTCCCCGGCTGCCGCGAGCCCGGAGGGCTGCGCGAACCACGCCTGGCCGGCCGGGCCGTCCACCAGGCCCTCGTTGGTGGTGCCCGCCGCGACCGCGACCGTCCCCGCCTCCGGGTCGTACGCCCACAGCTGGTGGACGCCCGCCATGGCGATCCACAGCCGCCCCTCCCACCAGGCCACGTCCCACGGCGAGGACAGGTCCACCTCGCGCGCGGGCCCGGCCGCCGGCGAGCCCTGCCACCACTGGCGGCCCGTGCCGGCGAGCGTGGTGACCCCGCCGGAGGCCGGGTCCCAGGCCCGCAGCGCGTGGTTGACGGTGTCGGCGACGGCCACCCTGCCGTCCGGGAGCGGCGCCAGGCCCTGCGGCTCGCTGAAACGGGCCTCCTCCCCCGGGCCGTCGGCCAGCCCGCGCGTCCCCTCACCGATCCGCCGCACCACCGTCTCGCCGTCCGGCTCCAACTCCACCAGCTGGTGCCGGGTGGTGTCAGTGACCAGCAGGTTGCCCGAGGGCAGCACGAGCGCCTTGCCGGGGAAGCGCAGATCGGTCGGCTCCGGCTCCGGCGGCACGTACGGGCCGTCGCCCCGCCGCAGGGTGCCCTTGGCCTCGTGCTCGGCCTCCAGCTCCGTCACCAGCTTCTCGATGGCGTGCACATGTCCCTCGCCCGCGTGCTGGGCGACGACGTACCCCTCGGGGTCGATGACGACGAGGGTGGGCCAGGCGCGCACCGCGTACTGCTTCCAGGTCGCCAGCTCGGGGTCGTCCAGGACGGGGTGGTGCACCCCGTAGCGCTCGACGGCGTCGACGACGGCCCGGTGATCGGCCTCGTGGACGAACTTCGGCGAGTGGACGCCGACGACCACCACGGTGTCGCCGTGTCGCTCCTCCAACTCGCGCAGCTCGTCGACGACATGCAGGCAGTTCACACAGCAGAAAGTCCAGAAGTCGAGGACGGTGATGCGTCCCCGCAGGCCGGCGAGGGTCAGCTCCTTGCCGCCGGTGTTCAGCCAGCCGCCCTTGCCGATCAGCTCGGGGGCACGGACGCGGGCACGGCGGCGGGGGGCGGCGGGGACGAGGTCGGTCATACCCCCCAGTGTGCCAAGTTCCCGCACGCGCCCTCGCGCAGCTCCCCGCCGCCCGCCGCGGCTCACGGGAACAGGACGTCCCGCGGCGGTTGCGCGGTGGGCGGGAGCGGGGGCGGGGCGCTCAGCGCAGCACCCGGTCCCGCAGGACGGGGAAGTCCTGGCGGACCTTGTCGACGTACGCCGGGTCCAGTTCGGCGGTGACGACCCGCTCCCCGGCGTCCGGCGCCTCGGCCAGCGTCTCGCCCCAGGGGTCGATGATCGCGCTGCGGCCCGCCTGGGGGACGCCCGCGTGGGTGCCCGCGGTGCCGCAGGCCAGCACGTACGCCTGGTTCTCCACGGCGCGGGCGCGGGCCAGCAGGGACCAGTGGGAGGCGCGGCGGGCGGGCCAGCCCGCCGGGACCACCAGCGCCCGGGCTCCGGCGTCGGTCAGCGCGCGGAACAGTTCGGGGAAGCGCAGGTCGTAGCAGGTGGCCAGGCCCAGGGTGATGCCGGGCAGGGCGACGGTGACCGGTTCGGCGCCGGCGGACATCAAGGTGGCCTCGCCGCGGTCGAAACCGAAGCGGTGGATCTTGCGGTACGCGGCGGCCCGCTCGCCGTCGGGGGAGAAGACCAGGGAGGTGTTGTACAGGGCCGT
The DNA here is from genome assembly GCF_022614595.1 of Streptomyces sp. CNQ085. Lineage (GTDB taxonomy): Bacteria > Actinomycetota > Actinomycetes > Streptomycetales > Streptomycetaceae > Streptomyces. The sequence continues at coordinate 12,920 of NZ_JAJFAU010000044.1, forward strand.
TCCACCGGGGCCACCGGGGCGCTCGGCACGTTCCACGACGGACCCGGCGTGCAGCCAGACGCGCGCCTCGCGGGCCGCCTCGGACATGACCCGTGCGGTGGGGCCGTCCAGCGGCTCGGCGCCGCTCTCGAAGGAGTCGAAGGCGAAGGCCCCGACCGTCCACAGCTCGGGCAGGACCACCAGATCGGAGGCCGTCTGCTCGCGGACGAGCGAGGCGGCCCGCAGGCGGCGCGCTTCGACCGTTTCGTCCCCGTCCACACCGATCTGGATGAGAGAGGCGCGCACCGTACCACCGTCCATGGGATCGAGGGGGCCAAACGCCGGTCGAAAGCCGGTCGAAAGCAGCCTACGATCGTCACCCGAAAGGCCTGTCAGGCTGCTTGCCCGCAGCGTAACTTGAGAGCACCCAGTCCGCGAACCCACACCATCCACACGTATTCAGCACGTATCCGAGGGGTCCCGTTGACCGACCACCCTAGCCTTCAGCCCTACGCCGACGCCTGGGCCCACTCCGTCGAGGCGATATCCGAGCTGGTCTCCCCGCTGGTCGAGGGCGAGTGGAACCGCGCGACCGAGTGCCCGGGATGGTCGGTCCGCGACATCGTTTCCCATGTCATAGGGTCGGAGTGCGAGATGCTGGGCGACCCCCGCCCCATCCACACGCTGCCGCGGGACCTGTTCCATGTGAAGGACGAGGTCAGCCGCCGCCTCGAGGTCCAGGTGGACGTGCGGCGCTGCCACACCGCCCCGGAGATGACCAGCGAGCTGGAGTACACGATCATCCGCCGTTCCCGCCAGCTGCGGAACGAGAAGCGCGCCCCGTCGACGATGGTGATGACCCCGCTCGGCCGGGAGATGACGCTGGAGCGGGCGCTGCGGCTGCGGGCGTTCGACGTGTGGGTGCACGAGCAGGACCTGCGGCGGGCGCTGGGCGAGCCGGGCAACCTCGACTCCCCCGGCGCCCATGTGGCACGGGACGTGCTGGTGGACGGGCTGCCCAAGGTGGTCGCCAAGGACGCCGGGGCGCCGCCGAACTCGGCGGTCGTCATCGACGTGGGCGGGCCGGTGGAGTTCATGCGGACCGTGCGCGTGGACTCCGAGGGCCGGGGCACGGTGGACGGCAGCGTCTCGCTGGGGCCGGCGGTCACGCTGGTGACGGACTGGGAGACGTACCTGCGGCTGGCCTGCGGGCGGGTGCGGCCCGCGGCGGTGCGCGAGAACCTCAAGATCGAGGGCGACCAGGCCCTCGCGGACGCGATCCTCGCGCACTTCGCCGTCACGCCCTGACACCTCCCCGGGGCCGGGGCCGCGTCCCGTCTCACGCCGGTACGTGCACCGCCTCGACGCGGCTGGCCACCACCCGCTCGCGCTCGCGACGGTGCGCCCGGCCGCGCAGCCGCAGGATCTGGGCGGTGCCCAGCGCCTGGAGGACGAAGACGGAGGCGAACGCGATCCGGTAGTCGTCACCGGTCGCGTCCAGCAGGACGCCCACCGCCAGCAGGGTGGTCATGGAGGCCGTGAAGCCGCCGATGTTGACGATGCCCGACGCCGTGCTCTGCCGCTCGGGCGGATTGGCGGGGCGGGCGAAGTCGAAGCCGATCATCGAGCCCGGACCGCAGGAGCCGAGCACCACGCACAGCAGCACCATCGCCCACAGCGGCGCCCGCCCCGGCCAGCCCAGCGCCATCGTCCAGACGGCGGCCGTGGCCAGCACCGTGCCGAGCGCGATCGGCGCCCGTGCGCTGTGGTGCCGGGCGATGACCTGGCCGTAGACCAGCCCGATGGCCATGTTGGAGAGCACCACCACGGTCAGCAGGGTGCCGGCCTCGGCGCGGGTGCGGCCCTGCGCCTCGACGAGGAACGGCATCCCCCACAGCAGCAGGAAGACCATGCCGGGGAACTGGGTGGTGAAGTGCACCCACATGCCCAGCCGGGTGCCCGGCTCGCGCCACGCCTCGGCGAGCTGGCGGCGCACGTGACCGTGCTCGCGCGGCGGCCCCTGTCCGAGGGCGGAGGAGGGCGGGCAGGCGGGGACTCCCTCGGGCCGGTCCCGGAGGAAGAGCAGGACGAGCACCAGGACCAGCACGCCCAGTCCGGCACTGCCCGCGAAGGTCGGCGTCCAGCCGAAGGTGTCCAGCAGACGCGCCAGGACCAGTGTGGTCAGCAGGTTGCCCGCCATCCCGAACAACGCCGCCACCTGGGCGATCAGCGGACCGCGGCGGGGTGGGAACCAGTCGGAGCCCAGCCGCAGCACGCTGATGAACGTCATGGCGTCCCCGCAGCCCAGCAGCGCGCGGGCGGCCAGCGCCGTGGCGTACGAGCCGGAGAGGGCGAAGGCGAACTGGCCGGTGGTGAACAGCACGATGCCCAGGACCAGGACCTTCCTGGTGCCCCAGCGGTCCACCAGCAGGCCGACGGGTATCTGCATCCCGGCGTAGACCAGGAGCTGGAGGATGGAGAAGGACGACAGGGCCGAGGCGTTGATGTGGAAGCGGTCGGCGGCGTCGATGCCCGCGACGCCCAGGCCGGTGCGGTAGGTGATGGCGGTGAAGTAGACGGCGACGCCCAGCCCCCACACGAAGGCGGCCCGCGGGCCGCCGAGCCGCGCTCCGGAGGCCGGTGTTCCGGGCAGGTCCCCGCCGCTCACCGGACCTCACCGCGCAGCAGGTGCCGCACGGAGCCGACATGGCCGCGCACCGCCTCGGCGGCGGCCTCCGCGTCCCCCGTGCGCAGTGCGCGCAGGATCTCGGTGTGCTCGGTGATGTTCTTGGCGATCCGGTCGGGATGGGAGTGCATCACGGCGACGCCCATGCGCAGCTGGCGGTCGCGGAGCTGGTCGTACAGGCGCTCCAGGATCTGGTTGCCGGCCGCCCTGACCACGGTGGCGTGGAAACACCGGTCGGTGGCGGCGACCGCCGCCAGGTCGCCGGTCCCGGCCTGTCGCCGCTGCTGCTCCAGGAGTTCACCGAGCCGGTCCAGCAGGTCGCGCGGCGCGGGGGTGACCTTGCGCACGGCGTGCTCCTCGACCAGCAGCCTGGTCTCGACGACATCGCCGATCTCCTGGACGGAGACGGGCAGGACGAGCGCGCCCTTCTTGGGGTAGAGCCTGAGCAGCCCCTCGGCCTCCAGGCGCAGCAGCGCCTCCCGCACGGGGGTGCGGGAGACTCCGACCGCCCCGGCCAGCTCGCCCTCGGTGAGCAGGGTCCCGCCCTCGTAGCGGCGCTCCAGGACGGCCTGTTTGACGTGGGCGTAGACGCGTTCGGCGGCGGGCGGCGCCGGATTCCGGGCCGGCCCCGGGGAGGACTGGAAGGGCATGTGCACACCATAGATACAACAGGTATGCGTGCACACCCTGATCCGTCATGCGGGACAGGGCAGGACAGGACGGAACGGCGCGGGGTGCGGCCGGGCCGGGTCACAGCGCCTGCCGCGCCGCAGCCACGACGTCGGCGCTCTCGCGCCCCTTCCGGCCCCGGGTCCCGGGGCCGGACCGACCGGGGGGGGGGGGGGGGGGGG
>NZ_JAJFAU010000044.1:16445-30297 GCF_022614595.1 Streptomyces sp. CNQ085
CGGCGGCACGGTGCGTGCCGCCGGCCCGTCAGGACCCCTGGGACCCTCAGGCCCAGGTGATCAGGCGCTTGGGGTGTTCCAGGACGGCCGCGATGTCGGCCAGCACCTTGGAACCCAGTTCGCCGTCGACCAGCCGGTGGTCGAAGGAGAGCGCCAGAGTGGTGACCTGGCGCGGCTTGACCTTGCCCTTGTGGACCCACGGCTGGAGCTTTACCGCGCCGAAGGCCAGGATCGCCGACTCCCCGGGGTTGAGGATCGGGGTGCCGGTGTCGACACCGAAGACGCCGACGTTGGTGATCGTGACCGTGCCGCCCTGCATGTCCGACGGGGAGGTCTTCCCCTCCCTGGCGGTGACGACCAGATCGCCCAGCGCCCGCGCCAGCTCCGGCAGGGTCTTGGCGTGCGCGTCCTTGATGTTCGGCACGATCAGACCGCGCGGGGTGGCCGCGGCGATGCCCAGGTTCACGTACTCCTTGTGGACGATCTCCTGGCCGGCCTCGTCCCAGGCGGCGTTGACCTCCGGGTTGCGGCGGACGGCGACCAGGAGCGCCTTGGCCACCAGCAGCAGCGGGTTGACCCGCAGACCCGCCATGTCCGGGTCCTGCTTGAGCTCCTGCACCAGCTTCATCGTGCGAGTGACGTCGACGGTGACGAACTCCGTGACGTGCGGCGCGGTGAAGGCGCTGGAGACCACCGCCTGGGCGGTCGCCTTGCGCACACCCCTGATCGGCACCCGGCGCTCGCGCTCGCCGGTGCTCCACACGGCCGGAGCCGGGGCGGGGGCCGGGGCGGGGGCCGCCCCGGGTGCGGCCCCGGTCACGGCGGCCTCGTGCGAGGGCGCGGGGGCCGCGGCGGCGTGGACGTCCTCGCGGGTGATGATCCCGTTCGGGCCGGTCGGGGTGACCGCGGCCAGGTCCACGCCCAGGTCCTTGGCGAGCTTGCGCACCGGCGGCTTGGCCAGCGGGCGGTCGGCGGCCGGCTTCACCGGGTCCTCGGTGGCTGGCGCCACGGCCGGGGGCGTGGTGGTGGCGTCCATATCCGCCCGGACAGCGACCCGCGCGTCCCGTACGTGGTTCTGCCGCTGCTTGCGCGGACGCCGCTTGGTCGAGGCGGTGCCGACGCCGTAGCCGACCAGCACCGGCTGGCGCTTGGCGCCCTCCTCGGGCTCCGCCTCCGGCTCGGCCGGGGCGGGCGCCGCCCCGGCGGGCTCGGCGGCGGGTGCCCCGCCGGTCTCGGCGGGTCCGGCCGACGGGTCGGTGTCCACCGTGATGATCGGGGTGCCCACGTCCACCGTGACGCCCTCTTCGAAGCGCAGCTCGTGCACCACGCCGTTGTACGGGATGGGCAGCTCGACGGCCGCCTTGGCCGTCTCCACCTCGCACACCACCTGGCCGTCGGTCACCGTGTCCCCGGGTCCCACGTACCACTTGAGGATCTCGGCCTCGGTCAGGCCCTCGCCCACGTCCGGCATCCTGAACTCGCGGATGCGCTGGGCAGCGGCCCCGGCGGCAGCCGTATCAGTCATCGTCACGACTCTCCTCAGCCTCTACTCTCAGTACGCCAGCGCGCGGTCGACGGCATCGAGCACCCGGTCCAGGTTCGGCAGGTACTCGTCCTCCAGCCTGGCCGGCGGGTACGGCGAGTGGAATCCGCCCACCCGCAGCACCGGCGCCTCCAGGTGGTAGAAGCACCGCTCGGTGATCCGGGCGGCGATCTCCGAACCCGTGCCCAGGAAGACCGGCGCCTCGTGGACCACCACCAGGCGGCGAGTCCTCTCCACCGACGCCTGGATCGCGTCGAAGTCGACCGGGGACATCGACCGCAGGTCCAGCACCTCCAGCGACCTGCCCTCCTCCTCGGCCGCCGCGGCGGCCTCCAGGCAGGTCTTCACCATCGGCCCGTAGGCCGCCAGCGTCAGGTCGGCGCCCCGGCGGGCGACGACCGCACCGTGCAGCGGTCCGGGGATGGCCTCGGTGTCGACCTCGCCCTTGTCCCAGTAGCGGCGCTTGGGCTCGAAGAAGATCACCGGGTCGTCGGAGGCGATCGCCTGCTGCATCATCCAGTACGCGTCCGAGGCGTTGGACGGCGAGACGCACTTCAGACCCGCCACGTGCGCGAACAGCGCCTCGGGCGACTCACTGTGGTGCTCCACCGCGCCGATGCCGCCCCCGTAGGGGATGCGGACGACGACCGGCAGCTTGACCTTGCCCAGCGCGCGGGCGTGCATCTTCGCCAGCTGGGTGACGATCTGGTCGTAGGCGGGGAAGACGAACCCGTCGAACTGGATCTCCACCACCGGCCGGTAGCCGCGCAGGGCCATGCCGATCGCGGTGCCGACGATGCCGGACTCGGCCAGCGGGGTGTCGATGACCCGGTCCTCGCCGAAGTCCTTCTGCAGTCCGTCGGTGATGCGGAAGACGCCGCCGAGCTTGCCGACGTCCTCACCCATGATCAGGACCTTGGGGTCGGTCTCCAGGGCCTTGCGCAGCGACTCGTTGAGCGCCTTGGCCATGGGCATCCTGGTGTTGGCCATCTCAGCGGCCCTCCTCGTCGGCGAAGGACGCCAGGTACTCGGCGAACTGGGCGCGCTCCTCGTCCACCAGCGCGTGCCCGTCGGCGTAGACGTTCTCGAAGATGGCCATGGTGTCCGGGTTCGGCATGGTCCGGATGGCCTCGCGCACCCGCAGCGCCAGCGCGTCGCTGTCCTGGTCGAGCCCGGCGAGCCAGTCGGCGTCGATCAGGCCCTCCTTCTCCAGGTAGGTGCGCAGCCGCAGGATCGGGTCCTTCGCCTCCCACTCCTCACGCTCGGCGTCCTTGCGGTAGCGGGTGGGGTCGTCGGAGGTGGTGTGGGCGCCCATCCGGTAGGTGAACGCCTCGACCAGGGTCGGGCCCTCGCCGGCGCGGGCGCGCTCCAGGGCGGCCCGGGTCACGGCCAGCACCGCCAGCACGTCGTTGCCGTCCACCCGGACGCCGGGGAAGCCGAAGCCCGCGGCGCGCTGGTAGATCGGGACGCGCGACTGCTTCTCGGTGGGCTCGGAGATCGCCCACTGGTTGTTCTGGCAGAAGAAGACCACCGGCGCGTTGTAGACCGCGGAGAAGGTGAACGCCTCGGCCACGTCGCCCTGGCTGGACGCGCCGTCGCCGAAGTAGGCGATCACCGCGCTGTCCGCGCCGTCCTTGGCCACGCCCATCGCGTAGCCCGTGGCGTGCAGCGCCTGCGAGCCGATGACGATGGTGTAGAGGTGGAAGTTGTTGCCGCTGGGGTCCCAGCCGCCGTTGTTGACGCCGCGGAACATGCCCAGCAGGTTGGTCGGGTCCACCCCGCGGCACCAGGCCACACCGTGCTCGCGGTAGGTCGGGAAGACGTAGTCGTCGTCCCGCAGTGCCCGGCCCGAGCCGATCTGCGCGGCCTCCTGGCCCAGCAGCGACGCCCACAGGCCCAGCTCGCCCTGGCGCTGCAGCGCGGTGGCCTCGGCGTCGAACCGGCGGGTGAGAACCATGTCGCGGTACAGGCCGCGCAACTCGTCCGGAGCCAGGTCCAGCGAGTAGTCCGGGTGATCGACCCGCTCGCCCTCCGGCGTCAGCAGTTGTACGAGCTCGGGGCGCGCGGCCGACTGCGAACGCTTCCTCGCCCCGCTCGTCGTGGTGCGCTTTCCGCTGCTGCGGCGCGGCTTGCTGCGCGCGGCAGTGCTCTCCACGGTCACTTGTGCTCCTCCGTCTGTCCGGCCCCCGGGGTCGCCGGGAAGCCTGGGGGTTCCCCGCCAGTGGCAGGGAGAGGCTCGCCCGGATCCGTACGGCCCACGGGGTAGGTGCGGCGCGGACGGAACCGAGCGGTGACAGGTGTCCCGTTCGACGGCCCGCTGTCAGCACGTTACCCAGTACCTCCGCAGATGCGCGAAGGGTCCCTGACCTGCAATTTTGCTTGGGTTTCCAAGTAAACCGCAAAAGCCTGGAACGTCACTGGTCACAGCCTCGCGAGCGCCTGGGACAAACGCACGTTATCCCGGTACCGAAGTGACGGGAAGAGCTGTGGGTAAGTGACGCCGAGATGGCGCCTTGTCGGTATGTGAGACGGACACGGAGGGTGAAGGGGTATACGGTCTCGCAGGAGTCGCGTACCGCCCATACGCCGCCCACCGGCGGAAGTACGGGCACGACCGCGGGCAGGACTACAGACGGAACTACAGACAGAAGGCGTCGCGTACCGCCTCGTAGCGCCCGGTCCACCACACCACCAGCGCGGAGGCCGCCGGGAACTGCGGATCGGTGCGGCGGTCGCGCAGCTGGTAGCGCCAGCGCAGCATCCAGAAGTCGTTGAGCCGCTCCCACCACACCCGGTGGACGGCCGCGGACATCTCGTCCGCCCCGGCCCCGGTGGCGGCGCGGTAGGCGCGGGCGTAGGACCGGATCTTGGCCAGGTCCAGGTCCCCGCCGGGCCGCAGGAAGAAGATGACGGCGGCCCGCACCGCCTCCTCGGCGCGCGGCCGCACGGCGAGCCGGTCCCAGTCCACGATCGCGACGGGCTCCCAGGGGGCCCGGTCCCGGTAGAGCAGGTTGAGGGGATGGAAGTCGCCGTGCACCCATCCGGCGACCGGCTCGGCCCCGGCGGGCGGGCGGCGGTGGGCGTGACGTTCCAGCAGGGTCCGGCGTTCGCGCAGCCGGTGGTCGGCCAGCTCGTCGAAGCAGTCGCGCCGGACCCGGGTTCGCACCCGGGCCAGCAGCTCGTCGATGAGGCCGAAGGTCACCTCCGGATCAGCGCTGGGCTCGGCCGAGCACTCGGCGTCGGGCACGGGTGCGACCTGCCCCAGCCGTACGTGCACCAGGCCCAGCAGCGCGCCCAGACGGCGCGACTGCCCGCGCGAGAGCTCGCCGCCGTCGCGGTGGCGGCCGTCCACCCACGGGTGGAGGGCGTAACAGCGGTCCTCCACCACGGCGACGGTCCGCCCGGCGGCGTCCTCGACGGGCGGTACGACCGGGACCCCGAGGTCGCCGAGGCGGACGGTGACGCGGTGCTGCTGCTCGATACGGGCCGGGTCGCGCGGATCCCCGTCGAGGTGGTGCTTGAGGAAGAACCGGCCCCGCGTGGTGGACAGCCGGTAGCCGCGGTTCAGCAGCCCCTGGGCCACCGGCTCGCAGGAGATCGGCTCCCCGGCGCCGAAGCGCCGCACCAGCGTGGCGAGGGTGACGCGGGAGAGGTGGGGAGACTGCACGCCGGGGATCGTAGATCACCGAGAGAGACCGCCCGGACGCGTTGTGCTCCGGGGCGCGGAGATGGTATGGGCGGCGGGAGCCACCCGAGGCCGCCGGGCGGACGCGGAACGGGCCCGGGTCCTGCCGGGGCCGGGTCAGCCCCCGGAGCCGCCGCCGGGACCGCCCGGCGCTCCCCCGGCCGCGGCCGGGTCACCGGCGGTGGTGCCTCCGGTGGTGGTGTCGGCACCGCCGGTGGTGGTGCCGGTGTCGCCGCCGGTACCACCGTCGGTAGCGCCCTCGGTGGTGGCGCCGCCGTCGCCGCCCTCGGTCGCACCCTCGTCGGTGCCCTCGGTCACACCCTCGTCGGTGCCCTCGGTCGTGCCCTCGTCGGTGCCGTCGTCGGGCTCGCTGGGCTCGCCGCTGGGCGAGGGATCCGGGCTGGGCCGCCAGCCGCCGGAGCCGCCGGTGTTCCAGCCGCCGTTCTGCCAGCCGCCCGTGCCGCCGGGCTCGGTGTCGTCCTCCTGCCCGGGATCCTCGCTCTCCTCTTCCTCGGGCGATGGCTCCGAGGAGCTCTCGCCCTGGGAGGGCGTGGAGGAGGTCTTCTCCGGGCCCTTCTGCTCCTGGCCGCCCTCGTTGCCGTTGACGGCCAGGAAGACGCCGACTGCGATGGCGAGAACGGAGAAGAAGGCGATCAGCCCGTACTTCAGGCCGCTGCCGCCCCGGCGTCCGTCACCGTGGCCGCCGGTGTCGTATCCGCCGCCGCCGTACGAGCCGCCGTCGTATCCGCCGCCGGGGGTGCCCATCAGCAGCGGCGGGCCGCCCCGGGTCGCGGCGTCGTCACCGTAGCCGCCCGCGGGGGTGGCGGAGGGTGTGTCACCGCCCTGGTGGAAGCCCGGGGTGCCCATGGCGGGCGTGGCGCCGGTGGAGACCACCGCGCCGGTGTTCCACAAGCCGCCGGTGTGGCCGCCCTGCTCCTGGAGCATGCGCAGCGCGTACTGCACCAGGCCGCGCATCTCCTCGGCGGTCTGGAAACGGTCGTCCGGGTCCTTGGCCAGCGCCCGCATCACCAGGCCGTCCAGCTCCGGCGGTACCGAGTCGTTCACCCGCGAGGGCTGCACCGGCTCGTCCTGGACGTGCTGGTAGACCACCGACAGCGGGGTCTCGCCGGTGAACGGCGGGCGCAACGCCAGCAGCTCGTAGAGCATGCAGCCGGTGGCGTACAGGTCGGAGCGGGCGTCCACGGTCCTGCCCAGCGCCTGCTCCGGGGAGAGGTACTGCGGGGTACCCATGACCATGCCCGTCTGGGTCATGGTGGTGGACGCGCCGTGCAGGGCGCGGGCGATGCCGAAGTCCATCACCTTCACCGCGCCGTTGCCGGTGATGATGACGTTGGCGGGCTTGATGTCGCGGTGCACGATGCCGTGCTGGTGGCTGTAGGCGAGCGCCTCCAGCACCCCGGAGATGATGATCAGCGCCTGCTCGGGCGGCGGTGCGTCGGCATTGAGGAGGAGGTCGCGGATCGTGCGGCCCTCGACCAGCTCCATGACGATGTACGGCACGGTGTTGCCGCCGACCACGTCCTCGCCGGAGTCGTAGACGGCCACCACCGCGTGGTGGTTGAGACCGGCGACGGACTGCGCCTCGCGTGTGAAACGGGCCTTGGAGATCGGATCCTCGGCGAGGTCCGCGCGCAGCAGCTTGACGGCGACGGTGCGCCCCAGGCGTACGTCCTCGGCGGCGAACACCTCCGCCATGCCGCCGCGGCCGAGCCGGTGCGTCAGGCGGTAGCGCCCGTCGCCCACCACACCGCCGCTGCCCCACGACTCGGGCGAATCGGACACCCCACCAGCAGTCTCGTCGGGCTCCGAAGGCCCTCCGGCGGCTTGTGTCTGTGCCATCAGTCCTCGCCGTAGATCAGGTCCGCGAGCCGCGGATCCATACGCTCTGCTCCTTGTGCACGCTAACAGTGTCCGGGGGCCGTGCCCCTCGGTGAAGGCGAAGAGAGCGGCGCGGGACGTGGTACCGAGAGCGCTGGGGGCAGCAACGGACCATCCAACCCGCTCGGGCCTCCAACTGGCAAGTTACGATGTCGGGCGCCCCCGCGAGCGCGTGTGACGCGTATACGCGCGCCGGGTCACGGAACGGGCAAGCGCCTTGACGTGTCCGGCCGATGGGGCGGACTCTGCCTGGAGCAACGGGCGGGGTCCAGGGGCGGACCGGTGTCCCGCCCGGCGTTTCGAAGTCCGGCCGGCGGCACAACGGGCACCACGCGGAGCAACCGTACACGCGCAGGCCCGGCGAGAGGGCCGTCCTGCGGCGCCGAGGGGGAAGCAGTCGGATGAATGACGACGGCGCGCGGGCCGCGTACCGGGGGCGTACGGTCGGCGGCGGGCGCTACCAGCCGCGCGATCTGCTGGGCCAGGGCGGCATGGCGTCGGTGCACCTGGCCTACGACACGGTGCTCGACCGCCAGGTGGCGGTCAAGACCCTCCACACCGAGCTGGGCCGCGAACAGTCGTTCCGGGAGCGCTTCCGCCGCGAGGCGCAGGCGGTCGCCAAGCTGACCCACACCAACATCGTCTCGGTCTTCGACTCCGGCGAGGACGAGACCGACGGCGCGACGGTGCCCTACATCGTCATGGAGTACGTCGAGGGCAAGCCGCTGCGCACCGTCCTCGACGAGGAGTGGCCCGGCTCGGGACGATGCCGGGCGACAAGGCGCTGACGGTCGTCCCCGAGGTGCTGGCCGCGCTGGTCGCGCGGGCGCTGCGGAAGAACCCCGGCGAGCGGTTTCCGACGGCCGAGTCGATGCGCCGGGAGTGCGAGCGCGTCCGCGACTCGGTGGTCGCCTCCGGCGCCACCCCGCTGATCGCCGGCGGCGCACCCGGACCCAACAGCGGCGCGGCCGTCTCCCAGTCGGTCTTCCCGCCGGTGGACGTCCAGGGCACCCCGCAGCCGCCGAGCGTTCAGCAGCCGTACCAGCCGTACTTACGCGCCGACGGCCGGTCGGGGCCGCGGGGCCGGGCGGGCAGGGCTACTCCACGCCGGCTCCGGGCCCGTACGGCCCTCAGGGCGGCATCCCGACGCCGCCGTACACCGTCTCGCCCCAGGGCTCGCACCAGCCCTCCGGCGGCGGAAGGAACACCGGGGTGATCGTCGGCTCCGCGGTCGCGGCGATCATCGCCGTCGCCGCCGTGATCATCGCGGTGGCGCTCAACGGCGGTGGCGGTGAGGACCCGCGTGCGGGCGAGACCCCGGGGCCCGCCCGCACGGTGGAGCAGCCCGCGGGCACCGGCGGGGGCGACTCCGGCGGCCGGGAGACCGACGGCGACGGCACGGACACCGACGAGGGCGGTGACGAGGGCGGTGACGAGGGCGGTGACGACGACGGGGATAACAGGGATGACGGCGGCTTCAAGGACGAGGACGCCTCGAAGACCATCGCCCCGGCCAAGTGCACGGAGGCGTCGGAGAGCCTCTTCGACAAGGGCAGGACGAGCATGCCCGACCTGACGTTCAAGCACCTGGACTCGGTGAAGGAGTGCATCCGCGAGGCGGGCTGGATCCTGGACGAGGTCGAGTACGAGGACGACAACCTGTACGGGAAGAACACCGTCCTCAGGCAGTCCCCGGGGACCTACGAGGGCTTCGACCCCAAGAAGGACAAGGTCACGCTGACCATCTCCACCGGCTACCCGGCAAGCTGACGGCGGCACACGCGAGAGGGACCGGCACGCGATCCGTGTGCCGGTCCCTCTCGCGTGTGGGATCCGGGCCGCTCAAAGACAGGGCTCGGGGGCAGGGGCCCGGAGCGGGTGTCTCAGAGGTAGGGGCCGCCGGAGCGGATCTGGCCGCCGCGCCCGTCGCCCTCCTCGTCGGGCATCACGCCTGCCGGAAGCGCGCGACGCATCTGCTCCAGCTGGGCGCGGGCCGCCATCTGCTGGGCGAACAGCGCCGTCTGGATTCCGTGGAACAACCCCTCCAGCCAACCCACGAGCTGGGCCTGGGCGATCCGCAGCTCGGCGTCGGTGGGCACCGCGTCGTCGGTGAACGGCAGCGAGATCCGTTCCAGCTCCTCGATCAGCTCGGGCGCCAGGCCGTCCTCAAGCTCCTTGACCGAGCTGGCGTGGATCTCCTTGAGCCGGGCGCGGCTGGCCTCGTCCAGGGGGGCCGACTTGACCTCCTCCAGAAGCTGCTTGATCATGCTGCCGATCCGCATGACCTTCGCGGGCTGCTCGACCATCTCCGTCACGGGGATCTCACGCGGCTCGTCGTCGGATCCGCCCTCCCCGCCTCCGGGAGCGGCGGTGCTGCCGAGGGCCATCCCGTCCGGCCCCACGACCAGGACGTGCCGGCTCTCCTGCGAGCGTTCGTTCATCGGCTGATTCATACCCCCATTCTGCAATGCCCGCCCGGGCAGGCGTCGAGTGATCCCCCCGGGGGGCGGTGCCGCCCGCCTCAGCGCCGCAGCCGCAGGGCGAGCGAGGCCAGGCCCAGGCCCAGGAAGGTCAGCCCCGCGCCGAGCGGCAGCACCGGGAGGAGCTGTCCGCCGGTGGCGGGCATCGCACGCCGGCGGGCGCGCTCCTGGCCGCCCCGGCCGTCGTCGTACACGTAGTCGTCGTAGTGCTCGCCGGTACCGGCCCGCCGGTCGACGATCTGCCCTGTCCGCCCCTGCGGGACAGTGGTCCGCACCGACGTGCCCGGCGGCCCGGCGGAGCCGGCCGGGGCGCTCTCCCCGGCGCCGGCCCCGCCGGGGGCCGTACCGGACGGTTCACCGGAGGGATCGCCGGAGGTGGGATCGGGCGTGAGTGTGGGCGTGGGCGACGGGTCCGGGCCGGGGGAGGGTCCGTCCGGCGGCCACGGCGGCAGGCTGAACCGCGGAGGGCGTTCCGTCTTCTCCGGGTCGTCGGGCTCCCGCGGTCCGCCGGGTTTCCCGCTCTCCTCGTCCTCTGGTTCCTCCGGTTCCTCCGGGGAAGCGGTGGGGGACGAGGAGGGTCTGCTCGAACTCTCCGCCCCGGGCTCCACTCCGTCCCGCGCGCCGCCGGGAACGGCCGCCACGGCCGCGGACTGCTGGGAGGCCAGGGCGACGGGTGCCGGGACGAGCACCATCGCGCAGGCCAGCAGGGTGATCGCGGCTTCCCTCACCGCTACGCCCCCTCCCGTACCAGGCATCCAGTGGTGCAACAAGGATCACACGAACGCGCGGGCCCGGCATCCCGGCCCGGCGGCCCGCCCCCCGTCTCAGACGGTGAGGACGACCTTGCCCACGTGTTCGCTCTCCTCGAGTACCCGGTGGGCCCGGGAGGCATTACTCATCGGCACCGTGCGGTCCACGACGGGGCGGACCCGCCCGGCGGCGATCAGCGGCCAGACGTGCTCGCGCACCGCCGCGACGATCTCCGCCTTCTCCTCCAGCGGACGACCGCGCAGCGAGGTGGCCGAGACCGTACCGCACCTGGCGAGCAGCGCGCCCAGGTTCAGCTCCCCCCTGACCCCGCCCTGGAGGCCGATGACGACGATCCGGCCGCCGCGGGCGAGCGCCTTCACGTTCCGCTCCAGGTACTTGGCCCCGATGATGTCGAGGACCACGTCCGCGCCGCGCCCGCCGGTGGCCACCCGGACCTCCTCGGTGAAGTCCTGCTCGCGGTAGTCGATCAGGACGTCCGCGCCCAGTTCCGCGCAGCGCTCCAGCTTCTTACGGCTGCCCGCGGTGGCCGCCACCCGCGCGCCGACGGCCTTGGCGAGCTGGATCGCCATGGTGCCGATACCGCTGGCCCCGCCGTGGACCAGCAGAGTCTCGCCGGGGCGCAGCCTCGCGTGCATGAAGACGTTCGACCAGACCGTGCACACGACCTCGGGGAGGGCCGCGGCGGCGACCGGGTCGAGCGGGCCGTCGGGGGTGTCGGGCAGCGGCAGGAGCTGGCCGTGCGGCACGGCGACCTTCTCCGCGTACCCGCCGCCGGCGAGCAGCGCGCACACCCGGTCGCCGGGCTTCCAGCCGCCCACGCCCGGCCCCAGCCCGGCGATCCGCCCCGCGCACTCCAGCCCGGGGTAGGGCGAGGCGCCCGGGGGCGGATCGTAGAAGCCCTGCCGCTGGAGGAGGTCGGCGCGGTTGACGGCGCCGGCCGCCACCTCGACCAGGACCTCGCCGTCGCCGGGTACGGGGTCGTCCACCTCCGTCCAGGCGAGGACGTCGGGGCCACCGGGTTCGGTGATGGTGATCGCGTACATGGGGTGACGCTACCTCCGCGGGGTCTCCGAGGGCATGACGGTGGTGGACGGGGTGGCGCGGCGGATGACGACGAGGCGGTCGGTCAGCTCCAGAACGGCCGCGTCCGGGTCGTCGTAGCCCAGCACCCGGTGGCCGCGCACCACGGAGACCACGAGGTCCCTGCACTCGCGCGGGGAGCCGCCGGCCTCGGCCTTGGTGACCGGGCGCTCGGTGAGGTTCAGGCCCGTGCCCTGGTGGATCAGGTCCTCCATGACCGCACCCGCGCTCGGACTAAGCATGGACATGCCGAGCAGGCGTCCGGCGGCGCTGGCGCTGGTGATCACGGAATCGGCGCCGGACTGCCGCAGCAGCGGCGCGTTCTCCTCCTCGCGCACCGCCGCGACGATGCGCAGGTTGCGGTTGAGCTGGCGGGCCGTGAGCGTCACCAGGACCGCGGTGTCGTCGCGCTGGGTGGAGATGACCACCTGGGCCGCCCGCTGCACCTCCGCCTTCAGCAGGACGTCGCTGCGGGTCGCGTCGCCGATGACGCCGGTGTAGCCGTCGGCGTTCGCCGCCTCGACGACCTTGCGGCTCGGGTCGATTATCACGATCTGCTCCCGGGGAACCCCGGTGGAGATGAGCGTCTCGGCCGCGGAGCGGCCCTTCGTGCCGAAGCCGATGATGACAGTGTGGTCGCGCAAGGAGGACCTCCAGCGGGCCAGGCGGAACTGCTGGCGGGTCCGTTCGGCCAGCACCTCCAGGGTGGTGCCGATCAGGATGATCAGGAACAGGACGCGCAGCGGGGTGATGACCAGTACGTTGACCAGCCGGGCGCTGTCGCTGACCGGGGCGATGTCGCCGTAGCCGGTCGTGGAGAGACTGACGGTGGTGTAGTAGAAGCAGTCCAGCAGCGAGACCTCGCCGTCGGCGTTGTCGCTGTAGCCCTCGCGTTCGAGGTAGACCAGGAACACCGTCACCAGCAGGACGGCCAGCGCGGCCAGCAGCCGCCGCAGCACCTGCCGCAGCGGCCCGGCCGCGGGCTCGGGGAGCTGCACGAAGTGCTGCAGCTCCTCGGGCGAGGTGTGGTTCATGCCGTCACGCCCACGGAAGTCTCAGGAGGTGTACGCCGGTGCCGGTGGCGGCGCCGCCTGGCGGCACGACCGCCAGAGCGGTGGCCGCCGCGATACCGCGGAGCATCGCGGGACCGCTGAACCGCAGCGGCCGCACGCCACCGCCATCCTGCACGACCGGGACCAGCCGTGTGTCACGGGGGTGACCCTGGGCCTCGCCGAGGAGGGCGGCGGCGGGCAGGGCGGCGGCGGGCAGGGCGGCGGCGGGCAGGGCGGCGTCCGCGGCGGACGGCTCGGTGAGCGGCCCGCCGGGCCGCGTGCCGGGCGGAACGGCGACGGTGGCGGCCCGCAGCAGTGGTTCGGCGAGGGTCAGCAGCCCGGACACGGCCGCCAGCGGGTTGCCGGGCAGCCCGACCAGATGCGCCCCCGAGGGCAGCCGCGCCAGCAGCATCGGGTGACCGGGCCGTACGCGCACTCCGTCGACCAGCAGCTCCGCCCCCAGGCGGCGCAGGGCCGGGTGGACGTGGTCGACGGGGCCCGAGGCCGTACCGCCGGTGGTGACGACGAGGTCGGCGGCGGTCCCCTCCAGCGCGGCGCAGAGCGCTTCCGCGTCGTCACCGAGACGGCGGGTCGCGGTGACCTCGGCGCCCATGGCCGCCAGCCAGGGGCCGGTCATCGGACCGAGCGCGTCGCGGACCCGGCCGCCGGAGGGGATGCCGGAGGTCAGCAACTCGTCCCCCAGTACCAGGACTTCGACGCGGGGGCGGCGCAGGACCGGCAGCTCGTCCCAGCCCGCGGCGGCGGCCAGGCCCAGCACGGCCGGGGTGACCGGCGTACCGCCGGGCAGCAGGTGGTCGCCCACCCGGCACTCCTGGCCGCGCGGACGGATGTCCGCACCGTGCTGGGGCGCGGCGTTCGCACGCAGTCGCCGGTCGCGGACCTCGCCGTACTCCGAGCGCAGCACGGCGGTGGTGCCGGGCGGGATACGGGCGCCCGTGGCGATGCGGACGGCGTGGCCGTCCGGGAGCGGGGCCGGGCGGTCGTCGCCGGCCAGGATGCCGTTGGCCGTGGCAGGGGCCGTGCTCGCGGCGTTCCCGGTGTCCCGCGCGCCGTTCCCGGGACCGACCGGCTCCCACGGGCCGGGCCCGGAGACGGCCCAGCCGTCCATGGCCGAGGTGTCGAACGCCGGCAGGTCGGTGAGCGCGGTCAGGGGCGCGGCGAGACGGTGGCCGAGGGCCGCGTCCAGGGGTACGGCTACGGGTCCGGAACGCCGTTCGGCCCCGGCACGGGCGGCGGCGGCACGAGCGGCGGGCCAGTCGGGGTGCCGTACCGCGTCCCGGGATCCGTGCGGGCCGCTCTCCCGGGGGGCGGGGCCGCGGCC
>NZ_JAJFAU010000045.1 GCF_022614595.1 Streptomyces sp. CNQ085
CCGAGCGCCAGCCCGGCGGCGCCGGCCGCGCCCGCGGCGCCGAGGAGGCGGCGGCGGGAGGGGCCGGTGCGGGGGTCGGTTCCGGTGTCGGTGTGGTGTGTCATCGCTGCCCAGTCTCGGTTCTCGGGTGGTGCTCGGTGCCCGGTTCCCGGGCGGTACGGGTGGCGGCGGGCGCCGGTCAGCCGATTTCGAAGGTCCTGCGCTCGGTCACCTGGTCGATGTCGGAGGTCCGCACGGTCACGGCGGCCTCCCAGGTGCCGGGCAGGGGGAGCTGGAGCCCGGAGTCGGACCAGCGGCCCTCCCCGGTCCGCTCCAGGGTGGCGGCCAGCGGGCCGATCTCCCGGGCGGGAAGGGTGAAGGAGACCCGTACCTCCGGCACGTCCAGGGGTTCGCCGCCGGGGGCTGTGGTGCGCACCAGGAGGGAGTTTCCGCCGCTCCCGCCCGGTTCCAGCAGGAGCTGGGCCCGGCCCGCGCCGTCCGGGCCGCCGGTGTCGAAGGGGACGGTGACGACCAGCGGCCCGCGGCGCCCGGAGCCCGGCCCGCCCTTCCCCCCTCCCTGCCGCTGTTCGGCGGCGGTGCCGGACGCCGTATCGGACGCCGCAGCGGTACGGGCGGGCTCGGCCGCGGTGAGCAGGGTCGTCACGGCGAGGACGGCCGCCGCGACGGCCGTCTCGGCGAGCACCGAGCGCCGCAGCCCGGCGCGTGCCGGGTCGGCGTCGCGCTCCCGTCTGCGGCGCGCGGCCTCGACCGCGGCGCGCTGGCGGGCGAGCTGCGTGGCGCGCTCGGGGGTGACGTCCGGGCCTGGCATGAAGGCGGGCGCCGCCTCGGGGACGGGCACTGGTTCGGGAACGGGCTCCCCGGGCGAGCCCGCCAGCCGGGTGGTGTGGCGGCGGGAGAACCGGGCGGCCCACAGCAGCAGCGCCACCAGTGCGACCTTGACCAGCAGCAGCCGTCCGTACGAGGTGGAGGTCAGCGCCTCCCAGCCGCCGACCTGCCGCCAGGACTGGTACAGGCCGGTGGCGGCGAGGACGGCCACGCAGCCGAGCGCGGCCCGGGAGAAGCGGCGCACCGCGTCCCCGCCCACCGCGGGCCCCCACCGCAGCGCGGTGAGCAGCGCCGCCAGGCCGCCCAGCCAGACGGCGACGGCGAGCAGATGGGCGATGTCGGCCGGCACCGCCACGGCGGTCTGGGGGCCGGTCGAGGCGTGCTCGGCCGCGGCCCAGGTGGCGGCGAGTCCCACGGCGGTGACCGCGCCGCCCGCCGACAGCCCGAGGGCCCCGAAGACCGGGCTCCGCCGGTCGCGCACGACCTGCTCCCCGCCGTCGTCCCCGGGCCCGTCCCCGGGCTCCCGCCCGCTGCCGGGCCCGTCCCCGCTTCGCCGGGCGTACGACCTGAAGAGCAGCGCCACGAACAGCGCCGCCACCGCGAGCAGCAGCAGCCGGGACACCAGCGCCGTACCCGTCCGGGTCTCCAGCACCGTGCCGAGCGCGTCCGTGTCGAGCATGTCGCCCGGACCGCCCGCGCCGGTGTACGGAACCCGCAGCAGCAGTGCCGCGACGGTGGCGGCGGTCAGCGTGACCCAGCCGGCCACCACCAGGCGCCGCACCGCCCGCGCCCGGGCGGCGGCGGGCAGGCAGCCCAGGACGAAGACCGTCCCGCCGACGAGCAGGACGAACCCGGTGTAGGCGGCGTAGCGGGCGATGTCGTGGAGCACGCCGACCGCGCCGCCGCCCGGCTCCTGGTCCGGCAGGACGGCGGAGGTCTGCGAGGGGGCGCCGACGGAGAAGGTGAAGGCGCCGGAGACGGGGTGACCGTCGGCCGAGACGGCCTTCCAGACGACGGTGTAGGTGCCCTCGGGCAGCCCCTCGCGCAGCCCGGTGCCGTGGCGTACCTCCCCGTCCGCGGAGAGGTCCAGCGGTTCGCCGGTGTCCACGCGCCCGCCGTCGGGTGCGAGGACGCGGATGGCGTCGTCCGCCAGGGACACGCTCTCGGAGAAGGTGAGCGTCACCTGCCGGGGGGCTCGCTCCACCACCGCTCCCCGCGCCGGGTCGCTGCCGGTCAGCGTGGCGTGCGCGGCGGCCGGCGCGGCGCCGCCGAGCAGCAGCGCCGTCAGCAGGCCGAGCACACCGAGCAGGCCGGACAGCCCGTGCGGGCCGGGCCGTACGGCCGGCCGTGGCAGGGCGCGGGGAGCGGTGGTGGTCATGACGGGGGTACCTGCTTCACTGTCCGGAGTGCTCGGCGTGCCCGGAGACGTCGGGGACGTGGTTGACCGCCTCGACCGGGACCGTGACGGTGATCGGGTCGGACTTCTCGAAGCGCAGTTCCACCGAGACCTTCTCGCCCTCGGCGGGCTTGCGCTCCAGGTCCATGAACATCAGGTGGTTGCCGCCCCGGCTGAGCTCCAGCGTGCCGTCGGCGGGCACGTCCAGGGAGTCCACCCGCCGCATCCGCCCGCCGGTGGCCTCGTGGATCTGCACGTCGTCGGAGATGTCGCTGGTGGCCGAGACGAGCCGGTCGGCGGTGGCGCCGTCGTTGTGGACGACCATGAAGCCGCCCGCCATGTCCGCGGTGACCGGCTCGGGCACGTAGGCGCCCTCCACGGTCAGCTCCGGGTCGCCGGAGGCGCCGCAGGCGGCGGTGCCCGTGGTGAGCAGCGCGGCGGCCAGGGCGAACCCGAGGGCCCGGCGGGCGGGACGGCGGCGGTTCGGGCGGTTCACGGCAGCTTCCCCTCGGCGAGTGCGGGCAGGTCCTTCTCGTAGGTCTCGACGGGCACGTCCTCGGTGTAGAGGACGTGCGCCCGGTCGTCCTCGGGCAGGAAGGCCAGGACCTGGGTGCCGTGGGAGGAGACGACGTCGCCGTTCTCGTCCTCGACCGGCGGCTCCAGAGCGATGCCCAGGGAGCGGGCGCCGGCCTGGATCTCCTCGAAGTCACCGGTGAGTCCGATGAAGTCGGGGTCCTGGGCGCGCAGCCACTCACCGAGCGACTCGGGGGTGTCGCGCTCGGGGTCGGAGGTGACGAAGACGACCCGCAGCTTCTTCTGGTCGGCCTCGGGCAGCTCGGACTTGGCGACGGCGATGTTGCTCATCGTCAGGGGGCACACGTCGGGACAGTGGGTGTAGCCGAAGTAGACCAGGGTCGGGTGGCCCCTGGTCTCCTCGACCAGGTCGTAGGTCTCGCCGGCGGTGTCGGTGAGGACCAGCTCCGGCTTGTCGAAGGGGTTGTCCAGGACGACGCCCTGCTTGGGACCGGCGTCCGCTTCCGCGGAGGCCGCTGCGCTGCCCGGGTCGCCGGAGCCGCTGTCGCCGGAGGCGCCGCAGGCGGCGGTGCCCGTGGTGAGCAGCGCGGCGGCCAGGGCGAGGGCGAGGGCCCGGCGGGTGCGCCGGGGGTGGTGGCGCGGAGTGCGTTGCATGGGGTTCTTTCTTCCTCGCGGTGGTGCTTGCGGTGGGTCGCGCCGCGGGCCCGGAGGGGCCGCCGGTGCGGGCGGGCCCCTCCGGGTGCGGCCGGACATCAGGAGGCGTTGCGGCGGCGTCCGGCCAGGACGCCGAAGGCGACGCCGACGGCTCCGACGGCGATGCCGGTGACGGCGAGGACACGGGCGGTGGTGTCGGAGGAGTCCGCCGTACCGTCGGCCTCGTTCCGGGCGGTCGTCTCGGCGGCGGCCCGGTCGGTGCCGGGCTCGTCGCCGGCGCCCGCGTCGCCGCTGTCACCGCCGTGACCGCCTCCGCCCTCGGCGGGCGGGACGAGGTTCAGCACGGGGGCCGGGTGCTCCGGCTCCTCGCCTCCCTCTCCCCCGGCGGGCGGTTCCTCGATCCAGCGCACGACCTCGTCGTTGCTGTATGTCTGGACGGCCTTGAGGACGAGCCGGTCCGCGTCCTCGGGGAGCCTCCCGACGGAGACGGGGAACTGCTGGAAGGTGCCCGGCTCGATGCCGCCGCCGGTCTCCGTCCAGGTGATCTTGGAGGGGACCTCGGTCAGCTTCCGGCCGTGTGCCTCCACGGGCTCGGCCGGTTCGGTCTTCGTCACCTCCACCTTCCAGCCCGGCACCGGCTGGGGCATCACCGAGGCGAGCGGGTGCTCGGCGGGGAAGGTGACCTCCACCTTGACGGTGGAGGCGTTGTCCCGCTCGTTGGGGACCTTGACGTCGATCGTCGTGTAGCCGCCCCGCTCGGCCTCGCCCGGGTTGACGGTGATGTGGGCGGCGGCCGGGCCGGCGGCGGCGAGGGCGAGAACGGCCGCGACGGCCCCGGCCGCGGCGAGGCGGCGGGCGGACGGCAGGGCGGACGGTGTCTGGGACTGCTGCATGCTGAAGGACACTCCTCATGGGGCATGGGGGCGCTCTCCGGCCGCGACCGCGCTGGGGTCGGGGAGGCGTACGCCTCCCTGCCGGACGAGCGGGGGCATGGGTGCGCGGCGGTACGCGCACCCCACCCGTGCCCGGGAGAGCGGGAGGAGTGTGCGCTTCAGGCCGCGAGGACGAGATTCCGCCCCGCGGCGGGCGGCCCGCGCCTGACCACCGAGTGCGACGGCAGCAGGGAGGCGGGCGGCACCGGACCGCCGTACGCGTCCGCGCGCGGGGCGCGTACCGGCACGGCGTCCTCGGGCAGCAGCCCGCGCAGCAGGGCGCGCACGCAGCGCGCTGCGCTGCGCAGGGCCCGTACGAGCGGCCCGCCGCCGAGCCTGTCGGCGAAGTGGGCCGACAGCCTCACCAGCCGCCACAGCGCGGCGTCGCCGCGGCGCAGCAGCCAGCCCGTGGCGAGCGCGGCCAGCAGGTGGCCGAGCAGCATGGGGCCGGAGAGCAGCGACAGGGCGGAGTGCACGGCGTACCGCAGGTAGTCGGCGGCGCTGCCGACCACCGTGTCGGCGGTGCCCGCGGCGGTGGGCCCCGCGGCGGTGTGGCCGCCGGGGAGCCCGGCGTCGGCGACGATGCGGCGTGCCTCGGCCTCGCTCAGGGCGGCGGCGGCCCGGTCGTTGCACAGCAGTCGCCCGGCGAGCGCGAGCACTCCGCCGTCGCTCCGGTCCGGGGTGGCCGGAGTCGGCCCGGCCGAGGCGGCGTGCCCGGTCTGGCCGCAGGAGAAGAGGACGTGCAAGGCGGTCTGGCCCAGGGCCAGCAGTGCCGCGATGCCCGGCAGCGAGCGCTCGCGTCCGGCCAGCGGCACGGCGGTGGCGAGCACGGCCACGAAGCCGGCCAGGAGCACCCACACCGACAGGGGCTGCCCGGCGGCGGACACGTGACCGGCCGCGGACAGCGTGACGCAGACCGCGGCGAACACCGCGGCCCGCAGCAGTCGCAGGTCGGCGGCGGCGCGCGCGACGGGGGCTCTCATGGCCGGGCCATCATCTCATCACCCCTTCGGCCGCGACACGGGGCACCCTCCCGACGCGGTTGACAGCCGGACGAGGGGATCACCTCGTACATTTTCCGTACATTGCGGAACTCTTCGGATCCGCCGATCGGGGGGTAGCGCGCCGCCGCCGTGCTTACCGCCGCCGCCCCGGGCAATACGTATGCGTATGTCGAGCCGCAGCCAGGAGGCTGAGCATGAGCATCTGGTGGTCTCTCCACTTGCGGCGTGAGGCTGCGAGCGTCCCGCTCGCCCGGCGGCTCCTGCTCGGGGCCATGGAGACGGCGGGGGTCGATCCCGATGTCTCCTACGACCTGTCGATCGCGCTCTCGGAGGCCTGCGCGAACGCGGTCGAGCACGGCGGCCCCGGAGGGCCGGGGCCGGCGGGCGCGGGGGAGTACCACGTGACGGCGTACATCGATGACGACATGTGCCGCATCGAGGTAACCGATCACGGGCCGGGCTTCGTGGACGGGTACCGCAGCGCGCCCCGCGCCGCCACCGCCGACACGGCTGCCGGTGCGGCAGCCGACACGACCGCCGGTGCCGTCGGTACGAACAGCACGGCGGACCTCGGCACTGCGACCGCCTTCGGGCCCCTGTTCGCCAGAAGCGCGGGTCCGGCCCGCGACGGTTTCCGCGAGGAGGCGCGCGACGGGGTCCACACCGACGAGCACGGCCGGGGTCTGTTCCTGATCGAGGCCCTCGCCGACCACGTCGACTTCCGCAACCGTCCGGGGGACGGCGCCATGGTCTGCTTCGACAAGCTCCTCAAGTGGCGGGAGGACTCGCTGCTGAGGGCGTCCTGAGCGGCAGCCCGCCACGGTGCGCGGCCTGCCGGACCCCGGCCCCGGCTCCGGTCCGAACCCCGCCGGGTCGGCACACCCGTGCCGTCCCGGCGGCGGCTCCGGACGCCCCGAACGGCGCCGGATGTCAGCCCCGCAGGCGCGCCATCCAGGCCTCGACCTCGTCCGAGCGGCGCGGCAGCGCGGCGGAGAGGTTCCGGTTGCCGTCCTCGGTGACGAGGATGTCGTCCTCGATGCGCACGCCGATGCCCCGGTACTCCTCGGGCACCGTCAGGTCGTCCGGCTGGAAGTACAGGCCCGGCTCCACCGTCAGGCACATGCCCGGCTCCAGCGTGCCCTCGGCGTACGCCTCGCGGCGCGCCGCGGCGCAGTCGTGGACGTCCATGCCGAGCATGTGGCCGGTGCCGTGCAGCGTCCAGCGGCGCTGGAGGCCCAGCTCCAGGACTCGCTCGACCGGGCCCTCCACCAGACCCCACTCCACCAGCCGCTCCGCCAGCACGCGCTGCGCGGCGTGGTGGAAGTCCAGGTACTTCGCGCCCGGCTTCACCGCCGCTATGCCCGCCTCCTGCGCGTCGTACACGGCGTCGTAGATCTTCCGCTGGAGGTCGGTGAAGCGGCCGTCGACCGGCATGGTGCGGGTGACGTCGGCGGTGTAGAGGGTGTGGGTCTCCACGCCGGCGTCCAGCAGCAGCAGATCG
The DNA here is from genome assembly GCF_022614595.1 of Streptomyces sp. CNQ085. Classification (GTDB taxonomy): domain Bacteria; phylum Actinomycetota; class Actinomycetes; order Streptomycetales; family Streptomycetaceae; genus Streptomyces. The sequence continues at coordinate 6,847 of NZ_JAJFAU010000045.1, forward strand.
CCGGAGCGGACGGGGCCGTCGTTGCGCACCCAGTGCAGGGTGGTCGCGTGCGGTCCGGAGGCGCAGATCGAGCCGTAGCCGACGTCGTTGCCCTCCACACGGGCGCGCAGGAAGAAGGTGCCCTCGATGTAGCGCTCGGAGGTGGCCTGCGCCCTGTCCAGCACGCGGACGACGTCCTCGAAGCCGCGTACGGTGGAGTCGACGGCCTTCTGCAGCTCGCCGATCTCGAAGTCGTCCTTGACCAGGCGCGCCTCGGAGAGGAAGACCCTCAGAGCCTCGTCGCGCTCGGCGGTGGTCTTGTCGGCGAGCGCGGCCTCGACGCCCGCGTCGTGGCCGCGCACCACGCGCACGTCGCCGGAGGCATCGCGCAGCACGTCGGCCACGGTGCGTACGTCCCGGCAGGGCATGCCGTAGAGCTTCTCGGCCTCGGTGAGGCTGTCGCGGCGGCCCACCCACAGCTCGCCCTGGCCGTCCAGCCAGAACTCGCCGTTCCCGCGGTCGGAGCGGGGCAGCAGGTACAGGACGCCGTCGTGGCCGCCGTCCGCCCTCGGCTCCATGACCAGGACGCCGTCCTCGGTCCGGTTGCCGGTGAGGTAGGCGTACTCGACGGAGGAGCGGAAGGGGTACTCGGTGTCGTTCGAGCGGGTCCTGAGGTTGCCCGCGGGGACCACCAGGCGCTCGCCGGGGAAGCGGGCGGAGAGCCTGGCGCGCCGCTCGGCGGTGTGCGAGACCTGCGGGACGGGGTCGAGGTCGCGCAGCTCGGTGTCCGCCCAGCCGGACCTCATGTTCTCGGCGAGCTCGTCGGAGACGCCCGGGTACAGGCCGTTCTTCCGCTGCTTGACCGGCTCCTCCGAGGTGGGTTCGCCCTGCTCCTCCGGGGTTTCCGGTGTCTGCTGGTCAGCCACGTCGCTGCCTCCTCCTGCTGGTGGTGTGGGCCGGGTGCGGGCCGACTCCCATCGTAGGTCCGGCCGGCCCGGGGCGGCCGGGGCCTGTGGACGGAGGCCGTGGAAGGAGAGCGCGGCCGGGATCCGGAGGTGGTGCTCAGAAGCGGGCGGCCAGCAGCACGACGTCCTCGCGGTCCCCGGCGGCGCGTCCCGCACCGTCCCGTTCGACGGGCGGCACCGAGCGCAGTAGATGGTCCAGCAGCGCGTCGGGGTCGGCGCGTACGGCCGGGACGGCGGCGACGGCCGCGGCCCGGAGCCGTCCGAAGGCGCGATCCGGCGGCTCGCCGGTGCGGTGCAGCAGCCCGTCGCTGTAGAGCAGGAGCGTTTCCCCGGGGGCCAGGTCCACCTCGACGCCGGGCGCCTCCCAGCAGGCGAGCATGCCCAGCGGGGCGGAGAGCGCGGTCTCGACGGCCTCGGTGCGCTCCGGTCCGACGATCAGAGGGGGGCAGTGCCCGGCTCCGGCCAGCACGACCCTGGCGCCCGCCCGCGGACCGCCCACGGCGGACGGGCAGCGCTCGGCGTACCCGAACAGCGCGGTCGCCGACCGGGCCGGCTCGGTCAGCCGCAGCAGCAGCTCCAGGTCGGACAGGACCGCGACCGGGTCCTCGCCCTCCATCACCGCGTAGGCCCGCATCGAGGCCCGCAGCCGCCCCATGGCGGCCACCGTGTCCGGGCCGGATCCGGTGACCCCGCCCACGCACAGCCCCAGCGCCCCTCCGGGCAGCGGCAGTACGTCGTACCAGTCGCCGCCGCCGCGCGGGCCGGTGGAGTGCCGCACCGCCAGCCGTACCCCGGGCACCCGCGGCAGCCGGGCGGGCAGCAGTCCCTCGCGCACGGCGGCCACGGCGGAGCGGGTGCGGGCGAGGTCCACCTGGCGGGCGATGTGCTCGGCGGCGTGCCGTACGTACAGGCCGAGCAGATGGCGCTGGCGCCCGGTGGGCCGCGCGGGCTCGTCGTACAGCCAGACGGCGGCGCCCAGCCGCCCGGTGTTCCGCGCGCTCAGCGGGACGGCGTGGCTGGCGGCGTAGCCGAGGCGGGCGGCGACCTCGCGGTGGCGCGGGTCGAGGTCCTCGTCCCGGGCGATGTGGGGGTGGGTGATCTCCGGGAGGCCGTCGGGGCCCGTCCCTCCCGCACCGCCCCCGGCTTCGGCGCCGGCGTCGGGAAGCCCGCCGAGGAGGCGCGCGTGGGAGGCCGGGTCGCGCGGGAGGGTCTCGATGTGGCCGAGATCCGCCGCTCCCAGGCCGAGTCCGACGGTGGTGTCGGGACCGAGCCCGTCGGCCGGCTCCAGCGCGATCAGCCCGCGCCGGGCGCCCACCAGGGCGGCTCCGGCGCGCAGCGCCTCGTGCACCGCGCTCTCCAGGGTGTCGGTGCGCACCAGGCGCTCGGTGAGGTCGTGGAGTGTGGTGAGGTCGGAGATCCAGCCGGCGAGGCGGTCCTGGACGGCCGCGAGTCGCTCGACGGGCCGTGCGAGGTCCGGTTCGTCGGCGGCCGGGTGCCGGGGGGAGGGGGCGGGCTGCCGGTGGGGCGCGGCCGCCGCGGGCGGAACAGTGTGCTGGGGAAAGGGCGAAGAAGATTCGATTCCGGCCAGTTTCGGCGACTGCTGGGCGCTCATGGGCGGTTGCCCCCGGTGCGGGCCGGCGTCGTCAATAGCATCGCAAACCCCCATGTCGTGCTGCTCCGCTATCAATGTATTCAGGTGTACACGCCCTGATAAGGGGTGTCCAGTATCGCCCCGGCAGGCCGCGGATGTCCCCGCCGACCGGTTCCGGAGCCGGGTCCGCCCGGCGCTCCGGAAACATCCGGAGGCATCGCGGGGGTGGTCACGAGCTTGGCCGAAAACGTATCCTGTGCCAGATGGTGCGCGGTCGACTGGCCCTCGGTACGGCAGCGCGTCATCACGCTTGAGGTGGGTACACGCTCCCCTGCGGCACGAGGGACCGGGCGGGTGGGCGGCGCCCGGGTTCCGGCGGAACCCGGCAACGGGCCCGTGCGTCCCACGCGGTGGGAGCGAGGCGCGTCCTCGTCGCGCCGAGGGGTCGGAGCACGGCAGGCAGAGGACCATCGGGCGGTACGGCGGCAGGGGTGAGCACGAGCGGCGCCCGGAATGCGCCGCCACGCCGTGTTCCGTGCCCGGTTCACTAATACCCCGGCCACGGCCGCGGGAACAGCACGGTGACGCACTGCCCGGAGGGCCAGGCGCGGTCACACGAGATCCACAGGTGTAACAGGTTTGAGTACCGGAGGACCGTGATCGGTCTTCTGGTCCTGCTGAGTCCTTGTCAGTGTGCTTGTCGACGTATTTGTCGATCCATGGCGTTACGGAAAGGAACGAGCGCTGATGCGCGAGATCCTCGGAAGGCGACGCATGACCCGCTGGGCGCTGCGCGACGCGGCGCTCGTCTGCGCGACACGGTGGGGGTGGCCCGTGCTGCCCGGTGTGGCGCCGCGGGAGCCCAGGCGCCTGGCCGCACGCCAGTCGGGGCAGCCCCGGGGGCGCTGCTCCTGCCCCCGGCCCGACTGCGTGGTGCCCGGCGCCCACCCCTTCGACCCCGAACTGCCGGCGGCCACCACCGACGAGCGCATGGCGCGCTGGTGGTGGACCAACCGCCCCGACGCGCCGGTCCTGCTGGCCACCGGCGGCCGCGCCCCCTGCGCGCTGAGCCTTCCGGCCGCCGCGGGGGCCCGGGCGCTGGAGGAGTTCGACCAGCTCGGGCTGCGCACCGGCCCGGTGATCGCGAGCCCGACCCGCTGCACGCTGCTTGTGGCGCCGTACGACCTGGAGGAGCTGGGCGAGCTGCTCCACGCCCAGGACTGGGTGCCCAGCTCGCTGCGGTTCCACGGCGAGGGCGGCTACGTGGCCCTGCCGCCGTCGCGCACCGGTGCGGGGCAGCTGCGCTGGGAGCGGCCGCCGGCCGCGCTGGGCATCGGAGCCCGCGGCACCCTGCGCGGGGGCGGTGTGCCGTGGCTGCCGAGGATGGAGCCGCTGGTGGACGTACTGGTGCGGGCGAGCGCGGCCGTCCCCGACACGGGCAGCCGGCTGGCGTACTGACCGGCCGGCCGCTCACTCGCGCGGGTGGCCGGTGTGCCGTCGGCTTCCGTGTCGGGGGACGGCCGCGCTGGCCGCCGGGGCCGTCCCCGCGCCGGCGCGTGAAGCGCGTGAAGCGCGTGAAGGGGATTTCCGCGAACGGCGGTGACGGGAGGCCCGGGCACCGGATGGGCAAGGACCGCTGCCGCGTTCCGGCAGTGGGAACGGGGAAGCCGAAACCCAGCGAAAATCGGCGAGTTGAGCCGCCGTCCGCGTCCGCGGAACCCATATGCGGGAAGTGCGGACATGAAAAACCCGGTCGCTGGCGACGGGGGATGCACCAGCGACCGGGCTGTAAGAACCGTAACAAGTAATGGCCCGTTCGCAAATTCCACCGATGTCTTCCAGCCGCCTGTCTACCTGCGAGTACAGTCCGCTGTGACGGGAATCACTTGCCCTTTTCTTCTCTCGTCAGCCGGAATTCGTCTGTCAGTTGAGAGTGATCTGGCGATTTGTGAATCCACTGCGCGCCCGGCGCTCCTCCGCGGTGAGCGGGTCGGTGGCCTCCAGCGCCCCGGCGAGCCGCTCCGCGAAGGCCGCCGCAGGCTTCTCGCACTCCTGCGCGCCCATCGTGCCCGGCAGGTCCCACACCGGGACCATCAGACCGTGCGCCCGGAAGGAGCCGACCAGCCGCGTGTCCTCGCCCAGCGAGGAGGCCCCTGCCGCGTGCAGCCGGGCGAGTGCGTCCAGCAGCCGCTCCTCCGGGTGCGGCATGACCCAGCGCAGGTGGTTCTTCTCCGGGGCCTCGCACCAGTACGCGGCCTCCACCCCCTCCAGCCGGGCGGTCGGCAGGGCGGCGGAGTTGGCGCGCTCCAGTGAGGCGGCGACCTCCGGACCCTGGTTCCCGGCGTCTTCCACCCAGAACTCGAAGCCGCTGTGCACCTCCGGCTCGAAGGGCGCGTCGAGGTCCAGCAGGTCCTGCAGACGCGGGGCGCCGGCGGGGATGCGCTCGGCGGTCACCGGGCTGCCCGGCTCCGCTGTCAGGGCCCGCCGCAGCACATCGGCCAGATCACGGCTGAGGTCGCCGGAGGGGGTGTCGTTCTGGACGCCCAGCAGCACGGCCCCGTTGTCACGGCGCAGTGCGGGCCAGGCCATCGGCAGGACGGTGGCCAGCGTCACCGAGGGGACGTCCCCGGGCAGCTCCTCCCTCAGCCTCAGCGGCACCGTCGCGGCGGGCACCAGCTCGCGCAGCGCCACCCAGTCGCACTCCCCGGGCAGGCCCTCGAACGGGCGGCGCACCAGCTCGGTCACCGCCTGCGCGGCGGCGCGCCCGTGGCAGGCCTTGTAGCGGCGGCCGGATCCGCAGGGGCAGGGTTCGCGGGCGCCGACGACGGGGATCTCACCGTCGGCGAGCCGCGGCTTGGCGGCCTTGGTCTGGGGTCGGCGCTTCTTGGCCATGGCGTGCGGATCTCCCGGTCGTCAGGGACATTGTCGGCGCGAGCCTAGCCCTTGGCGCCGAGGCGGCACGCGTACGCGGAGGAGACCACCCGGAACGACTACCTCAGAGGTCCTCCAGACCCTCCAGCCCCGACAGGCCGAAGCGCATCGAGGAGGCGAACGCGTCCTCCTTCGACGGCGCCACCACCGCCCATACCGTCACTCCGCCGTGCCCGTGCCCGTGCCCGTGCCCGTGCCCGTGGCCGTGGCCGTGCCCGCGGCCACGACCGCCGCGGTCGTCGCGCACGCCCCAGTCGCGGGCGAGCGAGGTGATGATCGACAGCCCCCTGCCGCCCCGCGCCGTCACCGACGGATTGGACGGCCGCGGTCTGGTGGGGCCCCCGCCGTCGGTGACGGAGACGCTCACCCCGCCGTCGGAGGTACGGCCCCAGGCCGCGCGTACGCAGTCACTCACACCGATCGGTCTGGCGTGCCGGTACGCGTTGCTGAGAAGTTCGGAAAGAATGAGAACCGCGTCGTCCACGACGGCTTCGGGCGTACCGGAGCCCAGGAGCTCCTCGCGCATCCGGCGCCTCGCCGCACCCACCCCCGCAGGACCGTGGGGTACGGCCATCGTCGACGACGTCGGCGCCTCCTGTGCAACCACCACCGCCACCCCCGAGACCTCCTTTTTCGCCCCACGCCACGTGATGAATGCCCTTTCGTCCGACGGCGGAAACCGCCCGACCCGCTACCGTGACGCAGTCCTCACCGCCCGTTCACCACCGGCGGATCCGAATGCGCCGTAGTGCGCGGGCCGCCTCGCCCGGGGTCCTGGCCCGGTTTCTCCTCACTCCCGGAACATCTCGTCCAGCTGGGCCAGTACGCGCCGTGGCCGGTTGGTTATGACGGCGTCCACGCCGAGCAGCGCGCACAGCTCCACGTCGGCCGGATCGTCCACCGTCCACACGTGCACCCGGTGGCCCTCGCGGTGCGCCCACGCCACGTACTCGGGGTGGTTGCGCAGGATCCGGATGCCCGGCCCGGCGATCCCCACGCCCGGCGGCAGCCTCCCGTCGCGGTGGCGCGGCAGCAGGAACCGCATCAGGTAGACGGTGGGGATCCACGGAGCCGCGGCCCGTATCCGGTGCAGGGAGCGCGCCGAGAAGCTCATCACGCGCACGGGGATGGCCGGATCGTGGCGGGCCAGCACCCGCAGCAGTTCCTCCTCCACCTGACCGGCCCAGCGGCTGGGGTGCTTGGTCTCGACAGCCAGCTCCACCCGGCGCCCCGCGGAGGCCTGCTCCTCCACCAGGCGCAGCAGCCGCTCCAGGGTCAGGACGGAGGTGTGCTCGCGGCTCTCGGTCTCGGGCGACTCCTCGTCGTCCAGCCGCCCCTTCCAGGAGCCGAAGTCCAGCTCGGCCAGCTCGGCCAGCTCCAGCGCGGAGACGGCGCCGCGGCCGTTGGAGGTACGGTTGACGCGGCGGTCGTGGACGCACACCAGGTGCTTGTCGGCGGTGAGCCGCACATCGCACTCCAGCGCGTCGGCACCGTCCTCGACGGCCCTGCGGTACGCGGCCAGGGTGTGCTCCGGGGCGTCCTCGGAGGCTCCTCGGTGGGCGACGACGGAGATGGGGCGCCGGTGTCCGGGCAGCCCCTGGGGCTGGTCAGGGCTCACCGCGTTATGGTGCCACCCCGCCCCGCGCGCGGCGGCCCGGGCGCCCGTCCGTACGGGTGCGCTTACGCCGGTCCGACGTGCGGTGGGAGAAGCTTGACGCCATACACCTGAACACCTACGTCCCCCCGGGGGGAGACGTACGACTGTCGTGTACCTGAGGAGAGAGCTGTGAGCACCGAGAACGAGGGCGCCGCCGGCGAGCACGCGGCCGACGCCCCCGTGCCGCACCCGCCGGCCGACCGGTCCGCCGCGAACGACGCCGCCGCGCCCAGGACACCGACCGACAGCCCGCCGGAGGACTACGACCTCCAGGCCCCCGCGCCCGCTCCCGCCCCGGAGGCGGCGCCGAGGGACGAGCCGACGACCCTGCTGCGGAAGATCGACCCGGAGGACCCCGAGCCGTCGTCCCAGCCCCCCGCCCGGCCCGCGTCCCCCGCCGAGCAGGGGGCCGCCACCGGTCCCGCACCCCAGAGCCACGCGCAGGGCCACCCGGCTCCGCAGCCACCGCCGTACCCGCAGGGCCACCACCCCCAGCAGGACCCCTCCGCCGCGCGGCAGCCCCCCGCCGCGTACGCCTCCCCCGCCCCTCACCCCTCCGCCGGGCAGTGGGGCGCGCCGGGCGGAGGCTACGACGGCTACGGCACCCCGCCGCCCGCCCCGGGAGCCCCCGGCGCCCCCGGCGGCGGCCCGGCCTCCCCCTGGGGCGCGCCGCTCGCCTCCCCGCCGGCCCCGGAGGGCCGGAAGAAGAAGCGCCGCTTCGGCGCCCTGATCGCCGCCGTCGCGGCGGCGTCCCTCCTCGCGGGCGGCGTCGGCACGGGTGTCGGCTTCTGGGCCGCCGACCGCACCGACCGCGGCTCGACGACCATCTCCGCCGGCGACAGCCTCGAACAGGTCGACCGCGCCCCCGACTCCGTCGCCGGCATCGCGGCCAAGGCCCTGCCCAGCGTCGTGACGATCCAGGCCGAGGGCGGCGGCGAGAGCGGCACCGGCACCGGCTTCGTCTACGACCAGCAGGGCCACATCATGACCAACAACCACGTGGTGGCCAGCGCGGCCGACGGCGGCGAGCTGACCGCCACCTTCTCCGACGGCCGCGAGTACGACGCCGAGGTCGTCGGCCTGGCCCAGGGCTACGACGTGGCGGTCATCAAACTGAGGAACGCCGGCGACGCCGAGCTCACCCCGCTGCCGCTCGGCAACTCCGACAGGGTCCAGGTCGGCGACGCCACCATCGCCATCGGCGCCCCGTACGGCCTGTCCGGCACGGTCACCACCGGCATCATCAGCGCCAAGAACCGCCCCGTCGCCTCCAGCGACGGCCAGGGCTCCGCGGCCTCCTACATGAGCGCCCTCCAGACCGACGCCTCCATCAACCCCGGCAACTCCGGCGGCCCCCTGCTCAACGCCAAGGGCGCGGTGATCGGCATCAACTCCGCCATCCAGTCGGCCGGCGGCGGCCTCGGCCAGGGCTCACCCGGCAGCATCGGACTCGGCTTCGCCATCCCGATCAACCAGGCCCAGCGCGTGGGCAAGGCCCTGATCGAGACCGGCGAGCCCGTCTACCCGGTCATCGGCGTCCAGGTCGATCTGCGCGCCCAGGGCAACGGCGCCCGCATCATCGAGAACACCGACGACGGCAGCGAGCCCGTCACCCCGGGCGGCCCGGCCGACCAGGCGGGCCTGAAACCGGGCGACGTGATCACCAGGCTCGACGGCGTCCCGATCGACAGCGGCCCCACCCTGATCAGCGAGATCTGGTCCCACGAGCCCGGCGAGAGGATCTCGGTCACCTACATGCGGGGCGGCGAGCAGAACAAGGCCGAACTGACCCTGGGTTCCCGCGAGGGCGACTGACGAACCGGCTAGGCTGTCCCCCACGCCGCACCGCACGGCGCGGCGCGGCGTGGGGAGGCTTGCCCGAGCGGCCTAAGGGAACGGTCTTGAAAACCGTCGTGGTGGCGACACCACCGTGGGTTCAAATCCCACAGCCTCCGCACCTCACAGCGGCCCCCGACCAGCCCACCCGGTCGGGGGCCGTCGGCGTCCCGCGACTGTCAGTGGCCGGCGGCAGACTCGCCGGCATGAGTGGTCAGGTGCATTTGAGAGACGTCGAGTCGGCCGATCTGGAGGAGTTCCTCACGCAGGAGCACGATCCCGAGGCCGTGCGACGGGTGAACTTCCCGCCCCGGGAGCGGGAGAAGGCATGTCACCTATACGCCGATCCCCTCGCCGGGAACACAGGCTCGGTGCGGCTGCCGGAGAAGTACGGCTTCCGGCGTACCGAGACGGTCCGGTACGCCGGCCACGAGCCGCTGACCAATCTGTGGCCTGTACCGCGCACTCCGGTCAGCCGTGACATCTGTGGCGTTCTCCGGTGCGGACCGAGCACGGCCCGGCGCTCCCTCTGGAGGACGTGACCGGTACCAGGGGCCTGGGGCGGCCGGACGGCGCACGCATACCGCCGTTCCCCCGCAAGCGCCGTAAGTGTCACCACCGCCATTGAAAGCCGACGACCGCCTGTTCCAGGTAGGGGAGGAACTGGTGCAGTTCCCCTTCGGGCGAGACATCGATGCCGATCGCACGGATCGGTTCAGACCCACTGTAGGCGTCCCACACGCACCACCACGTCGTTCTGGGACGGACTGCTTCGAACACCACCCGCATGTCGACATTGTCGATGCGTTTGCGTGCCGCCCTGCGGACGTGGAGGCAAGGGCCGGAGGTCGGCCGGTGGAGTGTCGTGTACTGCAATGACGAGCGCTCACCCGCCGAGAGGCGCCGATCAAGCTGGAATTCCACCCCGACATACCCTGGACTGCTGGTGCGGAAACCGATGAAGGTCCCGCCGACCACTGACTCAACGCCGGTCACCGTATCGCGGGGACTGTAGGCAAAGGTTTCAAGGCCGTCGTCAACGGCGACGAGGACATGACTGGTCTCTATACGCCGCAAGGCACGGTCGGCCGACACGTAGTAGCGCGAGAACAGGGCCGTCGTGCGGTGCCCCTGTGGTCGAACAAGGGCAACCGGCTCGCTGCGCAGGGTGAATGACACTCCGTTCCCGCCCAGGTCGACAGCGCTGTGACCCAGGAAGGCGTCCCATACCTCCGTGATGTCCTCGGATGTGAAGTCGAACGACTCGGTGATCCAGGTGATCGTCTCGTGAGTGAGCTGCCGCCCGAGCAGCGCCTGCCGCACGCGGTCACGCAGCTTCCTGGGCAAGGTGTGGTCGGTGTCGGGACGCAGGCCGCTTTCCCACAGGTACAGGGCGACGACCTGTGCGACCCCGGAGTAACTGACATCGTCCCCTCGCCGGCGCTGCGTGTGAGCCAGCCAGCGAGCCCGGTATGTGTGGCGTCCGGCCAGCAGAACGCGTAAGCGCTTTCCCGCCTCGGCTACCCGCTCCGCCCTCGGGTCCTGCGGATGTCCACTGCCGCTGCCGTGACGAGCCTCCATCGCGCCAATCTATAGTCCTCCCGCGCCCCCTTCACGCCCTTCCAGGAGGTCCAATGACGATCGAGCCGGAGCCGTACCGCCCCAGGAACGTCTACGGCCACGAACAGAGCGGCAGAGAGGCTCTGCCCGGAAGGTACGGGGGCTGGGAGGACGTTGCGGTGTCGGGGGAGGACGAACTCGAGATCGGTGCTGAACTACGGAAAGCGGGCAGTTATCTCTCGCCTTACCGTATGGATCACATCGCGGAGCTTCATTCGGGCAGAGCCGAGGCCAGGCAGCTCGGGAAAAGCCTGTTCCCCGAAGTTTGGACCGACGAGGAGATCTTCGTGGCCGCTCAGGCGGTGGCCGCCGACCCCTCTTCGCGGTGGGGCCGCGGGAACGACGACTACAGCGGTGAGCCCGGGACGTTGTTCAACCCATGGCATCGTCTCCCGGACGTGGAGTGGGCCATTCCGGCTCGTTTCCGCGTCGACGGACACCACCAGGGGCTGGCGATCCGCGTGATCGTGGAGCCCTACGGGGAGGGCATCATCTCCGCCTATCCGTTGTCCTCCTGATCGGAGGTCGTCGCCATAGCAGCGCCACAGCCCTCCTACGGTGAGGTTTCCCGCAGCGGCTCAGACCCGCTGCCAGACCGAAAAGGGTGAGGTATGACAGTTCCGCTGAAGCGCATGAGCGTAGCCATCGCCGCCTTCCTCCCGATGATCGGTGCCATGCTCACGACCGCGCCGACCGCACACGCGGTCAGCTATCCGACGATGACCGTCCAGGCCGGAGCCGCAGCCCGCTCAGCGCCCTACGCGGAGTCGTGGTCCTTCATCGGCTGGGTGACGTCGGACGGCTGGCGCAACCCGAACGGGCAGGCGTCCTGGGTCTCCTGCTACAAGGACGCCGGATGGGCGACCGGGAACTACCCCAGCAACCGGTGGTTCAAGGCTTACGTCAACTACGCCGGAGGGTCCGCCCCGGTCTGGGCCTACGTGCACTCGTCGTTCGTGACCAACCAGTCCCCGGTACCGGCCTGCTGAGCGCAGAGCGGCGAGAAACAACCTCGAGAGGTCGTCGGCCCTGGGCCAGTACGAAAAGGCCAGGGCCGGCGGCACGTCCGCTGCGCAGAAGCGGCTTCCCCGGAACGACAGGGGAAAGTATCTCTATGCGATGTCGGCGCACAGGTCCCGGTGGCTTCGGGCGCATGACACGTCGGCGGGTCTTGACGTATGACCCAGACATAACGTCCCAAAACGGCTAGCCGATGTCATCGGGGAACGACTCCACGAAACCGAAGCCGAGAGCGGAGGCGATCGGTCAGGAGGCGCCCGGGGAATGCGGTTTGGGCACGGACCGGATGACCGCCGGGCCCCGCCCCGCCCGGCGACTGGGCAGGGCTCGGCAGTCACCCCGGCTCACGGAGCGAGGGCGTCCAGGTCCACCGGGGTGCAGTCGTGCAGCGTCATGACCAGCCGGTGGGCCAGGGTCCACCGGACCGCGAGGTCCTCGTAGGAGACCTCCCGCAGGGCGGCATCGAGGGGCTCCAGCGTGGCCGGGTGGTGGACGATCCCGGCCACGCCCCAGGCGTGCGGTCGGTCCACCAGTGCGGCGACGTGCCCCTCCCGCAGCCGCGGGCACTCCCGTACGGAGATCCGGGCGCAGGGCGCGCACACGGGCGGCGCCGTGGTCCGCTCGCCCTCCTCCACCGGGCGGCCGACGTCCCGCAGTACGAAGAGGCGCGGGCCGTCCTCGGGAGTGGGCCCGCCGCACACCTGGCAGAGCATGTACCGCATGGCCCTTCGCTGCCGCAGCGTGTGCACCGTGTGGTAGCGGGGGTGCCCCTTGCCCCGCGCGAGGGTCTGCCTCATCCACAGCACCCCGAGCCAGTCCCGGTCGTACGCGCCCTCCCCGGCGAAGCCGATCCCCTCGCCGCCCGCCCCCACCCGCCGCACCAGGGGCGGGCGGCGCACCCGCTCCCGGCTCCACGAGGCGATGTAGGGAACCGTGCTCAGCCGGCCGGTACGCGGTTGCGCGGGCGCGGCGGCAGGCTCCACCGAAGCTTCCTCCACCCCTGCCGGGCGCACCCCGTAATCCCCGCGCTCGTCCGCAGAGCGCGCACGCCCCTCCTCGATCCGCTCCTCGACCCCTTGTGAGAAGGCGCTCCCGCCCATGTACGCCCTTCCTGACGCTCGGATCCATACTCACGGACACGTAACCGCGTGATGACTCCGGGCGGTACCGCGGGCGGAGCGGCAGCGCGTGAAACCCATGAAAGACCGCGTGGATGCGGGGGAGTGGGCAAGGGATGAAGCCCGCGCCACGGATGGGCCAGGACCAGTCCACGGCCCAGGCGGTGTGCTCACCGATCACCATGTTGCCGGGGTTGATGTCGGTGTGGAGCAGGTCATCACCCCGGAGGAGGGCGGCCTGCCCCTCGTCTCCGGCGAACCGGTCCCACCGGGTCTCCGGCCACTCCCGCGCGACCTCGGGGAGGTCCAGTTCCCCGATCCGGTCCACCAGGCCGACGACGGTGGGCAGGTCGGGGGAGCCCGGCGAGAAGTCGGCCGCCCGCCCCTCCACGGCGTCGAAGCCGAGCACGACCCACGCGTCGCTCTCCGCATGCCACCGCAGCGCGGGGGATACGGAACGTACGGCCGGGTTGATCAGCCGCTCCCGCACGATGGAGTCGCGCCGGCCGCCTGGCCGGTTGGCAACCGCCTTGACGAAGAACGGTCCCTTCTCGCACTCGACCACGGTGGCGACGTCCGAGCTGTGCCCCCCGGTGGTAGGGCGGGCACGCGCCAGTTCCCCCGTGTGCGGGCGGATCAGCTCCCGGAAGTCGGCGGCGAGAAGGGGCGTGTCCATCGTCCTCAGTTCCTCGGAGTGCACGAGCTGCCCGGAAAACCGGGCGTGCACTCCTCGTCGCCGGGGCCGCAGGGGGCGTTCTCTCGGCGGGTGTCGGCTCCTACCTGCTGACCAATCACACCGTTTGCGTAATCAGTTGATTACCCTGCGCGGTACTGTGAGAACGGCGGCAGGACTTGAAGTCCTTGAAAGTCGGCTGATCTGGGGGCACGTATGGCGACGAGAAAACCGAACGAGGGTCTGCGGCGCGTTCTGACCGAGAGTCAGTGGTCGCAGTCCCAGCTCGCCCTGGCGGTCAACCGTGTCGGGGCGGAGGCGGGGGTGCCGCTGCGGTACGACGAGTCGGCGGTGTCCCACTGGATGAGCGGCACCCGGCCGCGCAGGGCGGTGCGGCCCTTCCTCCGTGAGGCCCTGTCGCGTCGGCTGCGCAGGCCGGTGACGCTGGCCGAGATCGGTCTGGGGGACGGGGAGGCGGGCGGTGGCGCGGATACCGTGGAAGCACTCATGACCCTCGGGAGGAGCGACATGGACCCGTCCCGCAGGAGCGTGCTGGGCGTCGGGCTGTTCTCCGTGGCGCTGACCGTGCCCGGCTGGCAGGACGTGGTGGGCCGGATGGAGGCGGTACGGGCCGGCCGCAGCGTGCGCATCGGGCGGCCGGAGGTGGACATGGTGGTCGCCATGACCGAGCGCATCAGCGAACTGGACGACCGGTTCGGCGGCCGTCACGCCCGCCCGATGGCCGCCTCGTTCATCGTCAACACCGTGGCGGCCTACCTGCGCGCCGACGCCCCCGAGCCGGTGCGCAAGGACATGCTCTCGGCCGCCTCCGACCTGTGCTACCTCACCGGCTACATGGCCGTGGACGAGGGCCTGCAGGGGCTGGCGCAGCAGTACTACCTCAAGGCCCTGGAACTGGCCGGCGCGGCCGAGGACCACCTCACCTACCGCACCACCCTGCGCGGCATGAGCGTCCAGGCCGCCGACCTCGGCCACGGGCCGCAGGCCCTGCGCCTGGCCGACGCGGCAGCCGCCGCCTCCCCGCAGGCCGGACCCCGCATGCGCGCCTTCCTCGCCGGACAGCAGGCCCACACCGCCGCCCAGACCGGCGACCGCCGCACCGCCCTGGCCCACCTCAAGGACGCGGAAGTGGCGATGGAGAAGGCCGAGTCACGAGCGAAGACCTTCGGCTCCTACGACCCGGCCGCGCTCGCGTACCACACGAGCCAGGTACGGCATGAACTCGGCGACACCAACGGGGCGATCAAAGCCATGACTGAGGCCAACCGACTCCGGGAGCCGGTGTACCGCAGGACCCGAGTGCTGCACCTGGCAACCGCTGCCGAACGACAGATGCGAATCGGACACCTCGAAGAGGCCTCCGCCACCTGGCACGCGGCCCTGGACGACTACCCGCACGTCCAGAGCGGACGAGTGGACAACCGCATCCGCACCATGGTCACCCTGATCCGCCCCCACCTGCGCAACCGCACCGCCCGCGACCTCCACGACCGCGCAAGGACGCTGGCACCCTCGATCCTCCGCGCCTGAGAGATCACCGAGGCGACACACCATACCCCCGCCTCCTGCTGCACGTCGTAATAGCGTGCGCAGAAAACCAAACACGGCCACTGTCAACCATCGACTGGGACCGAAGTGCCAAGCATCTACCGGGAGAGGGGTCGCCCGTGCGGTGGGCGCGGACCGGGTTGGTTTCTGGGGCCTCTGTCGTAGGGCGCTCCTCCACTGGCGGGAGTGGACGGTCAGGGCTTGACGGCAGTGGCGAGGAGGGTGCCGATGTGGCCCGGGGTGGGGGCGTCGAGAATGCGAACATCGGCGTCGCGGAAGCCGGCGCGGGTCAGGAGGCGTGTCCACACCTGCGGCTTGTAGCTGTAGCGGTAGGTGAACATGGCCGGGCCGGCGAAGCCGCCCTTGTACATGCCCTGCGGGCCGTAGGCGCCGGGGATGGCGGGCGGGTGGGAGAAGGCGAAGATGCCGCCCGGGTTCAGCCGGGCGGCGACCAGCGGGAAGAGGCGGGAGGGGTCGGTGAACCAGGCGGCGCCGAAGACCGAGTACACCGCGTCGTAGGTCGCCCGGTCGTCGGCCAGAAACTCCAGTACCTCCGCGCACACGAACTCCACCCCCAGCGGCCCCCACCGCTTCGTGGTGTTCGCGACCATGACGGGTGAGAGGTCCACGCCCTTCGCCCTGATGCCCCGCTGTGCGAGGTGGGCGAGCGCCCGGCCGGTGCCGCAGCCGATCTCCAGCACACTGGCCGGGTTCCCGAGGATTTCGGTCCCTGGGCCGTGTCCCTGGTACTGCGTCCAATTGAAGACGGGCTCGGCGTCGGCCACGTCGTTGCGGGTGCTGCTGGCGTAGGCGTCCCAGAGGTCGCGTTCGGCCGCGATGTCGTGTTGTACGGGCAACTCGGTTCCTCGGTGGTGTGGTTGTGGAGGCCCGTCCCCGCCCGGGTGGGCGGGGACGGGTGAGGGACGGCGGGGCTCAGGGGGTTGTCGTGCCGGTGAAGTCCGGGACGGGGTTGTCCGGGGAGTCGAGCCAGACCGTGTGGCGGTGGCCGTCCATCGTGAGGCCGAAGCGGGCGAAGTCCGGCTGCCCCTGCTGATACCACCAGCGCCAGGCGGACTCCAGCTCGTGCCAGAGCCGGCGGGGACCGGCCTGGACGGTCCGGAACTCGGTCCGGCCCCTCTCGTGGTCGGCGGTGGCCCAGCTCGTCAGGCCGGTGTCGTGCAGCCACAGCCGGTAGGAGCCGTCCGGTTCGTGGACGACCCGGCAGAAGAGGTCGGGCACCTGGACGCCGATGGCAAACATGTGGATCCAGTCGCCCACGTCATCCGGGGAGAGCGTCGTCACGGACTCCGAGCCCCCGGCCGGCCACTCACGCCCCCCGAGGTACTCGCTCGTCGCGGGCAGCCTCCTGCGCTGTTCGCGCAGTCGCATGAACGCGGAGGAGCCGGTGAACGGCCCGGAGGCCGACCCGTCGTCCCGGACCGTGAGCCGGACGATCCCCTCGCCGCCGTACACCGGCCCCCACGGCGCGACGATCACCGCGCCGGGCCGGGCCTGCCCGAGCCACCGCGCGGGGACGCGCCCCACCGAGCAGGTGGCGATGATCCGCTCGTAGGGTGCCCCTTCGCCGTACCCCTCGGCGCCGTCGCCCACGACGACGCGGGGCGAGAAGTCCGCCGCGGACAGCCGGGCGCGGGCCTCGGCGGCGACGCCCTCGTCCACCTCGACCGTGACGACGTCGCCGTCCCCCAGCCGGTGGCACAGCAGCGCCGCGTTCCACCCGGTCCCCGTGCCGATCTCCAACACCCGGTCGCCGGGCCGTACGCCCAGGTCCGCGAGCATGGAGAACACCATCGTCGGCATCGAGCTGGAGGAGGTCGGAGTACGGCCCCGCCCCGGCCCGGTGTACGCACCGTCGTCCCACTGGGTGGTGATCGGCGCGTCCGAGTAGACCGCTTCCCACCACAGGTCCGGGGACTGCGAGCGGGTGACCCGGTCGTCCTGCCGGTTCATACCGGCCCGCCCCGGCCAGATCATCTCGGGCACGAACAGGTGGCGCGGCACGGCGTGGAACGCCGGCAGCCAGTCGGCGGTCAGCGCGCCCTTCTCCAGGAGTACGGAGGCCAGCCGCCCGGGACCGGCCTGTGCCGTCGTGTCCTCGGCCACCTCAGCGGCCGTCCGCCGGGCCCTGGCCGTCGTTGGTGTTGCCGCCCTCGTCCGAGCCGCCTCCGCCGTGCTTGTTGCCGGAGTCGCTGTCGTCCTGCGGGTTGCCCGCGTCGGCCCGCCAGGGCGTCTGCACGGTGTTCATGGGTTTCCTTCTTTCGTCGGGGTCGTCTCTGCGTGTACGTGCTCCCGTCCCGTGGGGAACGGGAGCAGGCCGTCCCGGTCACGGCCGTCCTGCGGGACGCGGCCGGGGCGGAGTCCGTGGGGCGGCCTGTGCGGTCGCGTGGGTGCGCCGGTACACCCGCAGTTCTCCGGCGGGCGGCAGCACCAGCGGCCAGGCCGCCAGGCGGTAGTGGGCCGTCTCGTCGTGGGCCGCGACGGTGTAGGACCAGCCCTCCCGCAGCACACCCAGGGCGTTCTCCCGTTCCGCCTCGGCGCGCGCCCACTCCCGTATGACCGAGCCGGGGTCGGGGACACCCTCCGCCCGGACGGGACGCAGGCAGGCCGGTGGCAGCCAGGGGGTGCCGGGGCCGGGGTCGAGCGCCCTGGCGACGCGTTCCGCCTGCCCGCGCATCCACCGCACCGCCAGGCGCGGGGTGGGGGCCAGGTGCAGGCCGAGCATGATCTGGGAGGGCCGGCCGGGGGCGCTCGCCGACAGCTCGCACCAGAAGCGCATCCAGGTGGCGGCCCGCGTCACGGCATCCGGCCGGCGCGGTTCGCGGCCTTCACACGGGCGCTCAGCAACTCGGCCCGCGTGGCCGGGCGCAGCACCTCGGGCAGGGCCGCCCACTCGCGGCCCCCGCCGACGGGACGCAGGAGGTAGTACGCGGCGTCCCTGTCCTGGAACTCGCCCACGGTCCTGCGGATCTCGTCGTAGAGCGCGTCGCCCTTGGCGGGCTCGTCGGTGGTCATGTTCTCCAAAGCTCCCTCGCTCCTTCCCGTGGGCACCGCATCGCCCGGCGGGCGGAAGGCCGAAACCGATCGCGTTCTGTGCACAGCCAACTGCGCCGGGTGCCGATCCGGGTACGGTTGAGGGGAGGCAGGACGATGAAATCCATGAACACGCGGGGGGTTGGCGTGGCCGAGGCATCCCACGGCAGTCGCAACTCGGGGCTTGAGAACCTGCTCGAACAGGCGCGATGGTCCGGGACGCGGTTCGCTCACGCCGTGAACCGCGCGGGCGCCGAGGTCGGCCTGGTGCTGAAGTACGACCAGTCGGCGGTCTCCCACTGGCTTCGCGGGACGCAACCGAGGGAGCAGGTCAGGCCCGTCGTCCTGGAGGTTCTGGGACGCAGGCTCGGGCGGCCTGTCACGTACGCGGAAGCGGGCTTTCGGCGGCCGAGGAGTCAGAAAGGCGCGGAAAGCGGAGACACTGCCGAATCCCTCCTGGATCTCGGAAGGACCGACATGGAACCGAGTCGCCGCGGTGTGCTCACCGCAGGGCTGTACTCCGCCACGTTCGCCGTCCCCCTGTTCTCGGACCAGGCGCACGCGGAGGAACGTACGCGCCCCACCCGGCCGACGACCCGTATCGGCGAGGGCGAGGTGGCGACCGTGCGGACCATGACCGACCGCATCGCCGACATCCTCGACGAGCTGGGGGGCGGCCACGCACGCCCCATGGCCGCCGCCTTCCTGGTCAACACCGTCGCACCGTATCTGCGGGCATCGGCGACGGAGGCCGTCCGCAAGGACATGCTCTCCGCCGCGTCCGACCTGACGTACCTCACGGGCTGGATGGCCATGTACGAGCGCCGGCACGGGCTCGGGCAGAAGTACTACCTGCAGGCGCTGAACCTCGCCCGCGAGGCCGGTGACCACGTGACGTACTGCCGGACGCTGCGCGGCATGAGCCTCCAGGCCTCGAACCTGCGGTACGGGAAGAAGGCGCTGGAGCTGGCCGACTCGGCGGCCGAGGCGGCTCCCGAGGCGGGGCCGCGCCTGGCGGCCTTCCTCCGGGGCCAGCAGGCGCACGCCGCGTCCATGGTGGGTGACAGGCGGCAGGCGTTCCAGCGGCTCGGGGAGGCCGGGACGGCCCTGTCGAAGGCGGACTCGCGCCGTGAGGCGATCGGCGGCTACGACACCTCCGCCTACCAGTTCCACATCGCGCACGTCCTGTACGAGACGCGGGACCTGCCGGGGTCCATCGCGGCGCTGAAGGCCTCGCTCCGGGCGAAGCCCGAGCAGGAGCGGCAGGGGCGCCTCCACGCGAACGCGGTGCTGGCGCAGCGGCAGTTCGAGTACGGGCACGTCGAGGAGGCCTGCGCCACCTGGCACACGTTCCTCGACGACTACGCGATGCTGTCCACGGCGAGGGGGGACGAGCACTTCGAGACCATGCGCCGCCGTATCGCGTCCCGCCGCAGGCTGCGCGCGGTCCGCGAACTGGACGAGCGGGTCCGGCAGGTGGCGGTTATGAAGGGGCAGAACGTGCCACAGGGCGCGGCGTGACGGGAGGAGCGGCGGGTATGACCCAGGTCGAGGGCGCGAGGCTGTTCCGTGAGTCCTGGATCGCAGGCGTTCGCGAGCACTTCCCCGGTGAGCCGAAGCCCGGCTATGTGACGCCCTGGGAGGAGACCCCGCAGTGGGAGCTCGAGGCCGTCTACGAGCAGGTGCGGCAGTTCCTCGAACTCAGCGGCGGGCACGCCTCGCGTCTCACCCGGGAGCAGAAGGGCCGCTACGTCGCCACGTGCTGGATCGCCCAGATGTTCAAGCACTTCGAGGACCCGAAGCCGTGGTACGTGGCCGACTGGGCCGACCTGCCCGGCTGGCAGAAGGAGACCGACGCGGACATCTTCGAGGCCATCGAGAAGACGCTGAACTGAAGGTCTCCGGGGCGGTGTCGCGGTTGTTGCGGTCGCCGTCCGGCGTCAGGACGTGCCCGGGCGGGTGCCGGACCGCCCGCGCGTAGTCGGGATCCCCGGCCCGGTCCGCCTTGGCGATCAGGTTGGCGCCGTCGCCGTCCTCGCCCGCCCGGAAGCGCTGGACACTGGCCCGCACCGCCGGGTGGAGGGTGGCGCCCCGTTCCCAGTCCGGGTCGCCCTGGGCGCGTCCGCGTTCGCGTTCGTCCTCGAAGTGCCTTGCCCACTCGGCGAATCCACTCGTGCCCATGTGCGCTCTCCCCTTCCGGGGCGTGTTCGTCGTACGTCTTCGGATGGACGACGCGCACCCAAGGCCGTGTCGTTCCGCTGCCGGCCGGTGGGGCGCTTGGCTCTCGACGCGGGGCGCGCGGGGCGCGCGGGGAGGGCGCGGGCGCTGTGCGGCGGAGGCGCGTACGGGCGTGCGAGGGGCGTGCCGGTGGTGTCCGCCCTGCTGCGGACGGGTGGGAAGGGGATATGCGGTTGCGTGAGGGGTTTATCGACACGTCGTCATTCTTGCGAGTGGTTGAGACGTTGTGGGTGGTTCGCCGGAATCTCGTCGGGCAGTCTGAGTTCGCGACGTCGCTGCGACAACCTCAGGCACACGCTCCGGAAGGACAGAACATGGCACGTACCCGCATCACCCGGTTCGGGGCCGTGGTGGTGCACGCGCTTCACGGGCTCGGATGAGCCGACGGGCGCCGGCCGGGCGGGGAACCGGCCGGTGGCCCGGGAGAAGGAAGGGATGGGGCGGAGCGGCCGCACTCGGTGCGGCCGCTCCGCTGTCGTGCGCGCTGACGGTGCGGGCCGGTGTGCGGGCGGTCGCCGGGGCGACCCCGAGACGGTACGGGGGTCCGTCCCCCTTCCGGGGGTGGAGTCGGCGGCCCGCCTCCGCCCTGAGAGGGACCCGGCACCGGGACCTGGGGGCGATCCGGGGCGAGGGGCGCGGATCCTAGCGTTGGGCCATGACCACGCATGGGACGGCCGCGACCGTGACGCCGCTGACCTTCACCTCGTACGTACGGGCCCGCGGGCCGGTGCTGCTGCGCACGGCGCGCTCGCTCA
This sequence comes from Streptomyces sp. CNQ085, assembly GCF_022614595.1. Lineage (GTDB taxonomy): Bacteria > Actinomycetota > Actinomycetes > Streptomycetales > Streptomycetaceae > Streptomyces. Next base: position 27,850 of record NZ_JAJFAU010000045.1, read on the forward strand.
CCGCCAGTCCGAGTGACGCCGAGGACCTGCTCCAGACGGCGCTGACCAAGACCTATCTGGCCTGGGAGCGGATCGAGGACCAGCGCGCGCTCGACGGCTACGTGCGCCGCGCGCTGGTGAACACGCGCACCTCGCAGTGGCGCAAGCGCCGGGTGGACGAGTTCTCCTGCGAGGAGCTGCCGGAGCCCGAGCCGGTGCCCGGCCCCGACCCCGCCGAGCGGCAGGCCGTGCGCGACGCGGTGTGGCGGGCGGTGCTGGCGCTCCCGGAGCGGCAGCGGGCCATGGTGACCCTGCGCTACTACGAGGACCTGAGCGAGGCGCAGACCGCGGCGGTGCTCGGGGTCTCGGTCGGCACGGTCAAGAGCGCGGTGTCGCGGGCGCTGGCCAGACTCCGCGAGGACCCGCGGCTCCTGGCGGACGTGCTGGGCGGCGAGACGGAAGGGGGAGCGCGGGGTGCTCGGGGGGTGGCGCGGGGGAGCGCCGGCGGGGACGGGAGCGGCCCGAGGGGACTGAGAGACGCGGGGGGCTTCGAGGGGGAGGCGGCGGTCGCCGCGTAGCGGCGGACCCCGGGGGAAGGACGGCGACATATCCGGGTCCGGCCTAGTGACATACCGACCGGTCGGTGGCAGGCTTCCCGCGACGACCGCGCCGCCCGCCCGCCCGCCCGCTCGCGGCGGCGCACGTATATCTCGTTCACGGGAGGCCCCGGTGCTGAGCACGATGCAGGACGTACCGCTGACCGTCTCGCGCATTCTGCGACACGGAACCACGGTGCACGGAAAATCGCGGATCACGACCTGGACCGGGGAAGGCGAACCGCATCGCAGGAGCTTCGCCGAGGTCGGCGCCCGCTCCGCCCAGCTCGCCCACGCCCTGCGCGACGGGCTCGGGGTGGCCCCGGGCGACCGCGTGGCGACCCTGATGTGGAACAACGCCGAGCACGTCGAGGCGTACTTCGCCATTCCCTCCATGGGCTCGGTGCTGCACACCCTCAACCTCCGGCTGCCCGCCGAGCAGCTCGTGTGGGTCGTGGGTCACGCGGCCGACAGGGTCGTGCTGGTCAACGGCTCGCTGCTGCCGCTGATCGCGCCGCTGCTGCCCAAGCTGGAGCCGGTCGAGCACATCGTGGTCGTCGGCCCCGGCGACACCTCCCTGCTGGAGGGCTGCCGCCCGGCCGTCCACGACTACGAGGCGCTGATCGAGGGCCGGCCGACCTCGTACGACTGGCCCGAGGTGGACGAGCGCGAGGCCGCGGCCATGTGCTACACCTCCGGCACCACCGGCGACCCCAAGGGCGTCGTCTACTCCCACCGTTCCGTCTACCTGCACTCCATGCAGGTCAACATGGGCGAGTCGATGGGGCTGACGGACGCGGACACCACCCTGCCGGTGGTGCCGATGTTCCACGTCAACGCCTGGGGCCTGCCGCACGCCGTCTTCATGACCGGCGTCAACCTGCTGATGCCCGACCGCTTCCTCCAGCCGGCCCCGCTCGCCGCGATGATCGAGGCCGAGAGGCCCACCCACTCGGCGGCCGTGCCCACCATCTGGCAGGGGCTGCTGGCGGAGCTGGCCGCCAACCCGCGCGACATCTCCTCCATGAAGAACGTCACCATAGGCGGCTCGGCCTGCCCGCCCTCCCTGATGCGGGAGTTCGGCGAGAAGTACGGGGTCACCGTCACCCACGCCTGGGGCATGACCGAGACCTCCCCGCTGGGCACCGTCGCACACCCGCCGGGCGGGCTGAGCGAGGAGGAGGCGTGGCCGTACCGCGTCAGCCAGGGCCGCTTCCCGGCCTCCGTCGAGGCGCGGCTGATCGGCCCGGACGGCAGCGAGATGCCGTGGGACGGCGAGTCCGCCGGTGAGCTGGAGGTACGCGGCCCCTGGATCGCCGGGGCGTACTACGGGGGCGCGGACGCCGAGCCCCTGCGCCCCGAGGACAGGTTCAGCCCCGACGGCTGGCTGCGCACCGGCGACGTCGGCGTGATCACCCCTGACGGCTACCTGACGCTGACCGACCGCGCCAAGGACGTCATCAAGTCCGGCGGCGAGTGGATCTCCTCGGTGGAGCTGGAGAACCACCTGATGGGCCACCCGGCCGTCGCCGAGGCCGCCGTCGTGGCCGTGCCCGACGAGAGGTGGGGCGAGCGCCCGCTGGCCACGGTCGTCCTCAGGGAGGGCGCGGGCGAGGTGTCGTACGAGGACCTGCGCGAGTTCCTCTCCGGCAAGGTCGCCCGCTGGCAGCTTCCCGAGCGGTGGGCGGTGATTCCGGCGGTGCCGAAGACGAGCGTCGGCAAGTTCGACAAGAAGGTGATCCGGGCGCGGTACGCGCGGGGGGAGCTGGAGGTCACCCGGCTCTGACCGCGCACGGCGCGCGGGGACCGCGACGCGCGCACGGACCGCGGCGGCGGCCCGGACGGGGACTCCCCGTCCGGGCC
>NZ_JAJFAU010000046.1 GCF_022614595.1 Streptomyces sp. CNQ085
GGGCCGGCCCGGGACAACATTTCCCGGCCCTTCGCGCCGCCGGGGCGCGGTGGCCGGATACATGGTGTGGACGGGGCTGTTCCGCATCGGACAAATTTGCTTCCGCAAGGAATGTGGAGACCCCTGGTCGGGGCGCAGGCGCGAGGGCCTGTGCCGCTCCTGCGACTGCTCCGGATGCCCAGGCCGCTGTGAGCGCTGCGGTAACTGCTGTAGGTGCTGCAACAGCTCGAGAAGTTCCGGTGGGTCCGGTGGGTCCGGTGGTGGCGATGGGGGATGCGACCGCAACTGCGTTTTCAGCGGTTGTGGCTGACGGCTGCTCATGTCCGGTATGCGGGGTGACCGGTACGCTGAGCAATGCGACTTGGCGCAACGGCACCCTTGCGCGCGCCGATCGAACGTGTGAATACTCCGTCCCGGTGCTTGTCAGGGACGCGTCGTACAGCGGGTCCCCGGCGACTCCATGCGCCCGTGCCCCATAGCGGGTTCCCCCATTTCCTTCACAGGAGGAACAGCCAGTGAAGACCGAGCGCACCTCTCCCAAGCGCGGCCGTATCCGCATGCTCGCCGCGGTCTCCGCCGTGGCCGCCGCCGCGGCCATGGCTCTGCCGACCTCGGCGAGCGCCGCCCCCGCCCCCTCGCCCGCGGCCCAGGTCGCCATGGCGGACAAGGCGATGAAGACCGTGGACATCGCGGGGACCGCCTGGTACACCGACAAGGAGACCAACACCCTGGTCGTCACGGTGGACAGCACCGTCAGCAAGGCCGAGATAGCCAAGATCAAGAAGACCGCCGGCGCGGGTGCGGACGCCATTCGCATCGAGCGCACCTCCGGCAAGTTCAACAAGCTGATCTCCGGCGGTGACGCCATCTATCGCAGTGGCGGCGGGCGCTGCTCGCTGGGCTTCAACGTCCGCAGCAGCAACGGGACGGACTACTTCCTGACCGCCGGGCACTGCACCGACGGCTACCCGTCCTGGTCCTCCAGCGCCGGCTACCTCGGTCCGACGGTCGGCTCCAGCTTCCCGGTCAACGACTACGGCCTCGTCCGGCACGACAACTCGCAGTCCAAGCCGGGCACGGTCGGCAGCCAGGACATCACCAGGGCCGCCAACCCGTCCGTGGGTCAGCGTGTCTACCGTCGCGGCAGCACCACCGGTACCCACAGCGGCACCGTCACCGGTCTGAACGCCACCGTCAACTACGGCGGCGGCGATGTCGTCTACGGCATGATCCAGACCAACGTCTGCGCCGAGCCCGGCGACAGCGGCGGCCCGCTGTACTACGGCACCACCGCCTTCGGCCTGACCTCCGGCGGCAGCGGCAACTGCACCTGGGGTGGCACGACCTTCTACCAGCCGGTCGTGGAGGCGCTGAACGCGTACGGCGTGAGCGTTCACTGACTTCACCGCTCCTCGAGCCCCCGCCCGGCTGTGCCGGGCGGGGCCTCCGCCGTGCCCGCCGTGCCCGCCGGACCGGGCGGACCGGGCGGACCGGGCGGAAGGGCCCGAGGTGCCGGACAGCGCCGGTGCGGGGATGATGACGGAGGCGGCCATCACCCTCAGGTGCGGCGTGAACACTTTGCGTGTGTGTCCCCGTCGGCCGAGGAAAGGATGACCGGGCCGGACATTCCTCCGGGGCCGCTCTCCCCACAGGCGGCCCCACCCCCACGGGAGGCACAGTGCTCAAACACCGACGGACACTCACGCGGCGCATCGCCATCGCGGGCGCGGGCATGGCGGCGATGCTCTCCGTCCCCCTCGCCCCGGCGAGCGCGGACACCCCCACCCCCGTCGCACCCAGACCGCTCACCCCCACCGCCGCGGGCCAGCTGGCCTCGACCCTCGCCGGAGACCTCGAGGACGACATGGCGGGCGCCTACTACGACGCCGAGGGACGCAAGCTGGTGGTCAACGTCCTCAGCGAGACGGGTGCGGAGACGGTCCGGCAGGCCGGCGCCGAGCCCCGGATGGTCGAGCACTCCCTCGCGCAGCTCGAAGCCGTGCGGAAGGACCTCACGGCCAAGAGCGTCCCCGGCACCGCGCGCGCCGTCGACCACCGGCTCAACAAGGTCGTCGTCACCGCCGACAGCACGGTCGGGGAAGAGGTGCTGGCCGATCTGAGGAAGCAGGTGGCCGAGCGGGACGACATGGCGGTCCTCAGGCAGGCCGAGGGGGAGTTCGCCCCCCTGGCCCTGGGCGGTGACGCGATCTGGCGCCGGGACGGCGCGCGCTGCTCGCTCGGCTTCAACGTGGTCAGGAACGGCATGCCGTACTTCCTCACCGCGGGCCACTGCGCCCGGCTCTTCGATCGCTGGTCCGTCACCCGTTCCGGGCGCGGCATCGGGGTCACCGTGGCGAGCGAGTTCCCCGGCGACGACCACGCCCTGGTGCGGTACACCACCCGTACGGACCACCCGAGCCGGGTGAACCTGTACGACGGGACCAGCCGCGCCATCACCCGGGCCGCCGACCCCCTCGTCGGCCAGCGGGTGTGGCGCAGCGGCAGCACCACGGAGGTCCACGACGGAGAGGTCACCGCGGTGGACGTCTCGGTGACGTACCCGCAGGGCAGGGTCGACGGACTGATCCAGACCGACGTCTGTGCCGAGCCCGGCGACAGCGGCGGCCCGCTGTTCTCCGGCACCACCGGCCACGGCCTGACATCCGGCGGACGCGGGGACTGCTCGCGGGGAGGCGAGACCTTCTACCAGCCGCTGACCGAGGCGCTGCGCGACCACGGCGCCCGGATCGGCTGACGGCCGGGCCGCGAGACGGCCCCCCCCGCCTCCCCCTCGGGAGACGGGCCGGGCCGTGGGAGTGCGGGGCCGCGTACCGGGCGACGCCGGCCGGTATCTGTCGAAGCGGCCCTTCCGGTCCGGGTCAGCGGGACTCGGCCGCGACCAGCTCCGCGATCTGGACGGCGTTGAGCGCCGCGCCCTTGCGGAGGTTGTCGCCGGCGCAGAACAGGGCCAGGCCGTGCTCGGCGGTCTCGTCGGCGCGGACGCGGCCCACGTAGGTCGGGTCCTGGCCGGCCGCCTGCTGCGGGGTGGGCACGTCGGAGAGGACCACACCAGGGGCGTCCTGAAGCAGCTCACGGGCGCGCTCGGGGCTGATCGGCCGCTCGAAGCGGGCGTTGATCTGGAGCGAGTGGCCGGTGAAGACCGGCACGCGCACACAGGTGCCCGAGACCCTCAGCTCCGGGATGCCCAGGATCTTGCGGCTCTCGTTGCGGAGCTTGTGCTCCTCGTCGGTCTCGTCCAGCCCGTCGTCCACGATGGAGCCCGCCATCGGCAGCACGTTGAAGGCGATGGGCCGCACGTACTTGTCGGGCTCGGGGAACTCGACCGCGGAGCCGTCGAAGGCCAGACGGGTGGCGTCGCCCTCGACCGCCTTGCGGATCTGCTCGTCCAGCTCCGCGACACCGGCCAGACCGCTGCCGGACACCGCCTGGTAGGTGGCCACGACCAGGGCGGTCAGCCCCGCCTCGGCGTGCAGCGGCCGCAGCACCGGCATGGCGGCCATGGTGGTGCAGTTGGGGTTGGCGATGATGCCCTTGGGGCGCTCGGCGGCGGCCCGCGGGTTCACCTCGGAGACCACCAGCGGGACCTCGGGGTCCAGCCGCCAGGCGGAGGAGTTGTCGATGACCACGGGCCCGGCCGCGGCCACCTTCGGAGCCAGGGCCCTGGAGGTCGAGCCGCCCGCGGAGAACAGCACGATGTCCAGCCCCGTGTAGTCGGCCGTGGCGGCGTCCTCGACGGTGATCTCGCCGCCCTTCCAGGGCAGCGTCCGTCCGGCCGAGCGAGCCGAGGCGAACAGCCGCAGCCGCTCCACGGGGAAGTCGCGCTCGGCCAGGATCTCGCGCATCACTGCGCCGACCTGGCCGGTGGCTCCGACGATGCCGATTCTCATGGGGCTCCCTCTGTCGTGCGTGTCCCGCTGCGTCAGCCCTCTACCCTGCCCTGCCGGACGTACGTGCGCCAACTTCCTTTGGCGTACGTCACACCCCGGGCGGGCCCGGACGCCCCCGTGGCCGTCGCGGTGGCCACCTCCCACTGCGGGGAGCTGGCGATACGGGAGGCCGAGGAGTGCGTCCAGCTCCACGGCGGCATCGGCATGACCTGGGAGCGCCCGGCGCATCTGTACCCCAAGCGCGCCAAGGCCGACCGGATCGCGCTGGGCGCCCCCGACCGCCACCGCGCCGCGCTCGCCGCTCTGGTGGACCTGCCGGCGCCGGTGGGCTGAAACCCGGCGGCGCCCGGGGAGCCCGGGTCGGGCAGGGCGTCCTCCAGGCAGGAGACCGGAAGCTCCGCAAGCTCCCGGTCGACCTCCCCCGCTTACCACGGTGGGAACGGGTGTGGCGGAAGCCGCCCGGGGGAGAGGAAGGCGGGTACGCCGGTCCGTACGGGCTCGGCCCGCGCCGTACCCGGGGCGGCCGGAGTACCGCTGGGCGCCGGAGACCGGAATCCGGGAGCGCGGCTGACGCGCTGGTGCACAATCGACGCACCTTGCGCATCCCGCGCGCCCAGCGCCATCCGACGTTCCGACCCGCCGCAGGAGAAGTGACGTGCCCCTGAGAATCACCGTCGACCCGGACGTCCCCGCCGCCCCCTACGAGCAGGTGCGCGCCCAGATCGCCGAGCAGGCACGCGGCGGCGATCTGCCGGTCGGCCACCGGCTGCCCACCGTGCGCGGTCTCGCCGGGGAACTGGGGCTGGCGGCCAACACGGTGGCCAAGGCCTACCGCGCGCTGGAGGCCGACGGGGTGATCGAGACCCGGGGCCGCCACGGCAGCTTCATCGCCGCCACCGGGGGCACCACTGCCCGCGAGGCCGCGGTGGCGGCCCGGTCGTACGCCCGGCGGGCCAGGCGCCTGGGCCTGGACCGGACCGCCGCGCTCTCCGCCGCCGAGGAGGCGGTCGCAGCCGAGTACGGCATGGAGGGCTGACGTATCAGCCGACTTCCAGCCGCTCCCGGGCCACTGTCAGGGCAGAAGCGGAGGCACTTGATCCGCTCCCCCGCGCGCCTGCCGCCCGATCAGCTCCGCCACCGGATCGCCCGTGCGCTCCCCGGCGGCCCGGCGCGGAGGCTTCACAGGTACATCCCCTCGTCCGACCGCCCCGGCTGTGGCGGCACCGAGGCCGGGCCCGAACCGCGGCGCAGCGCGTACAGCTCGGCCAGGGTCGCCCCGTCGCGTCCGACGCCCTCCTCGGCGCCGAGCCAGCCCACGGCCTCGGGGCGCGTCAGCGGGCCGACCTCGATGCGGGCCAGGCAGCGGCCGGGGCGGACGACCGCGGGGTGCAGCCGCTCCAGGTCCTCGTTGGTGGTCAGGCCGACCAGGACGTTGCGGCCCTGGCCCAGCAGTCCGTCGGTGAGGTTCAGCAGCCGGGACAGGGCCTGTCCGGTGGCGTGCTTGGCCTCGCCGCGGATCAGCTCGTCGCAGTCCTCCAGGAGCAGCAGCCGCCAGCGCTCCCGGCCCGGCCGGTCCGGGGCTCCGTCGTCCTCGCCGATGGCGATGTCCATCAGATAGCCGACCTCGTTGAACAGCCGTTCCGGGTCGAGCACGCAGTCCACCTGGCACCAGTCCTGCCATGAGCGCGCCAGCGTCCGCAGGGCGGAGGTCTTGCCGGTGCCCGGCGGGCCGTGGAGCAGCAGCAGCCGGCCGGTGATGTCGTCCGGGGTGGTCTTCATCAACCCGTCCATGGCCTCGGCGACCGGGGCGGTGTAGTTGCCGCGGATCTCCTCCCAGCTTCCGGCGGTGATCCGGCGGGTGGTGCGGTACGGGCCGCGTCGCGGGGAGTTGTACCAGAAACCCATGGTGACGTCGTCCGGCCGGGGCTCGGGCTCGTCCTCCGCGTCCTCCACCGCGGCCTTCAGCGTCCGCTCCGCCAGTTCCTCGCTGACGGCCGTCACGGTCACGTCGGCGCCGCGGGACCAGCGGGAGACCAGTACCGTCCAGCCGTCGCCCTCGGCCAGCGTCGCGCCGCGGCCGCCGTCGCGGGCCGAGCGCAGTACGGCCGCTCCCGGCGGCAGCAGTGCCGTGCCCTTGCGCACCCGCTCCAGGGAGCGGCTGCGGGCGTGCGGCTGCTCGCCGGTGGTGAAGCGGCCCAGGAAGAGGGCGTCGATGACATCGGAGGGGGAGTCGCTGTCGTCGATGTTGAGTCGGATGGGCAGCGACTCCTCGGTCGGCGCGGAGGGGCGGTCGGCACACATGGCCCCCATGATCGGGCACGGAGGGCCCGTGCGCACGCAGGTTTCGCCGTCTCGCCGGGGGAGTCCGGCGGACGCTCAGCGCAGGACGACGGTCACGGCGAGGGCGGCCGGCGGCAGGAGCAGCAGTCCGGCGACGAGCGCCGGCACCCCGGTCGGCGTCCCGGGGGTCCGGCGCGTCCCGGCTCGGCGCTGAGGCGGTGCCGGTCGGCGAGCAGCCGCCCGCTGTCACCTGTGTTCGTCCCTCTCCCCCCGTCCCCGGCCTCCGCCATGGGGCCGGTCGGATGCCGTTGTCTCGTACGGTGTTCGTCAACCCCCTTGCGGGGAAGGTGAATCGAGTGGCCGGAATACCCGTGGGTCACGGTCGGGAGATAGGGTTACCCTGCCCGGGCCGGGAGCCCTCGTTTGGGTGGGGAGTGTCATGGAACAGATAACGGTACGCAGCAGGGCGAGGATCCCTGCGATCCAGTGCGGGAGCGGCGCGACCGGTTCGCGCCTGGACCGGCACTTGAGCGTGCTGGCGGGGCCCGCCGTCTCCCAGGACGACACGGCGGAGGCGACCTTGCTCGTGCGTGAACTGACCGCGTGTGACGCGGTCCACATGCACTCCCGCAGCAGGGGCGCGCGGGTCTCCCTCTTCGTGCCGCTACGGCGGCTGCGGCGCTCCCTCTTCGGGGGCCACGCCTAGCCACGGCGCCCGGCCGCACCCGGGCCGAGCGCCACGGCCCGGTCCCGCCCGTGCTCCCGGCACCCCTGCGGCACTCCGCTCCCGTGGCCGGCCTCCGGCCCGCCGCCGCGGGGAGCGGCTGCTCACAGCAGTGTCAGCTGCCCCTCCGGACCCTCCTCACGGTGGTCCAGTACGGAGGCCGGGCGCCGCGCCCCCGGCGGCGCCGGCAGCACACCGGCCTCCCGCAGCGCGGACACCCCCACCACCGGGCTCCCTCCCCGCCGCTCCGCGAACTCGGCGCGTGCCTCGCGCAGCCCGCCGAGGAGGGTGAGCACGGTGATCAGTTCCAGCAGCTCCGAGGTCCACCCGGCAGGCCAGGCATTCGGGCGCACCGCCTCCAGCGTGCCGGGTGCGGCCGGGGCCGTACGCCGGGCGAACCAGTCGGCGAGCACCCGGACGCCGCCCGCCTCGAACTCCCAGGCGCCGCGCGCCACCGGCGCTATCCGGCCGCCCCCCACCCACAGGATCTCCTCCCGCGCGTCATGGCGCAGCGCGTCCGGGGCCGGGTGCTCGGGCAGCGCGCCCCGCACATAGGGGCGCCGCCCGCCCGGCAGACGCGGACGGGTGCCGTCGCCGCAGCGGGCGCCGCGGGTGTGCGCCCGCAGCACCTCGCGGCCCAGCGCGACGCCCTCCTCCCACACTTCGCGGTCCGCGGTGAGCGGTACGGCACGGCCGCCGGGGACGGTGCGCGCCGCCGCGGCCGTCCAGGCCAGCACGTCCTCGGCCGTCACCGGAGTGCCCAGCACTCCGGCCAGCAGACCGGGCAGGCCCGGGGCGAGGTTGGGCTCGCGGCCGCCCGGGCGCCGGTACAGGGGACGTACGCGGCCGGTCCGGGACGCGGCGGCGCCGACCGGGAGCAGTTCGGTGAAGACCGGTTCCGGAACGGGGGAGCGTGGCCCGGCCGGGGGTTCGACCAGGAGAATCTGCCGGTCGTCGGCGACGCGCCACAGCTCGGGCCGGGCGGCGTCGAGCAGACGGTGGTCCGGAATCAGCCACTGCCGGTCGTACGGTCCGCACAGCACCCGCACCGGCTCCGGGCACGGTCCGTCCTCCCGGTCCAGCCGGACGGCGGGGGCGTCCGCGGCGGTACCGGGCAGCCGGGGGACGGCGGTGCGGGTGGTGCGGGCGCGGGTGGGCGCGAACAGCGCCTCGCGCCCGGCGCCGGAGGCCCGCAGCAGCGCGGCCCAGCGGGACCGCAGCGACGCCGCGTCCGGCGCCGTCACCCAGTCCCGGCCCGTCCGGACCGTCCGGACCGACCAGGGCATCAGCTCGTCCAGCGGAACGTCCTGGCCGCGGCCGCCGCCCGTCCCGGCACCCACCGTTTCCCTCCCCGCTGCTCCTGCTGCCCGTCCCGTACGGCTCACCGCACGCATGTTACGGAAGGCGGGTCAGTCCGCCTCCACGGTGACGGAGAAGGAGAAGCGGTCGCCGCGGTAGTGGATACGGGCCACGTCCACCACCCGGCCGCTCTCGTCGTAGGTGACGCCGGTGTAGTGCAGGATCGGGCTGAGCAGCGGCACCTGGAGCAGTTCGGCCGTCTCCGGGGCGGCCAGCCGCGCCTGGACGGTGTCGGTGATGCGGCTGATCCGCACGCCCACGGCGTCGCGCAGCACCTTTGTCATGGGCCAGCGGGCCAGGTCCTCCAGATCGATGCGGCCGGCCAGTTCGGGGCGGACGAGGTTCTCCGCCCAGTTGGTCGGCTCGCCCGTCTCCCGGTCGCGGCGCAGCCGCCGGTAGGCCACCGCCTCGGTGAGGTCCGGGAAGTACTCGGCCAGCTCTCCGGGGACCGGTCCGGCTCCGTGCCCCAGCAGCACCGTCTCCTCGCCCGACTGCTGGGCCACGATGGCGTCCACCGAGCCGAGCAGCCGCACGGGGGACCCGCTGCGGGCGCTCGGCTCGATGAAGGTGCCGCGCCGCCGGTGCCGGGAGATCAGCCCCTCGTTCTCCAGCTCCTTGAGCGCCTGGCGCATGGTCAGCACGCTGACGCCGTAGTGCTCGGCGAGCCGCTCCTCGGTGGGCAGGCGCAGAGGCGCGCCGGGGGAGCGGCCGAGTACCGAGGCGCGCAGGGATTGCGAGACCTGATACCACAGCGGCAGTTTGCGGTTCAGCGCGAGCGAGTCGGGGGCGAAGGTGGGCATGGTGGCCTCCGGACGGCCGGGCTGGTTGGTTGCTGTGTCACGACGTCACGACGCCGCCGCGGTGCCGTGGGTCACAGTACGCGCCATCGCCCCCCGACGAGGGCCCCTCAGTTCCGGAAGCGGCGCTCCAGGCCCTGCCACACGTCGTCGTAGCCGCTCTGGAGGTGCCCGGCGTCGCGCGCCTGGGCGGTCAGCGTCACCGGCCAGCGGGTCTCGAACATGAAGGCCAGTCCGTCGTCCACCTTCTGCGGGACCAGTTCGGCGGCGCCGGCCCGGTCGAATGTCTCGCGGTCCGGGCCGTGGGCGGACATCATGTTGTGCAGGGAACCGCCGCCGGGGACGAAGCCGCCGGGGCCGGCGGTCTTGGCGTCGTAGGCGCCCTCGATCAGGCCCATGTACTCGCTCATCACGTTGCGGTGGAAGTACGGCGGCCGGAAGGTGTCCTCGCCGACCAGCCAGCGCGGGGCGAAGACCACGAAGTCCACGCCCGCCAGGCCCGGGGTGTCCGACGGCGAGGTGAGGACGGTGAAGATCGACGGGTCGGGGTGGTCGTAGCTGATGCTGCCGATCACGTTGAAGCGGCGCAGGTCGTAGACGTAGGGCGTCAGGTTGCCGTGCCAGGCGACGACATCCAGCGGGGAGTGGTCGTAGGTGGCCGTCCACAGGCCGCCGCAGAACTTGCTGACCACCTCCACCGGGCCCTCCACGTCCTCGTACGCGGCGGCGGGGGCGAGGAAGTCACGGGGGTTGGCCAGGCCGTTGGCGCCGATGGGGCCGAGGTCGGGCAGGACGAAGGGGCGGCCCATGTTCTCGCAGACGTAGCCGCGTACCACCGCGTCCAGCGGCTCGACGCGGAAGCGGACCCCGCGGGGGATCAGCGCGATGTGGCCCGGTTCGGCGCGCAGCAGGCCGAACTCGGTACGCAGCAGCAGGCCGCCGCGCTCGGGCACGATCAGCAGCTCGCCGTCCGCGGAGCTGAACACCCGGCGTTCCATGGGAGCGTCGGCGGCGTACAGGTGAATGGCCACGCCCTCGCGCCGGGCGGCGTCGCCGTTGCCGCCCAGGGTCCACAGCCCGTCCAGGAAGTCGGTGCCGGGGGCGGGGTCGGGCAGCGGGTCCCAGCGCAGCCGGTTGGGGTCGGGCTCGGTCTCGGTGAAGGGGGCGCCGCGCAGGGATCCGCCGTCGGCGGGGACGAAGCGGGGGTGGGCGGCCGAGGGGCGGATGCGGTACAGCCACGAGCGGCGGTTGTGGGCGCGCGGCTCGGTGAAGGCGGTGCCGCTGAGCTGCTCCGCGTAGAGCCCCAGGGGTGCGCGCTGGGGGGAGTTGCGACCGACGGGAAGCGCTCCCGGAACGGCCTCGCAGGCGTGTTGGTTCCCGAAGCCGGAGGAGTACGCCAGCCCCTCCGCGATCCTGCGCGCCTGCTCGAAACCGCTTGTGGTGCCACTCATCGCAACGCTCCAGGTGCTCAGGGTTTCCTGTTGTCAACCATAGGAATGCGGAGGTCCGTACGTCAACGGCGAGTCTTGGACGGGTGTGCCGCCGTTCCGGCTCCCTCCCCTGGGCGGCCGGGGGGTGATCGGGCTGGAGTTCGCTTACCGTCCGGTCGGTATGTCGCCGCCGGACCGCACCGCCCACCCGGACACCGAGTCCTCCGTCGCCGAGCCCTACGCCTTCGAGGCCGCCGTGCGCGCGGCCAACAACGCCCTCCAGGTCTTCGGCGGCTACGGCTACATCGACGAGTACCCCGTCGGCGAGCTGCCGCGCGATGTCCGCGTGATGATCCCGTACGAGGGCACCGGCCAGATCCACAAGCCGCTCATCGGCCGCTCGCTGACCGGGGTGTCGGCGTTCTGACGGTCTTCCGGGGCGTTCCGCGTGCCCCAGCTGCCTAAGCGGCTGCTCAGCAACCGTTGTATGGTGTTTGCCCGGTGGGACGAACGGGCGAGGTGCTGATGGCTGCGGAGACGGGAGCGGAGTCCGTGGAGAGCGCGGACGCCATGGACGCAGAGGACACCGAGGGCGCCGTGGAAGGCGTCGGGGAGCCGGACGACTCCTGGGGCGAGGTGGCCCCCGACGCCGCCCGGCGGCTGCTGCTGGCGGCTGTCGAGGCCTTCGCCGAGCGCGGCTTCCACGCCACCACCACCCGGGACATCGCCTCCCGCGCCGGAATGAGCCCCGCCGCCCTCTACATCCACTACCGCACCAAGGAAGAGCTGCTCTACCAGATCAGCCGGGTCGGCCACGAGCGCTCGGTGCGCATCCTCACCGAGGCCGGCAACAGCGCGGTGACGCCCGCCGACCGGCTCGCCGCCGCGGTGCGCGCCTTCGTGCGCTGGCACGCCGAGCGCCACACCACGGCCCGGGTGGTGCAGTACGAGCTGAACGCGCTGGCCGAGGAGCACTACGCCGAGATCGTCGCCCTGCGGCGGCGCAGCGAGGAGATCCTGCGCGGCATCCTTCAGGACGGGGTGGCCGCCGGGGACTTCACCGTCCCCGACATCCGGGGCACGGCCCTGGCCGTGCTCTCGCTCTGCGTCGACGTCGCCCGCTGGTTCCGCGCGGGCGGCACGCGCACCCCCGGGGAGATCGGCGAGTTCTACGCCGGGCTGGTGCTGAAGATGGTCGGCGCCCCGGCCGCCCCCGCCGGCGACACCGCGGACGGGGGCGGCCGGGGCGCGTGAGCCCGGCGGACGGCGGGCGTCAGAGGTAGTAGCGCACGAGGCTCTCCGCGACGCACACCGGCTTGTCCCCGCCATCGCGCTCGACCGTCACCAGCGAGGTGAGCTGGACGCAGCCCTCGCCCACCTCGGAGACCTCCGTGATCCGCGCGGTCGCGCGCACCCGCGAGCCGGCCGGCGCGGGGGAGGGGAAGCGGACCTTGTTCACGCCGTAGTTGATGCCCATGCGCACGCCCTCGACGCGGATCAGCTGCGGCACCAGCACCGGCAGCAGCGAGAGCGTCAGATAGCCGTGCGCGATGGTGGTGCCGAACGGCCCGGCGGCGGCCTTCTCCGGATCGATGTGGATCCACTGGTGGTCGCCGGTCGCGTCCGCGAACAGGCCGATCCGCTTCTGGTCGACCTCCAGCCAGTCGCTGGTGCCCAACTCCTCGCCGACAGCGGCCTTCAGCTCGTCGACCGATGTGAGAACCCGGGGTTCCGCCATCGAAGTTCGCCTCCCCAACCCTGCGTGATGTCCGTGTGTCCGTGGTGTCGGCACACGCTACTAAGCGCTTGCTCAGCATGGTCGGGGGTCTCGGACATGTCAACGGCTGGGCCCCTCCCCCGCGTGCGTGACGTGTCGCCCACGGGCGTCAGCCGCTGACCGCCATCCTTCCCGCGCCGTTGCCGTGCGCCACCGTCCCCGGACGCCGGGCCCGCGGGGCCTGCTCGGCGCTGTGCGTCGCCCGCGCCGCGCGCCGCGCCTCGCGCGCCTCCGCCTCGTGCACCAGCCGCCGCAGCACCTCTGCCAGCGGGGCGGGCGGCGCGGCACCGGGATCCTCCACGGGCAGCAGCCCGCGCCCGCCCCAGCACCTGCGGTGCCAGGCGTCGCCCGGCGGCTGCCGGACGCCGACGTGCTTCTGCTCCCTGCGCCGCCGCGCGAAGTCGCGCTCGTACGCCAGCCACACCTCCCGGGCCTCCTCCAGTTCCTCCAGGGCGGCCATAAGCCGCTCCGGATCGGGGCCGCGGTCGTCGGGGGAGATGCCCGCGCGGGCACACAGATGATGCCAGGTGGCGCGGTGCCCGTAAGGGGCGAAGCGCTCCAGGCACTTGCGCAGGGCCTGCCTGCGCTGGGACGGGTCTCTCCCGGGATCACGGACCTGTTCCGCCAGGGCGTTGAAACCGGCCAACGTGTACCACCTCCGACGTAATCGTCCACAGCCGTCATCACTGGGACGTACCGGACCCTCCAGTGGATCCGTGTGCCCGCGAATCTTCCGATGCCACATACCGACTGGTTAGTCTGTGCGGGAAATCCGTGGACCACCGGGAGCGGGCCGGAAGCGGACACCGCCGGCGACCGGAACGAGACGAAGGGTGGGCACATGGAGGACCTGAGAGACTCGGGCGTCGTGGTGACCGGAGCGGGTGGCGGCATCGGCGCGGCCCTCGCCCGCGCCTTCGCCGAACGCGGCGCCAGGGTCGTCGTCAACGACCTCGACGCGGGCAGGGCCGAGGCCGTCGCGCGTGAGATCGGCGCCACGGCGGTGCCCGGCGACGCCTCGGGGATCGTCCCCGCCGCCCGCGAGGCCCTCGGCGGCCGTGTCGACGTCTTCTGCGCCAACGCCGGCATCGCACCCGCCGGCGGCCCCGAGGCCGAGGACGCGGTCTGGGACGCCGCCTGGGACGTCAACGTCATGGCCCACGTCCGGGCGGCGCGCGAACTGCTGCCCGAGTGGCTCGAGCGCGGCCACGGCCGCTTCGTCGCCACCGTCTCGGCCGCCGGAATGCTCACCATGGTCGGCTCCGCGCCCTACAGCGTCTCCAAGCACGCAGCCCTCGCCTTCGCCGAGTGGCTGTCGCTCACCTACCGTCACCGAGGCATCGACGTCCACGCCGTGTGCCCGCAGGGCGTGCGCACCGACATGCTCGCCTCCGCCTCCACCGCGGGCGACCTGGTGCTGGCGCCCACCGCCATCGAGCCGGAGGACGTCGCCCGCGCCACCCTGGAGGCCGTCGACGCCGGGCGCTTCCTGGTCCTGCCGCACCCGGAGGCCGCCCGCTACGCCGTCGCGCGCGCATCCGACACCGACAAGTGGCTGGACGGCATGAATCATGTGCAGCGGAAGCTGGAGACAGTCCAGCGGGACCAGCGGGTCCGGTAAGGCCACGAGCAGCAGGAGGAACCGTCATGACGAGCCCGGCGAACCAGCGGCAGGACGACGCCCCCATCCAGCCGGTCCCGCGGCGGCTGCTGGCCGCCGCCACCCGGCTGTTCGCCGACCGCGGCTACGACCGCACCTCCGTCCAGGAGATCGTCGAGGCGGCGGGCGTCACCAAGGGCGCCCTCTACCACTACTTCGGTTCCAAGGACGACCTGCTGCACGAGATCTACGGCCGGGTGCTGCGCCTGCAGCAGGAGCGGCTGGACGCCTTCGCCTCCTCCGACGCCCCCGTGGAGCGGCGGCTGCGCGACGCCGCCGCCGACGTCGTCGTCACCACCATCGACAACCTCGACGACGCCTCGATCTTCTTCCGCTCCATGCACCAGCTCAGCGAGGACAAGCAGAAGCAGGTGCGCTCCGAACGCCGCCGCTACCACGAGCGGTTCCGCGCCCTGATCGAGGAGGGGCAGAAGGCGGGGGTGTTCTCCACCGCCACCCCGGCCGACCTGGTGGTGGACTACCACTTCGGCTCCGTGCACCACCTCAGCACCTGGTACCGGCCCGGCGGGCGCATGACCCCGCAGGAGGTCGCCGACCACCTGGCGGACCTGCTGCTGCGGGCCCTGCGGCCGTGAATCCCCCCGCAGGTCCGGCGCCTTACGGACCACCCGGAGAACCCGGCACGAACCACGAACTGTGACACCGGACCCACGACCCCACACGACCTACGAGCAAGGCGGAGGCCTCAGGTGAAGGCATGGCGCGTCCACAGCAACGGCGAACCGCGCGAGGCGATGCGGCTGGAGGAGGTCCCGGCCCCCGAGCCGGGCCCCGGCCGCCTCCTGCTGCGCGTACGGGCGGCGAACGTCAACTTCCCCGACGCGCTGCTGTGCCGCGGCCACTACCAGGTACGCCCCCCGCTGCCCTTCACCCCCGGCGTGGAGCTGTGCGGCGAGGTCGTGGCGGCCGGCGAGGGCACCGCCACCGCCACCGGCACCCGCGTCATCGCCCAGCCCGACCTGCCCCACGGCGCCTTCGCCGAACTGGTGGCGGTCGACGAGGCCCACTGCGCCCCCGCGTCGAAGGCGCTGGACGACGCCGAGGCCGCCGCCCTCCACATCGGCTACCAGACCGGCTGGTTCGGCCTCCACCGCCGCGCCCGCCTCCAGGCCGGCGAGACGCTGCTGGTCCACGCCGCCGCCGGGGGAGTGGGCAGCGCCGCCGTCCAGCTCGGCCAGGCCGCGGGCGCCAAGGTGATCGGCGTCGTCGGCGGGCCGGAGAAGGCGGCGGTGGCCCGGGAGCTGGGCTGCGAGACGGTGATCGACCGGCGCGCGGTCGACGGCGTCAAGGGCCTGGCCCAGGCGGTCAAGGAGGCCACCGGCGGCCACGGCGCGGACGTCGTCTACGACCCTGTCGGCGGCGACGCGTACACCGCCTCCACCAAGTGCGTCGCCTTCGAGGGCCGGATCGTGGTCGTCGGCTTCGCCGGCGGCGCCATCCCCAGCCCCGGCCTCAACCACGCCCTGGTGAAGAACTACGCCATCCTCGGCCTGCACTGGGGCCTGTACAACACCCACGACCCGGCCGCCGTCCGCGCCTGCCACGAGGAGCTGACCAGACTCGCCGAACAGGGCGTGGTCAAGCCGCTGGTGAGCGAGCGCGTACCGATGGAGGGCGCGGCCGACGCCGTCCAGCGCGTCGCCGACGGCACCACCACCGGCCGCGTCGTCATCCAGCCCTGAGCCGCTGCCGGCCCACCCGCCGGCGCCGTGTGTCCCCGGACCGCTGGGCGGTCCGGGGACACACGGTTCCCTTGTGGGCGGCTGGAAAGGTCAGGAGAAGCTCACCGGTTGCGCTTCTCCGCATCGTGCAGGCGCTCGGCGTCCTCAACGGCCCCCACTCACACGCACGCTCGAAGGCGCGCTTGACGCATACTCCACGCTCCTGCCGCTCCAAGTGGAAACTGAGTGCCGGATTCACCGCTTCCCCCTTGTCCCTGACCTCCGCAAGCGCCATGACGCGTTGCAGGAGCTTGCTGTCGAGTTCGATGCGAATCACGGACATACGGCGCCTCCTTCCATGTGGTGTGACTACCGGCCCTCCACGTCCAGTTCGTCCGCCAGGGTCCGCAGGGACGCGGATGGCTGGGGGCTCATGACCAGCAGGTCGGACACGATCTGCCTGACCACCGGCAAGGGCCAGGCCCGCTGGACCATGCGCTGGAAGACCGCCCTGAATGCCTTCGACATCACCTTCGACGGCCGTCTGTCGGCAGCCCGTCAGTAACCCTCAACAACCTTGGTTACACCGCTCGTTTGACAGACCCGGCTCCGGAAGGGGGCGGGGAGTCACTCCAACTCAGGCTCCGCAAGGCGGTTGAAGCCGGCGAGGCGGGGCGAGACGGTGAAGGGGAAGGAATCGCCGTCAGGGGTCTTGAGGGCCGCGACGATGTCGTGATCCGGTTCGCCGAACACCTCGAAGCGCTCCACGGCGCAGTGCTCCATCACCTCGCGGATGTACGGGTCCGACAGCCGCCAGTGGGTACGGATGGCGTCGGAGTCGCGGTAGAGCTGGAAGCTGTGCGCCAGCATCCGTTCCTCGTCGATGAAGACCTCCACCATGAGCTGGGGCCCGTGTTCCCGGGCGAACGCCACCGCCTGCGCGATGGCGCGGCGGAAGCCGTCGAGGTGGCCGTCGGTGATGCGCATGGTGTTGCGGAAGAGGATGGTGCCGTTGCTCGTAGTATCCATGGGCTTGAGTGCCATACTTGAAGTGAGGTTGAGGTCAAGGGTGGAGTCCGGCGGGAGACACCGGCCACGTGAGGAGCGCCATCCGTCGGCCTGATGCTCCGGGTGCTGCCAGACTCGCTCCATGCGGGCGATCATCGAGGACATGGCCGGCCGCCTGGCCGAGGTGCCGGGCGTGGTCGGGGTGATGCTCGGCGGCAGCCGGGCGCGCGGCGAGCACCGGCCCGGATCGGACTGGGACCTCGGCGTCTACTACCGGGGCGAACTCGACCTCGCCGCCCTGCGCGCGCTGGCCGGTCCCGGGGTGGAGATGGCCGGCCCGGGCGGCTGGGGGCCCTGGGTGAACGGCGGTGCGTGGCTGCGGGTCGGCGGTGTGGCGGTGGACTGGATTCTGCGGGACCTGGACCGGGTCGGGCGGGTGTGAGCGGACTGCCGCGAGGGCCGGTACGAAGTGGGCGTACAGGCCGGGCACCCGCTCGGATTCTGGTCACCGTGCTATGCGGGCGAGGTGGCGCTCGGCCGGGTACTGGCCGACTCATCCGGGGAGTTGACGGATCTTCGGCGCAGGACCGCGGTCTACCCCGAGCCGCTGCGGGAGTCGCTGACCGCGGCGGCCTGGGAGGCGGAGTTCCTGGTCGGCGCCGCGGCGAAGGGCGCGGCAGGGGCGGACACGCTCTACGTCTCGCTCTGCCTGTCCCGGGCGGTCGGTGTGCTGGTGCAGGCGGTGTTCGCCGGGGACCGGCGCTGGTGCCTCAACGAGAAGGGCGCGCTGGCCGTCGCCGAGACACTGCCGGTCGCGCTGGCCGGCTTCGGCCCGCGGGCCCGACGCTTGCTGGGAGCACCTGGCGAGACCTCCGAGTCGCTGGCGGCGACGGTGGCCGAGGCGCGGGCACTGGTCGAGGAGACCACCGCCGCGCTGCGGAACCGCACCGGGTGACAGCGCCTGCCCTGTCGGGCGCGGCATCTCGCTCCAGGTGTTAGGACTACACTCCTTGGGAGTGTAGTCCTAACACCCTCGCGCGCCCTCCGGGCGCGGGGCCTCAGGACTGAGCGGGCGCGAAACGCTTCAGCTCGCGGCGGGCCAGGGAGCGCTGGTGGACCTCGTCCGGGCCGTCGGCGAGCTGGAGGGTGCGGGCGCCGGCCCACAGCTCGGCCAGCGGGAAGTCCTGGCTGACGCCGCCCGCGCCGTGCAGCTGCACCGCGCGGTCCAGGATGCCCACGACCGTGCGCGGCACCGCGATCTTGATGGCCTGGATCTCGGTGTGCGCGCCCCGGTTGCCGACGGTGTCCATCAGCCAGGCCGTCTTGAGCACCAGCAGCCGCAGCTGCTCCACCGACACCCGCGCGTCGGCGATCCACTGCTGGACGACACCCTGCGCGGCCAGCGGCCTGCCGAAGGCGGTACGGGTGCCCGCGCGGCGGCACATCAGCTCGATCGCCCGCTCGGCCATGCCGATCAGCCGCATGCAGTGGTGGATGCGGCCCGGTCCCAGCCGGGCCTGGGCGATGGCGAAGCCCCCGCCCTCCTCGCCGATCAGGTTGGCCACCGGCACCCGCACGTCGTGGAAGATGACCTCGGCGTGGCCGCCGTGCCAGTGGTCCTCGTAGCCGTAGACCGTCATCGCGCGGCGCACCTCGACGCCCGGGGTGTCGCGCGGCACCAGCACCATCGACTGCTGGCGGCGGATGTCCTCGCCGTCCGGGTCGGTCTTGCCCATCACGATGAAGACCGCGCAGTCGGGGCTCATCGCCCCGGAGATGTACCACTTGCGGCCGGTGATGACGTACTCGTCGCCCTCGCGCCGGACGTGGGTCTCGATGTTGGTGGCGTCGGAGGAGGCGACCTCCGGCTCGGTCATGGCGAAGGCCGACCGGATCTCCCCGGCCAGCAGCGGCTTCAGCCACCGCTCGCGCTGCTCGGCGCTGCCGAACTGGGCCAGCACCTCCATGTTGCCGGTGTCGGGCGCGGCGCAGTTGGTGGCGGTCGGGGCGAGCTGTGGGCTGCGGCCGGTGATCTCGGCCAGCGGCGCGTACTGGAGGTTGGTCAGTCCGGCGCCGTGCTCGGCGTCGGGCAGGAAGAGGTTCCACAGGCCGCGCTCGCGGGCGGCGGCCTTCAGCTCCGCCACCACCGGCGGGGTGCGCCACGGCGAGTCCAGCGCCGCGCGCTGCTCCTCGGCCACCGCCTCCGCCGGGTGGACGTGCTCGTCCATGAAGGCCAGCAGCTTCTCGCGGAGCTCCTCGGTGCGTGCGTCGAATCCGAAGTCCATGGCGGATCAGTCCTCCCGCAGGGTGGTGAGGCCTTCCGAGACGAAGAGGGGGACGAGCGCGCCGATGCGGTCGAAGCCCGCGCCGACGGTCTGTCCGAGGGTGTAGCGGTAGTGGATGCCCTCCAGGATCACGGCGAGCTTGAAGTAGGCGAACGCCGTGTACCAGGCGATGCCCGAGACGTCGCGGCCCGATGAGGAGGCGTACCGCTCGATCAGCTCCCGCGCGTCGGGATGGCCGGGGGCCTCGCGGGTGGTGGCGATGGGGGCGCCGGGGATGCGCCGCCGGCCGCTGTACATCACCAGCAGGCCCAGGTCGGTCAGCGGGTCGCCGAGGGTGGACATCTCCCAGTCGAGGACGGCCGCGATCCGGTCGTCCGCGCCGACGAGCACGTTGTCCAGCCGGTAGTCGCCGTGGACGATCGCGGGGGCGGGGGAGGCGGGCATCCGGCTGCCGAGCAGGGCGTGCAGCTCATCGATGCCGGGCAGTTCGCGGCTGCGGGAGGCGTCCAGCTGCTTGCCCCAGCGCCGCAGCTGCCGTTCCAGGAAGCCCTCGGGGCGTCCGAAACCGTCCAGGCCGACGGAGTCCGGGTCCACCGAGTGGAGCTTCACCAGGGCGTCGGACAGGCCGAGGACCAGCTCGCGGGTGCGCTCGGGACCGAGCGGGGCGAGCTGCTCGGCGGTGCGGTAGGGGGTGCCCTCCACGTACTCCATCACGTAGAAGGGCGCGCCGAGGACGGCGGTGTCCTCGCACAGCAGCACCGCGCCGGGCACGGGCACGTCGGTGGGGCCCAGGGCGTTGATCACCCGGTGCTCGCGGGCCATGTCGTGCGCGGTGGCCAGGACGTGGCCCAGCGGAGGGCGCCGCACCACCCAGCGCGAGGTCCCGTCGCTCACCTTGTAGGTCAGGTTCGAGCGGCCGCCCTCGATCAGCTCCGCGCTCAGGGGCCCCTGGACGAGCCCCGGGCGCTCGCCGTCCAGGTACGCGCGCAGCCGCGCGGGATCGAGGCCCGGTGGGTGGTGCTCGGTCATCGGCAGGCTCCTCGGCGGGAAGAGGGTGGTCGTGCGTACCGGGCAATGATGCCGACTGGTCGGTATGGAGTCCAGGGAGGAGCGCGAAAAGAGAGCCCCGACACCGCGCGGAGACGGCGCCGGGGCCGCGATACGGGTCAGCGGGGGACGGCGGCGACGGCCAGCTCCGTGACCTCGTCCGGCGTCCCGTCGATGGGGACGACCGCGCCCGCCTCGTCCGCGTCCAGCGCCTCCAGCGTCTCGAACTGGGACCTCAGCAGCGCGGACGGCATGAAGTGGCCGGTGCGGCCCGTCAGCCGCTCGCCGATCAGCTCGGGCGAGCCGTCCAGATGAAGGAAGAACAACTCCGGCGCGGCCCGGCGCAGCCGGTCGCGGTAGGCGCGCTTGAGGGCGGAGCAGGTGACCACGCCGCCGTCGGCGCCCCGGGCCTTGAGCCAGGCGGCGATCGCGTCCAGCCAGGGCGCGCGGTCGGCGTCCGTCAGCGGGACGCCCGAGGCCATCTTCGCCACGTTCCCGGGCGGGTGGAAGTCGTCGGCCTCCGCGTACGGCACCCCCAGCCGCTCCGCCAAGGCCGTGCCCACCGTCGTCTTCCCGGACCCGGACACACCCATCACCACGACGAGCGGACTCACAACAGCCACACCACCACTCCAAAGATCGGCACCGACAGCGTACAGAGGGCCGCCGCGTACGCCGTGCGCGTACCCAGCGTCCCCGGCCGGGGCACATCCAGCGCGCGGATGCGGCGGTGGGCCAGGCCCAGGAAGGCCAGCCACACCAGCGCCCCCAGCGCGGCCGGCACGTACTGCCGCGGCGGCCCGCCGTCGTGCAGCGCCCCGCGGGCCAGCAGCGCCACCACCGCCGCGAAGGCCAGGGTGGTGCGCCGCCAGGCCATCCGGGTGCGCTCCGGCTGCGCGGCCGGATCGCGTACGGCCGCCCCGTCCCCGCGCGGCCGGCGGTCCGCGCTCACCGGCCCAGTTCTCCCAGCAGCACCCCGGCGACCACCACCAGCGCGGCCACCGCCGTGCCCAGCGCCAGCAGCACGGGGAAGCGGGACAGCGGCAGATCGTCGCCGTGCCGCATGGCCCGCTCGGTGCGCAGCCAGTGGTTGACCGCCCGTACCGCGCACAGCGCGCCGCCCGCCAGCAGCAACACGGCGATCGCGGCCCGGGGGCCGGGGCGGATCCCGGTCAGGAACTGGTCCACCGCCAGGCCGCCCGCCACCAGCGCCAGCGCGGTGCGGATCCACGCCAGGAAGGTCCGCTCGTTGGCCAGCGAGAAGCGGTAGTCGGGGGTGGTGCCCTCGGTCCGCATCCGCTCCGGCGTCAGCCACAGCCGCAGCGCGTCCCGCAGTCCATGCCAGAGCCGTTCGATCATGCTCCCGACACTACGCGGGGTCCCCGGCCCGCTCCCGGTGCCACTCCTCCAGCCGCCGGTGGCACTCCAGGCCGTCGGGTACCACGTCCCACCCCTCCAGCCGCCGCTCCACCTCGCCCTTCGGCAGGAAGTCCCACCAGGCGACCTCCTCGGCCTGCGGGCGCACCGGCAGATCGCACCGCACCTCGTAGACGGCCAGGAACCAGGTGTGCTCCGGCGACTCGTACAGGAACGTCAGCCGGTGCTCGGGGTGCGGCAGCCCGCTCACCCCCAGCTCCTCCCCGGCCTCGCGCAGCGCCGCCTCGTCGTAGCTCTCGCCCGCGCCGACCACGCCCCCGACCATCAGGTCGTACATCGAGGGGAAGACCAGCTTGCCCGGGGTGCGGCGGTGCACGAAGATCCGGCCCTCGGCGTCGTACACCCGCACCGCCACGCTCCGGTGCCGCATCCGCCGGGCGGTGGCGGTGCCGCGCCGGGCCCGGCCGATCACACGGTCGTACTCGTCCACGATGTCCAGCAGCTCGTTCGCGGACCTGCCCGCCGTCTCCTCGCTCGTCACCCGGCCATCAAAGCAGCCCGCGGGGGTGTCGTGCGCCAGGGCGGGGGGTTACTCTCCGGTCACCAGCGGGACGGACCGAGGAGCGGATGGGCCGATGGCGTACGACGCCGATGTGATCGTGATCGGGGCGGGCCTGGCCGGGCTCGCGGCCACCGCCGAACTGGCCGGTGCCGGACGGAAGGTGATCCTGCTCGACCAGGAGTCCGAAGCGTCCCTGGGCGGCCAGGCGCACTGGTCATTCGGCGGGCTGTTCCTCGTCGACTCGCCCGAGCAGCGCCGAATGCGCGTGCGCGACAGCCGCGAGCTGGCCTGGCAGGACTGGCTCGGCACGGCCGGCTTCGACCGCGAGGAGGACGCCTGGCCGCGCCGCTGGGCCGAGGCGTACGTCGACTTCGCGGCAGGGGAGAAGCGCGCCTGGCTGCGCGCCCAGGGCGTGCGGCTGTTCCCCGTCGTCGGCTGGGCCGAGCGTGGCGGCTACGACGCCCGCGGCCACGGCAACTCGGTGCCGCGCTTCCACATCACCTGGGGCACCGGGCCCGGTCTGGTCGAACCCTTCGAACGGCGGGTGCGGCAGGGCGCCGAACGGGGCCTGGTGGACCTGCGCTTCCGGCACCGCGTCACGGGGCTGGCCCGCGGCGCCGGAGCGGTGGACACCGTCACGGGCGAGGTGCTCGCCCCCAGCGGTGCCGCACGCGGCACGGCCGCCGGCCGGGAGGTGACCGGCGTCTTCGAACTGCGCGCCCAGGCGGTGATCGTCGCCTCCGGCGGCATCGGCGGCAACCACGACCTGGTGCGCGCCAACTGGCCCGAGCGGCTGGGCACTCCGCCCAGGCGGATGCTCTCCGGAGTGCCCGCCCACGTCGACGGCGCGATGCTGGGCATCGCCGAGGAGGCCGGCGGCCGGATCGTCAACCGCGACCGGATGTGGCACTACACCGAGGGCATCGAGAACTGGGACCCGGTCTGGGCGCGGCACGGCATCCGCATCCTGCCGGGTCCCTCCTCCCTGTGGCTGGACGCCTCCGGCAGCCGGCTGCCGGTGCCGCTCTTCCCCGGCTTCGACACGCTCGGCACTCTCGAGCACATCATGGGCACGGGGTACGAGTACACCTGGTTCGTCCTCACGCGGAAGATCGTCGAGAAGGAGTTCGCGCTCTCCGGCTCGGAGCAGAATCCCGATCTCACCGGCCGCAGTGTCCGCCAGGTGCTCGGCCGGGCCGGCTCCGGAGTGCCCGGCCCGGTGCGCGCGTTCATGGACAAGGGCGCCGACTTCGTCGTCGAGCGCGACCTGTCCGCCCTGGTGCGCGGCATGAACGCGCTCACCGGGGACGGTCTGATCGACGAGGCCGGCCTGCGCCGCGAGATCACCGCCCGCGACCGCGAGATCGCCAACCCCTTCACCAAGGACCTCCAGATCACCGCCGTACGGGGCGCCCGCGGCTACCTCGGGGACAAGCTCATCCGCGTCGCCCCGCCCCACCGGCTGCTGGACCCGAAGGCGGGCCCGCTGATCGCCGTGCGCCTGAACATCCTCACCCGCAAGACCCTCGGCGGTCTGGAGACCGACCTGTCCTCCCGCGTCCTCACCACCGGAGGCGAGGTGCTGCCCGGTCTCTACGCGGCCGGTGAGGCCGCCGGCTTCGGCGGCGGGGGCATGCACGGCTACCGCTCCCTGGAGGGCACCTTCCTGGGCGGCTGCCTCTTCTCGGGCCGCACCGCGGGCCG
Source organism: Streptomyces sp. CNQ085 (assembly GCF_022614595.1). Taxonomy (GTDB): domain Bacteria; phylum Actinomycetota; class Actinomycetes; order Streptomycetales; family Streptomycetaceae; genus Streptomyces. The sequence continues at coordinate 23,601 of NZ_JAJFAU010000046.1, forward strand.
CGCGGCGGCGGAGGCTGTGGGCTGAACCGGGCCCGGACCGGACACGGCGAGGGCCCCGCGGATTTCCGCGGGGCCCTCGGCTTCCCTGTGTCCGGAGGGGGACTTGAACCCCCACGCCCGATAAAGGGCACTAGCACCTCAAGCTAGCGCGTCTGCCATTCCGCCACCCGGACAGGTGCGTGCCGCCGACCGGGGCCATGGCGACGTGTAAACCATAGCACTGGGAGGGAGCCGGGCGATCATCCCGGCTCCTGTGCTCCAGCCCCGGGAAACGGGAGGATGGGCGCGAAACCCCGCAACACGAGGAGGCAGTGTGAGCGAGCCGAACGCGACCACCACCGCGGCCGACGCGGTCAGGGGCGAGGAGGAGGTCGTCGACCTGTGCCGCGATCTCATCCGGATCGACACCAGCAACTACGGCGACCACTCGGGACCGGGTGAACGGGCCGCGGCCGAGTACGTGGCGGAGAAGCTCGCGGAGGTGGGACTGGAGCCGGAGATCTTCGAGTCGCACCCGGGCCGGGCGTCGACCGTCGCCAGGATCGAGGGCGAGGACCCCTCCCGGCCCGCGCTGCTCATCCACGGGCACACCGACGTCGTCCCGGCCAACGCCGAGGACTGGACCCACCACCCGTTCTCCGGCGAGATCGCCGACGGCTGCGTGTGGGGCCGCGGCGCGGTCGACATGAAGGACATGGACGCGATGACGCTGGCGGTCGTGCGTGACCGGCTGCGCGGCGGTCGCAAGCCCCCGCGCGACATCGTGCTCGCCTTCCTCGCCGACGAGGAGGCGGGCGGCACCTGGGGGGCGAAGCACCTGGTCGAACGGCACCCGGAGCTGTTCGAGGGCGTGACCGAGGCGATCGGCGAGGTCGGCGGCTTCTCCTTCACCGTCAACGAGAAGCTGCGGCTGTACCTGGTGGAGACCGCAGAGAAGGGCATGCACTGGATGCGGCTCACCGTGGACGGCACCGCCGGGCACGGCTCGATGACCAACGACGACAACGCGATCACCGAACTGTGCGAGGCGGTCGGACGGCTGGGACGGCACAGGTTCCCGGTCCGGGTGACCAAGACGGTGCGCTCCTTCCTCGACGAGCTCTCCGACGCCCTCGGCGTGGAGCTGGACCCGGAGGACATGGACGAGACCCTGGCGAAGCTCGGCGGCATCGCCAAACTGATCGGGGCGACGCTGCGCAACACCTCCGCGCCGACGATGCTCGGCGCCGGCTACAAGGTCAACGTCATCCCCGGGCAGGCCACCGCCCATGTCGACGGGCGCTTCCTGCCCGGCCACGAGGAGGAGTTCCTGGCCGACCTCGACCGGATCCTGGGCCCGCGCGTGAGGCGCGAGGACGTGCACGCCGACAAGGCGGTGGAGACCGGCTTCGACGGCGCCCTGGTGGACGCCATGCAGTCCGCGCTGAAGGCCGAGGACCCGATCGCGCGGGCCGTGCCGTACATGCTCTCCGGCGGCACCGACGCCAAGTCCTTCGACGACCTGGGCATCCGCTGCTTCGGGTTCGCCCCGCTGAAGCTGCCGCCGGAGCTGGACTTCGCCGGGATGTTCCACGGGGTGGACGAGCGGGTGCCGGTGGAGGGGCTGAAGTTCGGCGTGCGGGTACTGGACCGCTTCATCGACCAGTGCTGACCGGCCCGGCGCCGCAGGGCCCGGTGCGATCGGGCACGGTCCGGCCCTCCCGTTAATCGCCCGTGTGTGCGTGTGTGACCAGGACGGGTGAATGCGCCCTCGGGCCGTAGCCCGCTTCCTCCGATGTCGTTACAGGGAGTGCGGTCCGCGGCTGGGATCGCATTGCCAACAAGGAGGAAGAATGATCAAGAAGGTCGTCGCCGTCGCGGCTGCCACCGGTGGTCTCGTGCTCGCGGGCGCGGGTGTGGCCGCCGCCGACTCCGGTGCCAAGGGCGCCGCCATCGGCTCCCCCGGTGTCGTCTCCGGCAACGTCATCCAGGCGCCGATCCACGTTCCGGTGAACGCCTGCGGCAACACGATCAGCGTGATCGGGCTGCTGAACCCCGCCTTCGGCAACTTCTGCGTCAACGACTGACGTCGCGTCCGGGCCCGCGAGGGGCCTGTGCGCGGCGGCCCCGGAGCGCGCGCCATGCGCTCCGGGGCCGCCGTTTCGGCGGACGGGGGCGAGGAGTGCCTCCCGCCCGCGCTCAACCCGTAGACCGCAAGCCACCCGCACATCAGAGGGCAAGGGGAAGTACACATGCGACAGGTCACAAGGAAGGGCCTGATCACCATCGCCGCGGCCGGCGGCGTGCTGGCCATGTCGGGCGGTCACGCCGCCCACGCGGACGCCGAGGCCCGGGGTGTGGCCGCGGGCTCGCCGGGCGTGCTGTCCGGCAACACCGTCCAGGCCCCGGTCCACGCGCCGGTCAACGCCTGCGGCAACACCGCGACCGTGGGCGGCGGTCTCAACCCGGCCTTCGGCAACGAGTGCGCCAACATGGACGACAACCACCAGGGCGGCCATGACGGAGGCCACCACCAGGGCGGCCACCAGGGGAACCCCGGCGGCCAGGACCGGGGACAGGGCGAGGAGCAGAGCAAGGAGCACGGCGAGACGCAGCGCGGGAAGCACGCCGGCGACGGCGGGGCCCGGGCCGAGGGTGTGGCCGCGGGCTCGCCGGGCGTGCTGTCCGGCAACACCGTCCAGGCCCCGGTCCACGCGCCGGTCAACGCCTGCGGCAACTCCGTGAACGTGGTGGGCGGTCTCAACCCGGCCGCCGGCAACGAGTGCGCCAACACGAGCGACCACAAGCCGTCCCCGGAGAAGCCCGGGCCGGAGAAGCCGAAGCCGGAGGAGCCCGGGCCCGAGAACCCGGAGAAGCCGAAGCCGGAGGAGCCCAAGCAGCCGGAGGAGAGGGACAAGCCCCGTGCCGAGGCCCCCCGGAAGCCCGCCCCCCAGGCCATGGGCGGCGAGCTGGCGCAGACCGGCAGCGTCGGGCTGGGCACGGTCGTCCCGGCCGGTGCCGGGGCGCTGCTCGGCGGAGCCCTGCTCTACCGGCGCGCCCGCGCCATGCGGGGCTGACCGGCGCCGGGAGACACCCCGGGGACCACAGCCGGAAGCACGGCGAGGAGCGGGCTCCGCCCCTTACGGGGGTCGGGGTCCGCTCCTTCCGCGTTCCGCGTCACCAGGTGGCGCGCAACTGGCGGATGATTCGCCGCCGCAGCCGTACCCGGCGGCTGCCGTCGGAGTTGAGCCTGAGGCGGTCCAGTTCCCAGTGTCCGTACTCGGCGTGTTCGGTCAACAGACGTGTGGCGGCCTTGCGGGAGACCCCGCGCGGGACGTACACATCGCGAAATTCGTATTCCGGCATCACATCTATTGTGCGTGCGGGGCCCCGGTACGGATAGCGTCTGCACTATGTCTGATGCTGCGCAGCCCGGTGCTGCCGAGGTACGAGCCGCCGCCGAAGCGTTGAAGACCGCGCTGGACCGTCACCTCGAAGCCGTCGAACGACGGTCTGCCGAGGGGGGCTCGGGTGCCGGGGCCGCCCGGGCCGAGGCCGCCGTCCACGCCGCCTTCGACGAACTGGCCGCGGCGGGCGAGGCGTACGACGAGCTGTTGTACGACGTCTACGACGAGGTCACACCCTTCGAGATCCCGGGCGGCGACGGCATGCCCGCCTACGCCGGGCCGGAGGAACCCGGCGTCCTCAGCGTTCTCATCCGCCGCGACTACACCGTCGTGGAGCCGCAGCGGCTGATGGCCCAGGCCCAGCGCGTCACCGCGCTCGACCCGGACTCGGCGGACACGGACGAGGAGGCGCTGGAGGGCCCCTTCGCCGGGAGCGGGGTGCACGCCGCCCTCAGCGTGCTGTTCGGCGAGTACGAACCCGACGAGATCGCCACCCGGCACGAGGAGTTCGGCCTGGAGGAGGGCGACTCCACGCTCTGGGTGATCGCGGGCGACGAACCCGCCGAGCCGGGGGAGTGGCTGGGCTCGCCCTTCGACGGGGCCGACCCCGAGCAGGTCGTCTGCCGCTTCGACGCCAGCGCCGTCTTCGACGAGGAGGAGGACCTCTACGGCGAGGACGAGGGCGGCGGGCCGGTGGTCCGGGCCGCGGACTGATACGCCCCGCCCTGCCCCGCCGTCGACGCCTGCGCGCGCAGCAGCGTGCGCAGGCGTGTCGTGCGCTCCGGGGCCGGGATCCGCTCCACCGCCCGCGGCAGCGCCTGGTCCACACCGTGCACCACGGACAGGTGCCGCTCGCCGCGGCCGAACGCCGTGTACACCCAGGCGCGGTTGAGAGCCGGGACCGCGTCGCCCGGAAGCACCACCACGGCTGCCGGCCAGCGCGTCCCGACGGCCTGGTGGGCGGTGATCGCCCAGCCGTGCCGCACCGTCCGCGCCACCCGCCCGCGCGGGACGGTGACGGCGCGGCCGGAGCAGTCCAGACGCAGCCCCTCCTCGTCCCCCGACACCACCGTCCCCGGTGAGGTGTGCCCGGGTGAGGGGGAGTGGGCCACCCGGTCGCCCGGGTCGAAGCCGCCGAACCGGCCGGGGCCGGGGTTGAGCCGCTCCTTGAGGGCGGCGTTGAGCGCCCGGGTGCCCGCGGCGCCGCCGTGGCCGGGCGTGATCACCTGCGTCAGCCCGGCGGGCACCCCGAGCGCCCGGGGCACCGAGTCGGCGACGAGCTGCACGGTGCGGTGCACCGCCTCCCCGGCGTCGCGCACCGGGACGATCATCACCTCCCGGCCGGGCGCCTCCACCCGGTTCAGCTCGCCGGCCCCGACGCCCGAGACCAGTTCGCCGACCGGCCCGGGATCCGGGGTGCGGGAGACGATCTGCGGGCAGACGCGTGCCGCGAGCAGATCGGCCAGCACCTGGCCGGCGCCCGCCGAGCCGAGCAGGTGCGGATCACCGCTGAGGATCAGCCGTGCGCCGTCCGGCACCGCCTCGGCCAGCGCCGCCGCGCGCTCGGCGTCGAGCTGGGGGGCGTCCAGCACGGCGAGCAGGTCCAGTGCGTACGCGCCCTCCTCGTCGCGCCCCGGGCCCTCCCGGCCGGCCAGCAGCCCGTCGACGGTGACGGCCGCCGGGCCCGGGCCGCCCCGGTCGCCGCCCTCGGTGTCCAGCAGCTCCGCCAGCCGCCGCCTGCCGTCCTCGCTGTGCGCGGCGGCGTACGCCCGCAGTCCCAGCGCCCGGGCCGCGGCCACCAGCGCCGCCGGCTCGCCGCGGGCGGCCTCGCCGCCGGTGTGTACCACCAGACCGCTGCGGGCGACGGCGCGCACCAGCTCGGCCGCGGACGGACCGGGCGCCCTACCCGCGGCCTCCTCCCAGCGGGCCGTCTCCTCCTCGCCGGGCGGGACGAAGGTGCTGCCCAGCCGGGCCAGCCCCTCGGCCAGGCTCTCCTCGGCCAGCGCGTGGCGCTCCAGGCCGACGAGCAACCGTACGGGCCGCTCGCCCGCCTCATCTTCCGCCCCGGTGCTCCCGGCCACGGCCTCCCCGTTCCCGGAGCCCTCCTCCGGGGCGTCCTCGAAGGTCAGCACCGCGCCCGCGTCGACCGCCTCGCCCACCGCCGCATCCGGCTCCGGTACGCCGTACCGGGCCAGTCCCTCGGCCAGGGCCTTCGGGGCGAGCACGGTGTGCCCGGACAGCGCCGCCCGTTCCAGCAACCACACCGCCAGGGCACGGCCGCGCCGCTCGTCGCCCGGACCGCCGTCCGGCCCCAACAGCGCCCGCGCGAAGCCGTCCGCCCGCTCCGGTGCCACGCCCGGGACCGCCAGCAGCTCCCACGGGTCGGCCCGCAGCACCTCGGCGGCACCCTCGCCGAGGGCCTCCACCACGGCCGCGCCCAGCGCCGCGGGCGCGCCGCCCTCGGCCAGCAGCGCGGTGATGTCCTCGGGCACGGCCTGCGGGCCGTCGCCCGGTACGTCCCGCGGCGCGCCGGGACCGCCGGCGGGTCGGCCGGCCGGCGCGGTGCGCCGGGGC
>NZ_JAJFAU010000047.1 GCF_022614595.1 Streptomyces sp. CNQ085
CCCCCCCCCCCCCCCCCCCCCCCCCCCCCCCCCCCCCCCCCCCCCCCCCCCCCGCCCCAGGTTGAGCCTCAGACCTCGACGACCACGGGGAGGATCATGGGCCGGCGGCGGTAGTTGTCCGACACCCACCTGCCGACCACACGGCGGACGAGCTGCTGCACCTGGTGCGGCTCGGAGATGCCGTCCTGTGCCGATTTGGCCAGGGCTTCGTCGATCTTGGGGATCACCGACTCGAAGTCCTTGTCGTCGATGCCGGACCCCCTGGACTGGATGTGCGGGCCTCCCGTGATCTTGCCGGTGGTGCTGTCCACCACCACGAAGATCGAGATGATCCCCTCCTCGCCCAGGATCCGGCGGTCCTTCAGCGATGACTCGGTGACGTCGCCGACCGACAGGCCGTCGACGTAGACATAGCCTGCCTGGACCTTCCCCGCGATCTTGGCCCTGCCGTCGACCAGGTCGACCACCACACCGTCCTCGGCGATCACGATGTGGTCCTTGGGCACACCGGTCTGCGCGCCCAGCTCCGCGTTGGCGCGCAGATGGCGCCACTCGCCGTGGACCGGCATCAGGTTCTTCGGCCGGCAGATATTGTAGAAGTAGAGCAGTTCACCGGCCGAGGCGTGGCCGGAGACGTGGACCTTGGCGTTGCCCTTGTGGACGACGTTGGCGCCCCAGCGTGTCAGTCCGTTGATCACCCGGTAGACCGCGTTCTCGTTACCCGGGATCAGCGAGGAGGCCAGGATTACCGTGTCTCCGGGAACGATGCGGATCTGGTGGTCCCGGTTGGCCATCCGCGACAGCGCGGCCATCGGCTCGCCCTGCGACCCGGTGCAGACGAGCACCACCTCGTCGTCCGGCAGGTCCCCCAGCGTCCTGACGTCCACGACGAGTCCCGCGGGCACCTTGAGGTAGCCCAGGTCCCGGGCGATGCCCATGTTGCGGACCATCGAGCGGCCGACGAAGGCGACACGGCGGCCGTACTCGTGGGCCGCGTCGAGGATCTGCTGGATGCGGTGGACGTGGCTGGCGAAGCTCGCCACGATGATGCGCCTCTGCGCACCGGCGAACACCTGGCGCAGGACCTGGGAGATGTCGCGCTCGTGCGGGGTGAAGCCCGGCACCTCCGCGTTCGTGGAGTCCGACAGCAGCAGGTCGATGCCTTCCTCGCCCAGGCGCGCGAAGGCTCGCAGGTCGGTGAGGCGACGGTCCAGCGGAAGTTGGTCCATCTTGAAGTCGCCGGTGTGCACGGCCATGCCCGCCGGGGTGCGGACGGCGACGGCAAGGGCGTCCGGGATGGAGTGGTTGACCGCCACGAACTCGCAGTCGAACGGACCGATGTGCTCGCGGTCGCCCTCGGTCACCTCGAGGGTGTAGGGACGGATGCGGTGTTCCTGGAGCTTGGCCTCGATCAGAGCCAGGGTCAGTTTGGAACCGATCAGCGGGATGTCCGGCTTCTCGCGCAGCAGGTACGGCACGCCGCCGATGTGGTCCTCGTGGCCGTGGGTCAGGACGATGCCGTCGATGTCGTCCAGCCGGCCCCGCACCGAGCTGAAGTCGGGAAGGATCAGGTCGACTCCGGGCTGCTCCTCCTCGGGGAAGAGCACACCGCAGTCGACGATGAGTAGTCGGCCGCCGTACTCGAAGACGGTCATGTTGCGGCCGATCTCGCCGAGACCGCCCAGCGGGGTGATGCGCAGACCGCTCTCGGGCAGTGGCGGCGGTGGGCCGAGTTCGGGATGCGGGTGGCTCAAAAGTCTCTCCTCACCACACGCGCCACGCACCCTGGGGGCACGTGGCGCGTGATCGTCGTGCACTTGCAGTTGTTGGTCGGTATCCAGTTGTGAAGTCTGTTTCAGAGCTGTACCCCGCCGGCGGCGAGATCGCGCTTGAGCTGCTCGGTCTCCTCCGGGGTCAGCTCGACGAGCGGCATGCGCAGAGGACCCGCGGGCAGCCCCCGGAGTGTGAGCGCGGCCTTGGTGGTGATCACGCCCTGGGTTCGGAACATACCCGTGAAGACGGGCAGCAGCTTCTGGTGGATCTCCGTCGCCTTGGTGACGTCACCGCCGAGGTGGGCGTCCAGCAGGGTCCGCAGCTCCGGGGCGACCACATGGCCGACGACCGAGACGAAGCCGACCGCGCCGACGGACAGCAGCGGGAGGTTGAGCATGTCGTCACCGCTGTACCAGGCGAGTCCGCTGGTGGCGATGGCCCAGCTCGCACGCCCCAGATCGCCCTTGGCGTCCTTGTTGGCGACGATCCTGGGGTGCTCGGCCAGCCGGACGATGGTCTCGGTGTTGATGGGGACGCCGCTGCGGCCGGGGATGTCGTAGAGCATGACCGGCAGGCCGGTGGCGTCGGCGATGGCGGTGAAGTGCCGGTACAGCCCCTCCTGTGGAGGCTTGCTGTAGTACGGCGTGACGGCCAGCAGGCCCTGGGCGCCGGCCCGCTCGGCCGCACGGGCCAGTTCCAGGCTGTGCCGGGTGTCGTTGGTGCCGGCTCCGGCGACGACGTGTGCGCGGTCTCCGACCGCCTCGACCACGGCCCGCACGAGCCGCGCTTTCTCCACATCGCTGGTGGTCGGGGACTCGCCGGTGGTGCCGTTGACGACGATGCCGTCGTTGCCGGCGTCCACCAGGTGGGTGGCGAGCCGCTGCGCGCCGTCGAGATCGAGATCGCCGTCCGCGGTGAACGGCGTGACCATCGCGGTCAGGACCCGCCCGAAGGGCGTCTGCGGTGTGGAGGTCGGAGCCATGGGTCCCACGCTACTCGCAGCCTGAGGCCCGATGTGCTCTCGGGAGGCGGTTGAGGAGCCCGGCACTGTCCGCTCGGGGGTTCAGACAGTGCCGGGTCCATGGAAAAAGCGTAGACGAAAATCTCGAAAAGCCGCAATTCGGGCAAAGAGGGTAGGCGCCCCCCTTATGGAGCGACTCGCCCGTTGGTGTTGAACGCCTCGTGTGTCAGCGGCATGAGATCGGCCCAGCGCGCCTCCATCCGCTCGGCGACCATCTCGATCTCCCGCTGCGGGAAGGAGGGCACCCTCGCCAGCTCGTGCCGGGTGCGCAGCCCCAGGAAGTGCATCAGCGACCGGGCGTTGCAGGTGGCGTACATCGAGGAGTAGAGACCGACCGGAAGGGCCGCGCGGGCGACCTCGCGGGCGATTCCGGCGCCCAGCATCTCCTGGTACGCCTCGTAGGAGCGGCGGTAGCTGTCCCCGAGGGCCCGGACGGCGCCCCGGTGCTGCTCGGCCGTACCCTCGACGAACCGGTACTTGCCCGGACGTCCCTCCTGCACCAGCTTGCGGGAGGCGTCCGGCACGTAGAAGACGGGCTCCAGCTCCCGGTACCTGCCGCTCTCCTCGTTGTAGCTCCAGCCGGCCCTGTGGCGGTGGAACTCGCGGAAGACGAACAGCGGCGCGCTGATGAAGAAGGTCATCGAGTTGTGCTCGAACGGGCTGCCGTGCCGGTCGCGCATCAGGAAGTTGATCAGTCCCCTGGAGCGCCGCGGGTCCTTCTCCAGTTCCTCCAGGGACTGCTCACCCGCGGTGGAGACCCGCGCCGCCCACAGCACATCGGTGTCTGCGGCCGAGTGTTTGACCAGCTCGACGGTCATGTCACTGCGGAAGCGGATGTCGGGGGCGTCGGACACCGGGGAATCCTTTCGGTCGTGCCACGCGGGAAGTCGGGGCGGCGCACAGCCTATGGCGGCGACGTCCACCGGATCGACCTCGCCCCGGCGCGCTCCCGTCCGCACGGCGGCGACCCAGGTCGCTGATATCCTTCCACAAGCATCAGAAAACGGGCACTTGCCCGGACGTCCGGACGTTCTACCCGTGATAGTGCAGATCACCTTCCGAGGAGCAGCAGATGGTCCGCCGCGAGGAGTCCGTCCCCTTCGCCTTCGTCGCCGAGTCCGGACACTTCCGCAGTAACGTCACTCCCCCGCGCCACCGCCCGTCGAGGACGGACATGGCCGGTCGCGTGCTGCTCGGGGTGGTCGCGGTCGCCGGGCTCGTGGGGTCCCTGCTCCTGGGAGTGCCGGCCCTTGAGAACCCTCAACCACAGGACGGCGGACCGGACCACCCGAGCGCCGCCGAGAGCCGCTGATAATCTCCTCGCTCACAGGCCCCACCCACTGTGTCCGTGAGCGAGGATTCCGTGCCACTGCACTTCCTGACGGCCGACGGCGAACTGGACGCCACCGCCTCCGACGAACCGCTGCCGTACGAGGAGCGGGAGAGATGGCGGCGACCGTACCGGCCGGGACCCTGGCGGGTCGCCGGAGCGGCGCTGACGCTGCTGCTCGCCGCCTACGTACTGATGTCCGCTCTGATCATCGCCATGGCGGGCTCCGCCGCGGAGGCGGCCGTGTGCCTGCTCGCCGCGGCCCTGGTGATCGCGTACGCACTGCGGCTGCTGCGGATGGGTGTGTGGGTCAGCGCCCGCGGGATACGCCAGGTGAGCCTGTTCTCGACCACGACGCTGCCCTGGCGGAACATCTCGGCCGTACGGACCGTGCAGCAGCCGGTGAAGTGGCTGGGCATGCCGCGGACCGTGCAGGGTCAGGCCCTGCTCGTCGAACCGCGGCGAGGCGAGGCGCTGAGGCCGGTGCTGACCGACCACAACGCCGACTTCCTCTCCCGCCCCGGTTCCTTCGACCAGGCGGCGGACGTGGTGGAGGGCTGGGCCGCGGAGAACCGCCGCCCCTAGCCCGCGGCGATCCGGCGGGCCCGGGGCGGCCACGGCGCCGTTCAGGCCGCCGTCTCCCGCACGGGCCTGCCGTCGTGCAGCGCGATGGCCCGCTGCATGGCCTTGCGGGCCCGCGGGGTGTCCCGGGCGTCGTGGTAGGCCACGGCCAGCCGGAACCAGCAGCGCCAGTCGTCCGGGGTGGCCTCGGCCTCCTCCTTGCGCCGGGCGAAGACCTCGTCCGCCGAAGCCTTGTCCACGCGCCCGCCCGCCGTCCGCGCGGGCCCGTCCTGCGGCAGCCCTCCCTCGGCCTCCAGCTCACGCGCCAGACGGCCCGCGTTCCGCGCGAAGCTGGTGTTGTGCCACAGGAACCAGGCGCCGACGCACGGCAGGACGAAGGCGACGACCCCCATTCCCATCGCGGCCGGCTCGCCCGTCCTCAGCAGCAGTACGCCCTCCAGGGCCGCCACCGCGAAGACGACGACCAGTGAGACGGCGAGGAAGACGTAAGTGATCTTTCCGCCCATGGGTCTCAGTCCAGGTCCATGAAATGCTCCAGCCCCACGGTGAGGCCGGAGGTGCCGGTCACCCGGCGCACTCCCAGCAGGATGCCGGGCATGAAGCTGCTGTGGTGCAGCGAGTCGTGGCGGATGGTGAGGGTCTCGCCGGTGTCACCGAAGAGCACCTCCTGGTGCGCCAGCAGCCCGCGCAGCCGCACCGAGTGCACCGGAACCCCGTCCACGTCCGCGCCGCGGGCGCCGTCGAGGGCCGAGGTGGTGGCGTCCGGCTGCGCCGGGCAGCCCGCCTCGGCGCGCGCCTCGGCGATGAGCCGGGCCGTGCGGGTGGCGGTGCCGGAGGGCGCGTCGGCCTTGTCGGGGTGGTGCAGCTCGACGACCTCGGCGGACTCGAAGAAGCGGGCGGCCTGCCGGGCGAAGCGCATGGTCAGCACGGCGCCGATGGAGAAGTTCGGCGCGACCAGTACTCCGGTGCCGGGGGACGCCTCCAGCCAGGTGCGCAGCTCTCCGAAGCGCTCGTCGGTCCAGCCGGTGGTGCCGACGACCCCGTGGATCCCGTGGCCGACGCAGAACTCCAGGTTGCCCATCACCGCCTCGGGACGCGTCAGGTCCACCGCGACCCGGGCGCCCGCCTCGGTGAGGGCTTCCAGGGAGTCGTCCTTGTCCAGGGCGGCGACGAGCTCCATGTCGTCGGCGCCCTCCACGGCGCGGACGGCCTCGGAGCCGATACGGCCCTTGGCGCCGAGGACTGCTACGCGGAGCTTGCTCATGTGCGTGTTCCCTTTCACGGGTACGGACCCCCGGAGGGGCCCGGGTCGGGCGAACCGGGCGGACCCTCGGTCGGGCGGGCCCGTGGTCAGGCGACGGCTTCGTCCAGGCGGGCGCCCTGCCGGTCGGTCAGTGGTCCGATGACCGACAGCGAGGGCCGCCATCCCAGGATCTCGCGGGCCACCGAGCGGATGTCGTCGGGGGTGACGGACGCGATCTTCGCGAGCATCCCGTCGACCGACAGCTGCTCGCCCCAGCACAGCTCGCCCTTGCCGATGTGGTTCATCAGCGCGCCGGTGTCCTCCAGGCCCATGACCGTGGAGCCGGAGACCTGTCCGACGGCACGGCGCAGCTCCTCGTCCCCCAGGCCGTGCGAGGCGACGTGGTCGAGCTCGTCGCGGCAGATCTTCAGCACGTCGTGGACCAGGTTGGGGCGGCAGCCCACGTACACGCCGAACAGGCCGCAGTCGGCGAAACCGGAGGTGTAGGAGTACACGCTGTAGGCCAGTCCGCGCTTCTCGCGCACCTCCTGGAACAGCCGGGAGCTCATGCCGCCGCCCAGGGCCGCGCTGAGCACTCCGAGCGCCCAGCGGCGCTCGTCGGTGCGGGACAGTCCGGGCATGCCGAGGATGACATGGGCCTGCTCGGTGGCGCGGTCCAGCAGGTCGACGCGGCCCGCGGTGCGGATGCGGCGCGAGCCACCCCGGGGGGCGACGGGCTCGGCGTCGGGGCGGCCCAGGGCGCCCGCGCGTTCGAATGCCTCGCGCACCTGGCGTACGACCGTGTCGTGGTCGAGGTTGCCGGCGGCGGCGACGACCAGGTGGGTGGGGTCGTAGTGCCGGCGGTAGAAGCGCGCGATCTGGTCGCGGGTGAGGGCGTTGATGGTGTCGGTGGTGCCCAGGACCGGGCGGCCCAGCGGGGTGTCGCCGAGCATGGTTCTGGCGAACAGGTCGTGGACGCAGTCCCCGGGGTCGTCCTCGGTCATGGCGATCTCCTCCAGGACGACGTTGCGCTCGGCGTCGACATCCTCGGAGCGGATCAGCGAGCCGGTCAGCATGTCGCAGACGACGTCGACCGCCAGCGGCAGGTCGGTGTCCAGGACCCGGGCGTAGTAACAGGTGAACTCCTTCGCCGTGAAGGCGTTCATCTCGCCGCCGACCGCGTCGATCTCCGCGGAGATGTCCAGGGCGCTGCGCCGTCCGGTTCCCTTGAAGAGCAGGTGCTCCAGGTAGTGGGTGGCGCCGTTGAGCGTGGGCGTCTCGTCACGGGATCCGACCCGCGCCCAGATGCCGAAGGTGGCGGAGCGGACGGTCGGCACCGACTCGGTGACGACCCGCAGGCCACCGGGGAGCACGGTCCTGCGGACGGTGCCCGTGCCGTTCCCGGTGGTGGCGGTGGACGGGGACCAGCGTCCGGAGGCGGGTCCGGGCACGGGGCCTGCGGCCGGGCGGGCGGGGTGATGGGGACGGGCGACGGCCCGCCCCACCGGGGCGGTGGGGCGGGCCGTCGTACGGGGCGTACGCGTCACTTGGTCGCGGTGTCCTTCGCGTCGGTGGTCTCGGTGCCTTCCTTCTCGTCCTCCTCGAGGACCGGGATCAGCGACAGCTTGCCGCGCTGGTCGATCTCGGCGATCTCGACCTGGACCTTCTGGCCGACCCCCAGCACGTCCTCGACGTTCTCCACACGCTTGCCCCCGGCGAGCTTGCGGATCTGCGAGATGTGCAGCAGGCCGTCCTTGCCCGGGAGCAGGGAGACGAAGGCTCCGAAGGTGGTGGTCTTCACGACCGTGCCCAGGTAGCGCTCGCCGACCTCGGGCATCGTCGGGTTGGCGATGCCGTTGATGGTGGCGCGGGCCGCCTCGGCGGCCGGACCGTCGGCGGCGCCGATGTAGATGGTGCCGTCGTCCTCGATGGTGATGTCGGCGCCGGTGTCCTCCTGGATCTGGTTGATCATCTTGCCCTTGGGACCGATGACCTCGCCGATCTTGTCGACCGGAATCTTCACGGTGATGATCCGCGGCGCGTTGGGGGACATCTCGTCCGGGACGTCGATGGCCTCGCTCATCACGTCCAGGATGTGCAGACGCGCGTCGCGGGCCTGCTTGAGCGCCGCGGCCAGCACGGAGGCCGGGATGCCCTCCAGCTTGGTGTCGAGCTGGAGGGCGGTGACGAACTGGCGGGTGCCGGCGACCTTGAAGTCCATGTCGCCGAAGGCGTCCTCCGCACCGAGGATGTCGGTGAGGGTGACGTAGTGGGTCTCGCCCTCGATCTCCTGGGAGATCAGGCCCATGGCGATGCCGGCGACCGGCGCCTTGAGCGGCACGCCGGCGTTCAGCAGCGACATGGTGGAGGCGCACACCGAGCCCATGGACGTCGAGCCGTTGGAACCCAGCGCCTCGGAGACCTGGCGGATGGCGTACGGGAACTCCTCGCGGGTGGGCAGCACCGGGACGATCGCCCGCTCGGCCAGCGCTCCGTGGCCGATCTCGCGGCGCTTGGGGGAGCCGACGCGGCCGGTCTCGCCGGTGGAGTACGGCGGGAAGTTGTAGTTGTGCATGTAGCGCTTACGCGTCACCGGTGAGAGGGTGTCGAGCTGCTGCTCCATGCGGAGCATGTTGAGGGTGGTGACACCCAGAATCTGGGTCTCGCCGCGCTCGAACAGCGCCGAGCCGTGGACCCGCGGGATCGCCTCGACCTCGGCGGCCAGGGTGCGGATGTCGGTCAGCCCGCGGCCGTCGATGCGCTTCTTCTCCTTGATGACGCGCTCGCGGACCAGTGCCTTGGTCAGCGAGCGGTACGCCGCGGAGATCTCCTTCTCGCGCCCCTCGAACCGCGGCAGCAGCTTCTCGGCGGCCAGCGCCTTGACGCGGTCGAGCTCGCTCTCGCGCTCCTGCTTGCCGGCGATGGTCAGCGCCCGGGACAGCTCCTCGCGGACGGCCGCCTCCAGCGCCTCGTACACGTCGTCCTGGTAGTCCAGGTAGATCGGGAACTCGCCGACCGGCTTGGCGGCCTTGGCGGCCAGGTCCGACTGAGCCTTGCACAGGGCCTTGATGAAGGGCTTGGCGGCCTCCAGGCCGGCGGCGACGAGCTCTTCGGTCGGCGCCTCGGCGCCACCCCTGACCAGTTCGACGGTCTTCTCGGTGGCCTCGGCCTCGACCATCATGATCGCCACGTCGCCGTCGGGCAGGACACGGCCGGCGACGACCATGTCGAAGACGGCCTCCTCCAGCTCGCCGTGGGTGGGGAAGGCCACCCACTGGCCGCGGATCAGGGCGACGCGGGTGCCGCCGATCGGGCCGGAGAAGGGCAGTCCGGCCAGCTGGGTGGAGCAGGAGGCAGCGTTGATGGCGACCACGTCGTAGAGGTGGTCGGGGTTGAGCGCGAGGATCGTCTCGACGATCTGGATCTCGTTGCGCAGGCCCTTCTTGAAGGACGGGCGCAGCGGGCGGTCGATCAGGCGGCAGGTGAGGATCGCGTCCTCGCTGGGGCGGCCCTCGCGGCGGAAGAAGGAGCCGGGGATCTTGCCCGCGGCGTACATCCGCTCCTCGACGTCGACCGTCAGGGGGAAGAAGTCCAGCTGTTCCTTGGGGTGCTTCGAGGCGGTGGTGGCCGACAGCACCATGGTGTCGTCGTCCAGGTAGGCCACGGCCGAGCCCGCGGCCTGGCGGGCCAGGCGGCCCGTCTCGAAGCGGATGGTGCGGGTGCCGAAGGATCCGTTGTCGATGACGGCCTCGGCGTAGTGGGTCTCGTTCTCCACCAGGGAATTCTCCTCGTCTGCGTCCGTGCCCGTGTGGCGCGGACGGTGGTGGTGGAGCGTCTTCCCGTGGGGGCCGGTCTTCGATCGAAGCTCCCGGGGTCTTTTCACCCGGGGGCCACTACCGAGGACCGGCAGCGTGAAGGCGCTCCGCCTCGTTTTCACATGTCGTCGTAGGACCAGACTACAAAGCTTCTGGTCTCCGTGAGTGCCTGTGAGGTGCCGCGAGTACGGCGAAGGGAGCGGTTCCCCTGCCGGGAACCGCTCCCTCTCACGGCGTACTACCGGGCGCCGGCCGCACCGCGGCGGATGCCCAGGCGCTCGACCAGCGCACGGAAGCGCTGGATGTCCTTCTTCGCCAGGTACTGCAGCAGGCGGCGGCGCTGGCCGACCAGGAGCAGCAGACCCCTGCGGGAGTGGTGGTCGTGCTTGTGGGTCTTCAGGTGCTCGGTGAGGTCCGAGATGCGACGGGTGAGCATCGCGACCTGGACCTCGGGGGAGCCGGTGTCCCCCTCCTTGGTGGCGAACTCGGTCATGATCTGCTTCTTCGTAGCGGCGTCGAGCGGCACGCGATACTCCCTGGTTTCTTCTTCGAGGCCACCGAGTGCCCCTGGTCTTCCGCGCAGGGGATCTTTCAGGACTCGGGAGGCGGGGTCCGCTGGGCGCTGCCTCCAGGTGGTCACCGGAAGACGCGTACACAAACGGCCGTCGGCAAGCGTACCAGCCGTGCGACGGACCACTCACCGCAGGTCGCCGTCGGAACCCCCGGGGCGGTCGGGAGACCCGCCTCAGCCGGTCATGCTCCGTGCGGCGGAGTAGGCGTCCAGCACCGCCAGGCACAGCGGGATCAGCGACAGCAGGACGAAGCCCTCGGCGAAGTCGAGGAACCGGCCCCAGAACGGGGTGACGCCGCGCCGCGGCACGACCAGGCCGACGGCCGTGGCCAGCGCCGCCGCGCCGGCCAGGGCGGCCGACAGCCAGACGGTGCGCAGGTCCAGTGGGCCGCCGTCCCCGGCCAGCAGTTCGCCCACCAGGTCGGCGGGCGGGTTGAGGGCCAGACCGAGCGCGAGGAGGGCCAGGGCGGTCAGGCCCGCGACGAGGGCGCAGGCGACCTGGGTGGTGTAGCGGAACAGGCGGGCGCGTGCCAGCGCCGCCAGCCCGGCGGCCAGGGCGAGGAGCTGCCCCCAGCCGGAGTCGGAGAAGCCCAGGACGGCCGCCGATGCGACGGTGACGGCCGCGCAGCCGCCGACGAGGCCGAGCAGCGTCTCGTGGCCGCGGCGGGCCTGGACCGCGACGCGGTCCGCGTCGACGGGGCCCGCGGTGTCGGGGGCGGCGTCGGGGTCCTCGTCGTAGCGCATGGAACCGGTGCGCGGCGCGTTGTAGCCGATGGGCAGCCGGGCGAAACGGGCGGAGAGACCAGGCAGGAAGGCGATGGCGCCGATCGCCACGGGGACGCACACGGCCGCGGTCCGTACCGGGCTCAGCTCGGTGAGGATGGCGGTGAAGGTGGCCAGGGTGCCTACGGCAGAGGCGGAGGCGGCGGCGACGAACGGGCCGTCCCCGCCGGGTGCGGCGGCGATCAGAGCGACGGAGGCGACCAGGACCGCCACGCATCCGAGCAGGAACTGCAGCCTGCCCACGCCGCCGCCGTCCGCCGGGGGCAGCAGCCCGGATCCGGCGATCATCACGTGTGGCAGGGAGGCCAGCCCGAGCGCCGTCGCGGAGAGCCGGTCGTCGTACACCCGTGCCCGTACCGCCGCGAAGGCGATCAGCAGCACTCCGGCCACGGCGGCGAGGACGCCCGGCAGACCATGCATGTCGTGGCGCACCGGGTCGGCGAACCACAGCACGAAGGCCATGAGTGACATCAGCACCACGCCGCCGACCAGCCCGGCGACGCGCATCAGGTCGTCGCTCCACATCCTGCGGTCCTTCGAGACCGCGGAGGCCACCGCGTCGGATACGTCGTCGAAGACGGCCGGGGGCAGCGACTCGGCGAACGGGCGGAGGCTGAGGATCTCGCCGTCCAGGACCTGCTGGGCGGCCAGGGAACGGGCGCTGTCGAGCACGCCGCCGTCCCGGCGCACCAGGTGGTAGCCGACGGGGGCGCCCTCGGCGGAGACCTGACCGCTGAGGCGGAGGATCTCGGGGTGCAGGTCGGCGACCGGGATGTCCTCGGGGAGGGCCACGTCGATGCGGCTGTCGGGCGCGACGATGGTGATCCGGCAGAAGCCGGTGGTGGCTGCCGGTGCAGTCGTACTCACCTTGAGATCCCCCTCGTGGGCTGCTCGCTGGCTCACTGGCTCCACACGATGCGCGCGGCCCCTTTGCGGGAACCCCGCGTTCTCCCACGGCTTTTCGCCCCTGGCCGGCCGCTCGGGCTGCGCGTACGCCGCGCGCAACCCTACCGCCCTCCGGTGCCGCCGGCTGCCAGTAGTATCGCCCCGCGCGGACGGGGTCCGTCGCCACGGGGGCGTCGGCAGGCACACCACCGTCCCGCTCTGTCCGAGGGATTGATGCTTCCGTGAGCCAGATCGTCGTCAAGCGTCCGCCGCGGGTGCTCCCGCCCAGCGTGCCCGGCGAGGATCTGAGGCTCGAACCGCCGCCCGAACTCCCCCGCGGGCAGCAGGAGGGCGTGCTGTTCCAGCTTCTTCCGATGCTGGGCATGGGCGGTTCGGTGGTCTTCTTCTTCATGCCGAACGCGCATCCCTTCATGCGCATCATGGGCGTGATCATGATCGCGTCCACCGTGGCCATGCTCGTCGCCACCATCGTGCGGTTCCGGCGGGGCACGCAGGGCGAGATGGCCCAGATGCGCCGCGACTACCTCAAGTACCTGGCGCAGACCAGGCGCAGGGTCCGCAGGACGGCGCGCATGCAGCGGGACGCGCAGTACTACATGCACCCCTCCCCGGACCAGCTGTGGGCACTGGTCGCCGAGTCCTCCCCGCGCTTCGCCGGGGAGGCGCCCAGCCGGGTGTGGGAGCGGCGCGCGAGCGACGACGACTTCGTACACGTACGCGTCGGTCTGGGCGAGCAGCGGCTCGCCACCGCGCTGGTGGCTCCGGAGACGGCGCCGGTGGACGAGCTTGAGCCGCTGACGGCCGGCGCGATGCACCAGTTCCTCCAGACACAGGGCACCGTCGCGGACCTGCCGATGGCCGTGTCCCTGCGCGCCTTCTACCACCTGACGGTGAGCGGTGAGCCGGACTCGGTGCACGGCGGCGTCCGCGCCATGGTCGCCTCCCTGGTCGCCCTGCACTCCCCCGAGGACCTGCTGGTCGGCGTGGTGACCGGGCGGGACGGCGCCGAACGCTGGGAGTGGGCCAAGTGGCTGCCCCACGCGCAGGTCTCCGGCGTCACCGACGGCGCGGGCAGCGGACGGCTCGTCACGGGCGATGCCGCGGGGCTGGAGCACCTGCTGGGCGCGAAGCTGGAGGGCCGCCCCCGCTTCAACTCCTCCGCTCCGCCACTGCTGGACCAGCCGCACGTGGTGGTCGTGCTGGACGGTGGTTCCGTGGTGCCTCCGGAGTCGATGCTGGCCGCCGCCGAGGGGCTGCAGGGGGTGACCGTGATCGAGGTCGTGCCCGGCGACATCGGCAGCCCGCGCGGCGGCCTGTCCGTGGTTGTGCGCCCCGGCGAACTGCGCCTGGAGTCCGCGCACGGCGCGGTGTACCGGGGGCGGCCCGACCTCCTCTCCCCGGAGGCCGCCGAGGCGCTGGCCCGCCAGCTCGCCCCGCTGCGCATGGGCACGGGCGGTGATGACGACGAACCGCTGCTGGCGAAACTGGAGTTCACCGACCTGCTGAACCTGGGCGACGCCGCCTCGGTCGACGTACGGCGCACCTGGCGTCCCAGGTCGACCGCCGAGCGGCTGCGCGTGCCCATCGGTGTGGGCGAGGCCGGCCAGCCGGTCATGCTGGACCTGAAGGAGGCCGCGCAGGACGGCATGGGCCCGCACGGTCTGTGCGTGGGCGCGACCGGCTCGGGCAAGTCGGAGCTGCTGCGCACTCTGGTCCTGGGCCTGGCGGTCACGCACTCGTCGGAGACGCTGAACTTCGTGCTGGCCGACTTCAAGGGCGGCGCGACCTTCGCCGGGATGTCGCAGATGCCGCACGTGGCGGCCGTCATCACCAACCTGGCGGACGACCTCTCGCTGGTGGACCGCATGGGCGACTCCATCCGCGGCGAGCTCAACCGTCGCCAGGAGTTGCTGCGTGACGCCGGCAACTACGCCAACATCCACGACTACGAGCGGGCCCGGGCCGCGGGTGCCCCGCTGATCCCGCTGCCCTCGCTGGTTCTGGTCATCGACGAGTTCAGCGAACTGCTGACGGCCAAGCCGGACTTCATCGACATGTTCATCCAGATCGGCCGCATCGGCCGCTCGCTGGGCGTGCACCTGCTGCTGGCCTCGCAGCGCCTGGAGGAGGGCCGGCTGCGCGGCCTGGAGACGTACCTGTCGTACCGGATCGGTCTGCGCACCTTCTCGGCGGCCGAGTCCCGCGCGGCGCTGGGGGTGCCGGACGCCTACCACCTGCCGTCGGTGCCCGGCTCGGGTTATCTGAAGTTCGGCACCGACGAGATGGTCCGCTTCAAGGCCGCCTACGTCTCGGGCGTCCACCGCTCCGGTGCCTCGGCCTCCGCCGGAGCCGCCGGGGGGCCGCTGCCGGGCGAGCGCCGCCCGGTGCTCTTCACCGCCAGGCCGGTGCCGGTGCCCGCCCCCCGGCGCGCCGAGCCCGACCCGGGCCCCGAGCCCACCGCCCCGGCCGACGACGACGCGTTGGCCGACACCGTTCTGGACGTCGTCGTGCGGCGGCTGGAGAACCAGGGTCCCGCCGCTCACCAGGTGTGGCTGCCGCCGCTGGACCAAGCGTCGCCGCTGGACGAGCTGCTGCCCGGTCTGGTGGTGGTCCCCGGCCGCGGCCTGACCCAGCCGGACTACCCGTACACGGGCCGGCTGACGGTGCCCCTGGGACTGGTGGACAAGCCGTTCGAGCAGCGGCGCGAGGCACTGCTGCGCGACTTCTCCGGCGCCGCGGGCCACATGCTGGTCGTCGGTGGCCCGCAGTCGGGCAAGTCCACCGTGCTGCGCACCCTGATCGCCTCCTTCGCCCTCACCCACACCCCACAGGAGGTCCAGTTCTACGGGCTGGACTTCGGCGGCGGTGGTCTGACGGCCGTGAAGGACCTGCCGCACGTGGGCGGCATCGCCTCCCGGCTGGACCCGGAGCGGGTGCGACGGACCGTGGCCGAGGTCGCCGGCGTGCTCAACCAGCGCGAGGAGTACTTCCGGGCCGGCGGCGTCGACTCCATCGCCACCTTCCGGCGCCGCCGGGCCCGCGGGGAGATCACCGACCAGCCGTGGGGCGATGTGTTCCTGGTCGTCGACGGCTGGGGCGCCTTCAAGCAGGAGTACGAGATGCTGGAGGCCGTCGTCACCGACATCGCCTCCCGCGGTCTGGGCTACGGCATCCACGTCGTGGTGGCGGCCTCCCGCTACATGGAGGTGCGCCCGGCCCTGAAGGACCAGCTGCTGAACCGGCTGGAACTGCGGCTGGGCGACACCATGGACTCGGAGTTCGACCGCAAGGTCGCGGCGAACGTGCCCGCCGGCGTCCCCGGGCGCGGCCAGACGCCGGAGAAGCTGCACTTCATGGCAGCGGTGCCGCGCATCGACGGCGTCGCCTCCGACGAGGAGCTCTCCGACGCCACCACGGCGCTGAACCGGGCGGTGGCCGACGCCTGGCAGGGCCCCGCGGCCCCGCCGGTGCGGCTGCTGCCGCGCGAGCTGCCCGCCGACAGGCTGCCCGCGGGCGGCGACCACCCGCGGCACGGCGTCGCCTTCGGCATCGACGAGAACACCCTGCAGCCGGTCTTCGTCGACTTCGAGACCGACCCGTTCTTCCTGGTCCTCGGTGAGAGCGAGTCGGGCAAGACGGCGCTGCTGCGTCTGCTGGCCAAGCAGATCTGCGAGCGCTACACGCCCGACGAGGCGCGCATCGTCGTCGCCGACTACCGGCGCTCGCTGCTGGGCGACATCCCCGACTCCCACCTCATCGTGTACGCCGCCATGTCCAATGCCATGGACACGCACATGGCCGCGATGAAGGACCTGATGGAGAAGCGCACCCCGCCGGAGGACGTCACCCCACAGCAGCTGCGCGACCGCAGCTGGTGGCACGGCCCGAAGATGTTCATGATCATCGACGACTACGAGCTGGTCTCCACCTCCAGCGGCAACCCGCTGGCGACGCTCGCCGAGCACCTGCCCTTCGCCCGGGACATCGGCGTCTGCTTCATCATCGCCCGCAGTTCCGCCGGGGCCTCCCGCGCCTCCTACGAGCCGTTCACGCAGCGCATCAAGGAGCTCGGCGCCCAGGGCGTGGTCCTCTCCGCCGATCCCGGCGAGGGCGATCTCCTCGGCAACGTCCGCGGCCGGCAGATGCCGCCCGGCCGGGGGCACTTCGTCTCCCGCAAGCGCGGGGCCCCGCTGGTCCAGGTGGGCTGGCTGCCTCCGAGCTGACCCCTCCCGGGGGCCCGGCCCGGACAGTGACCCCCGGTCGGCTCCGGACGTGTCCGCGAGTCGGCTCGAACCGGCGTTCCCCGTGGTCCCGAGGGCGCGCGGACGCCCCTCGGGACACGTACCGGACTGTTATCTTGCCCGGGGGCCGTGAGCCGCGGGGCGCCGCGCCGTGCCCCCTCACGTTCACCGACGCCGCACCGCGGTTCAGCGGCGCGGCACGGCACGGGGCACGCTCCCGTCGCCGGCGTCCGTCGAGGAAGGACACTGATGGGGACTCAGCAGGAGAAGGACGAGCTGTACGCGATGGACATCTCCGACGCCGTGTGGGAGAGCGCGCCCGGCGGTCCGGAGGACGAGAAGGTGGAGATCGCCCATCTGCCGGGCGGCGCCGTGGCCATGCGCAACTCCAAGGACCCCGGCACCGTGCTGCGCTACACCGCCGCCGAGTGGCGGGCCTTCGTCCTCGGGGTCCGCGACGGGGAGTTCGACCTCAAGCCCTGAGACCCGGCGACTCGAGGCTCACCGGCCGGGAGCGCGTGGAGAACGAGCGGGCGCCCGGTGACCGAGTGCACTCGGTCACCGGGCGCCCGCCGGGTGTTCGCGGCGGATCCGGGGGGTCAGAACTCGAACCGCTGGGCCGCCTTGCGGTCCGTCCGCTGGTAACCGTTGGTCGACTCGACCAGGTTGTCGGCGATGGCGTTGAGTGTGGCGTTCAGGCCGCTGACGTCCTGGCTCCAGCCGGCGTGCTTGGCCCTGAACGCCTGCTTCGCCTCACCGTCCCAGGTGTTGACGACCTTCATCACCTTGTCCTCGAGCGCGTTGAGCTGGTTCGTCAGCTCCTTGGCCGCGGTGCGGACGTCCTCCGCCGCGCTGACGACGGTGCCGTAAGTGATCTTGATGGTCATATCGCCCCTACCTTCTCTGTACGGCTCGTTACTTGACGGTCGGGGTGACGCCCGTACCGGCGAAGTCGCTGATCGGGCTCGCCTTCGCCAGCTGGCTGAACTTCTCCACCTGGTCGATCTCGTTGGCGGTGAAGCCGTCCTTGCTCGCCTGGAGGGCCTCCCCGATCATCTGGAGCCTGCCGTCCAGCTTCCGGGCGTACTCGTTCGTCTGCCGCTGGAGCCGGTCGTAGGAGCTCGCGGCATCACCCTTCCAGGCGCCCTGGACCGTGTCGACCACGGCGTTCAGGTTGGAGATCTTGCTCTTGAGCTTGGCCTGCATGTCGTTGACCTCGCCGATCAGCGACTTGAGATCGGCATCATTTGACTGGAAGTCGCCGCCGCCTTCTCCGGACATACCGTTCTCCTCGAATGGGGTTGATGGTGTTCACTGGCTGGTCGTCATGGGTGCTCCGTGTACAAGCCCCCGTCATGTCCTGCGGTTCGTCCTCCGCACGAGGACGGACGCGCCGGCGAGCACGATGGCCGCCGCGGCACCCGCCCCCAGGTAGATCCACAGACTGCCGTCGTCCTCCGACTCGGCGACCACGGTCTCACCCTGGTCCTTCCGGTCCTCGTCCGTCGCGCCGGCGCTGGCCCGGTCGTTCTTGCCGTCGCCCTCCCCCTTGGCGGAGGACGCCTCGGGCGAGAAAGTCGGTTCCGTGGCCTCGATCGGGTTCCTGCCCGGGTCTCCGGGGTCGCCCTTGCCCTCGAGGAGGTGGATGCGGGGCCGGACGGCACCGTATCCGATGTAGACGCTGGAGGCCCCCTCTTTCCGGTCCTTGCGCCCGGCGGTGTCCACCAGCACACGGAGAACCTGATTGGCCGTCCAGTCCGGGTTCTTCGCCCATATCAGGGCCGCCGAGGCGGAGGCGATGGCGGTGGCCGAACTGGTGCCTCCCTTGCCGGCGCAGTACTTCTGGAAGCTCTCGTCACACCATCCGGGCATCTCGCTTCCCGGAGCGGACAGGTCCACGTTGACGCCATGCTGGGAGAAGCCCGCCACCTCGCCCTTCTCATCGGTAGCGCCCACACCGACGACGCCGGGGTACGAGGCGGGATATCTCGGCTTGTTCTCACCTTCGGCGTCGTTTCCGACGGAGGCGAAGAGTAGTTTCCCCTTGCTGATCGCGTACTCGACGGCCTCGGCTCCGGCAGAGTCGTAGTACGAGCCCCCGAAGGACATGCTGATGATCTTGGCGTCACTGTCGGCCGCTGCGCGGATCGCCTTCATGTAGCCGTCGGCTTTGAGCTTGCTGCCCAGGCCTTTCAGCGGAATCCGGTACGGGATGATCTTCGCTCCAGGAGCCAGTCCCCGGACGCTCCCGTTCTTCCCTGTGCCGGCGATGACTTCGGCCATGTCCGTTCCATGGCCGAGGTAGTCGTCGGTAGCCTCCCCCGGAGTCCCGGTCAGGTCCTCCCCGGGCAGTACCTGACCCCGGAGAGCATCGGTGGAGTCGTTGACGCCGCTGTCGATGACCGCCACCTTGATGCCTTCGCCCGTGCTGACCTTCCACATCTCCTCGGCCCGCATGGCGTCCAGGTACCACTGCTGCGAACGGATGTCGTCCGCCTGAGCCACAGGTGCCGTCCCGACGAGGCATACGGTCCATGCACCGGTTACAGCCAGCACGGAGAGCAGGCACCGTCGCATACGCCGCGACGGCAACCTGTGGCCGTGGTCGTGTCCTGCCGTCATCGCCGCTCTCTGTCGTGGGTTAGTCGATAACCGGAGGGGCGATTCCGTTGCGCCCCGTCCGCCAGGTCTCTTTGTCCTCGATGAGGTAGTCGGGCCTGCGGGAGTCCTTACGGTTCTCCTCGCGAGGAGCCGTGCTTCCGCTGCGGGGTACCGCACCTGTCGTGCCCTGACCGCTCCCACCCGGTCCGCCCATGCCGCCTCTCGCCAGCCCGGAGCCGCCAGGCGTGAAGGGGTGTACCGCGCCGCCCTGGCCCGGGGCGCTCCGGGGAACTCCGACGGCACCGCCGCCGGTCGGCGCACCCGTCCTGCGTCCGGCGGAGCCACCGCCTGTCCCCGAGCCGATCGCTCCCGTGCCCGCGGCTCCCCCTGAGGGGCGCCCCGCCATGCCGTGTTCCGCTCCGACCACGGTTCCGCGCGGGAGACGCGGGCCGTTGGATGTTCCACCACCCTGCTGCGGAGTGCCCCCGAAGATGCCGTTGCCGCCCCGCCCCATGGGCGGTGTCGTCGCGGTGGGCGCCCCTCCAGCGGGAGGGCCGGAGCCTGTGACCGGACGGGGATTCGTACTGTTCGCCGGTGGAACGGTGGTCGAGCCGCCGGCTCGTCCCGTGCCGGGCTGACCGGGTCCCTGCCCTGGAGCGTGTGTGGCCGGGAGCCTGGAGGTCCCTACCAGCCTGGGGCTCCCCCCTCCTCTGTGAGTGGGGACGGGGGCAGGACCGGACGGGGCGGGACCGGGCGTGACGGGCCCGCCACCGGTCGGGGCGGGCTGATTACGCGGACCGGTGTCGACGGGCGCGGGAGGCGCCAGGGGGGTAACGGTGTTCAGGTCCGTGCGCACAGACTCCTGAGGGACGGGCGCTCCCCCGACAAAGCCGGGCCCGCTCGGAGCGGAAGGCGTCGCTCCGACGCCGGTGACCTGCGAGCCGCCGGCGAGTCCGCCATTTCCGTAACCGGAGGGTGCGGAGTTACGCCCGGGCCCGGGAAGGAACTCGTCTCCAGATCCGGGTGGCGCCGGCGGCATGCCGACGTTCGGCATCGGGCCGAACTCCGGCTCCTCCAGGTCCTTCATGTTGTCGTGCGAGACCTTGTAGTAGGAGGCCAGGCGGTTCATCTGGTTGATGGCCTCCTGGCGGTTGTCCTCCTTCTTCCTGGCCAGCTTGTACTTCTCGTTGGACTCGTCGCGCTCCTCGGGCGGGATGCTCTCCAGGCGCGGCGCGGCCATGACCGCCGGGTCGCGCTCGGGCATGCCGCCGCGCACCATGGACAGGCCGACTCCGGCGGCCTTCAGCTGGGTGCCGGCCTTCTCGGTGAAGTCCGCGAGGAGCAGGGTGTTCTTGCTCAGCTTCCGGCCCCAGTCGCGGAAACTGCCGCCGAACTCGCCTTCCCAGTCGACCTTGTCGATGTGCTTCCTGAGGTCGTCGCCGATCTGTCTGATCTTGCCGCCCGCGTCCCAGAGCGTGTCGGCGGCGCTCTCGATGTCGGCCGGGTCGGCGTCGTCCACCAGGGAGAGCATCTCTTCGAGATCCTTGTTCTCGAAGTCCGTGGTGCCCATGACGCTGTTGCGCGCGACCGTGCCTCCGAACAGGTCGACCGGGACGAGGGCGCCGCTCCGCTTGAGGTCGGTCATGACGAGCTGCCCCGCGACGAACGGCTCCTCGGGTCTGTCCTGCCCGTTCTGCCCGTCCTTCTTGTCGGTCACGGTCGTACCTCACCCGTCAGTAGGTGACCCCGGTGGCCTCGTCCTTGGGCGGTTGCCCACTCGCCGCTTGCCGCTGCTGGTACTGGTGGGCCCTGGTCTGGAGCTCCCAGAAGCGCCGCTTCAGGTCGTCCTCCAGGTTGCCGAAGCCGACGTCGGCGCCGTGGACGGCGATGCGCATGGCCTCGATCTGGTCGCCGAGGACTCCGGAGAGCCTGGTGAGCTGGGTGTGGACCCGGGTGTACTGCGAGTAGACGCCGTCGGCCTCGGCGAACTCGCCCCCGAAGGAGGAGCGCTTCACTTCCTGCTGCCCCACCTTCGTGGGAGAGGCGGGCGAACTCTCCAACTCCTCGAGGATGCCGTCGACCCGGTTCTTGAAGTCCTTGAGCGACTCGAGCTCACCCCTGAGCTTCTCCGTCGGCACCCCCATCAGGCTCCCCCTCCGCCTGCTCCAACGCACATCCCGATCCGTGCCCCATCACTCTAGCCACCGCCTGTGACACGAAGGCAAGCCGGTTCTCCGGCAAGTCACATGGGCGTTTCGGCACCGCGGACGCGGTTCCCGGCCGGTCCCCGTCTGCGCCGCCAGTCCCGGTACACCAGCGAGCCCCCGGCCATCACCGACACCAGGACGCCTCCGCCGACCACCGCGTAGGTGCCCAGGCGCCTGTCGCGCTCCTGCGGGGTCTCGCCGAGGTGGAGCCGGGCCGGGGTGGGCGGTTCGGCCCGGTCCACGCCCTCACGGGCCACCGGCTTCTCGATCCGCCTGTCGTCCTCGGTGAGCGCCCGGACGGGATCGACCACGCCCCAGCCCACATGGCGGTCGTGCCCGGGCACGGAGCGCTCGGCGGTCTGCGCGATCTGGGCCGCGACGTGGTGCGGTTCCCAGTCCGGGTGCTCGGCCACGAGCAGGGCCGCCACACCCGCGACGTAAGGCGCCGAGAAGCTGGTGCCGTTGTCGGCGCAGTGGCCTCCGCCCGGAACCGTGGAGATCATGTCGACGCCGGGCGCGGCGACGTCCACGAAGTCGCCCGACTGGGAGAAGGGCGCCCTCTCGTTGTTGCGGTCGGAGGAGGCCACGGCGATGACGCCCTCGTAGGAGGCCGGATAGGTCTCCTTCACGTTGCCGCCCAGGCCGTCGTTGCCGGCCGAGGCGACGATGACGACGTCCTCGGCCAGCGCGCGGTTCACCGCCTGCTCGAGCCTTGAGTTGGGTTCGAGGGCCCTGGTGGTGTCCTGCGAGATGTTGACGACCTTCGCCCCGGCGTCGACCGCGTGGTCGATGGCCTCGGCCATGCTGTCGGTGTTTCCCCTCCCGGCGGCGTCGTTCTGCTGGATGGGGATGATGGTCGCCTCGGGCGCGATGCCGACGAAGCCGGTGTTCTCGGCCGGGCGCGCGGCGATGATGCCCGCGACCTTGGTGCCGTGGCCGACGGTGTCCTCCGTGCCGTCCTTCGCGGGGGGCTCGGGGGTGTTGCCGTACTCGTCCTTCTCCGGGGCGGGCAGGTTGCTCATGCCCAGTCCGGCGTCGACCGCGCTCTTCAGCTGGGGGTGGTCGTCGTCCACTCCGGTGTCGATGACCGCGACCTTGACGCCCTTGCCCTTCGTCCTTTCCCACAGCTGGTCCAGAATCACCCGTTTCAGCGACCAGGGCCTGCCCTCGAAGGGCTTGGCGGGGAAGGTGCACTGCCCGGTGTCCGCGGCGGCCGGCGGCGCCCAGGCCAGGGGACCGGCGACGGCGCCCAGGGTGGCCAGGGCGATCGCCGCGGCCGTGGGGAGCGCCGCCCACCTCGTCGGAGCGGGCGTGGTGGTGGCCGGGGTGTCCGTCATCTCGCAACTCATCCGGCTCAGGAACCCTGCGGCTGCTTCGCCGCGTTCGTGCTCAGCCTCGGCCCGGTGGGCAGGAACCCCGACCAGGCGGCGGGCACCGGCACCGGCCGGGCGCCCTCGTAACCGAGCATGATCTGCGCCCGGTTGCCCTCCCCGGCGCCGCGTTCCGAATCCTCCTCGCGGCCGTCCGTGCCGATCTCGGACTCGTCCTGGCCGCTGTCGGTGTTCGCCTGCACCGCGTAGCGCAGGCCGGTGTCGGTCACCAGGAAGACGCCGCCGGATGCGGTGTCCCGTCCTGTGATCTGGCGGAGGAGCAGACCCGATCCGGGGGTCACGTAGGCGCTGGTGGCCCCGTTGGGGAGGGTGGCCGGGTATTCCTCGCCCGCCCAGGTGCTGAGCGTCGTGGTGCCCTTCTTCTCGTCGACGCCGCGCAGCACGCTGCACAGGGCGTCCCGGCCGCTGCCCGCACGGTTGACCGCGCTCGGTTCCGCCTCGGGCCAGTTCCGGCTGTTCCCGTAGAAGGTGCTCTCGGGCCGGATGGCTCCGGCGCTGACCTCCCGGGCCCTGCCCTGCTGGCCGAGCGGGGTGGACCGCGGGCTGTTGAGCAGCAGTTTGGCCATGAAGTCGGTGACCGGCCTGATCTGGCCCTCAAGGACCACGTAGTGCTGGTGGCCGGTACCGGAGGGGGCGCGCAGCACCATGCCGACCCGGTTGGCCTCCGCATCCAGGTCGCCGGGTGCGCCGGCCGGGGCACCCGTTCCCTCGATCCCCTGGGGGAACTGGATCGGATCGCCCTGCTCGAGGGTCCTGAGCCAGTCGGCGCTGACGTCCTGAGGGGGCGCGCTGCCGACGACGGTGCGCAGCAGCGTGTCGTCGGCCTCGATGGGGTACGCGGTGCCCTGCGCGTCGACGATGTGGAGTTCCCCGGCGGGGCCTCTGACGTACATCACCTGGCCGCCGCGCAGCCGGTTCTTCCCCTCGACCCGTTCCGCGTCCCGTTCGGCGAGGACGAAGACCGCCTTCTGCACGCCGTCGTCGCCGGGCTGGACGCACACGGCCCAGCGTTTGGCCTTCGCCGCCTCGTCCTTGCCGGGCAGCCGGTCGGGGGCGTAGGGGATGCCGATGGTGGCGCCGTGCGGGATCCTCCCGCTGTCGAGGACCTTCTCGTCGACCTCGACGATCCCGAACTTGCCCGGGTCCAGCAGGAGTTTCGCGGAGGCCAGGTTGAGCACCGGGTGGAGCTGCTTCTTCCCCCTGGTCTCGAGGACGACGTAGCGGGTGGTGGACTCGCTGCCGATGATGACCTTCTCGCCGGGGTTGTCCCAGCCCTTGGGCGCCTTGGGTTTGAACATCCCCCAGGCCCCGAAGCCCGCCAGAATCACCGCACCGATGACCAGCCCGGGGATCACCGCACGCAGCGGACGCGGCGCCCCCTCCTCGGTCCCGGCCGGGGTGGGCTGGAGGAATGCCGAGACCAGCCGCTTCTTGGCGAAGGTGTAGGCGTTGAGCTCGTCCCGCCGTGATGCCATCTCTCGCTGCTTCTCCCCGCTGGTGGGTCCGGTGCCCCGCGGGATTCCGGGGCACCGCCACTACTGCCTCGTGTCGGACCGGGCCCCTACTATGCCCGTTGGCGATCGGCTCCCGCTGCTCCGGTAGGGTGATCGCCCGACCAACGCCCTGGAGTGTCAGGGCGATTACGGACACAAGGGGATTTTCAGGGGATGGGGACCGCCACGCGGGCCCGGACCGCCATGTCCGTGCCCGACAGCCCGGTGCCGGACGGCACACGCCCCGAGTCCGCGGGGCCGCGTCCGGCACGAACGGCCACGCCGCGCGCCGAGGCGCGCCGCCGCGGCCCGGGACCGCTCCGGCTGCACCATCTGGTCCTGGCCGAGCTGGCCGCGGCGGGAGTTCTGGCCGCGGCCGCCATGCACGAGGTCCTGGTGGTCCCGGCGGCCATGGTAGCCGTCGCGCTGCTGCTCCTGACGGTGCTTCGGCGACGCGGCCGCCCCCTCCCGGAGTGGCTGGGCACCGTCGTGGCGCTGCGCCGCCGCAGGCGGCGGGCGGTCGCCGAGGTGCTGCCGCCGAACACCGACCCGGGCCTGGCGCCCGCCGCCGAGTGCGATCCGGCGTTGCGCAGTCTGACCTACGTCGACCGCGAACGGCGCGGCGTCGGCATGGTGGGGGACGGCACGTTCCTGACGGCCGTGCTGCGGGTCGAGCCCCGTCCCTCCGCTCTGCGCTCAGGCCCCGACGAGCGGCCCCTGCCGCTGCGGCTGCTCTCCGACGCCCTGGAGGTGGACGGTATCCGGCTGGAGTCGGTGCAGGCGGTGCAGTACACCCAGCCCGCTCCGGCGCCCCATCTGCCGGCGCGATCCGTGGCCGCCTCCAGCTACGGCCCCGTCCAGGCGTCGTGCGGCGCACCGGCCGTACGCGTGACCTGGTTGGCCCTCAAACTCGACCCGGAGCTGTGCCGGGAGGCGGTCCAGGCGCGCGGTGACGGTCTGGAGGGCGCGCAGCGCTGCCTGGTGCGCGCAGCGGACCAGCTGGCGAGCCGGCTGGCCGGCTCGGGGTTCCGGGCGACGCTGCTGTCGGAGCAGGAGCTGGTCACTGCCCTGGCGACGTCGGCCGGGGCCAGCCCGGCGGCCACGGCGCGGGCCGGACGCCCCGACTCCGCTCCCGCGCGGCGCACCGAGGAGAGGGCCCGCGCCTGGCGGTGCGACGACCGCTGGCACACCACGTACGCGGTGTCGCGCTGGCCCGAGTTGGGGCCGGGGGCCGCTCCGCTGCCGTCGCTGGTGGCGCTGCTGACGGGGCTGCCCGCCCTGGCCACCACCTTCGGACTGACCCTGAGCCGGGGCGGGAGCCGTTCGGTCGCGATACGCGGGCATGTGCGCATCACCGCCCGCAGTGACGCCGAACTGGTCAGCGCTCGGCATGTGCTGGAGCGGCTGGCGCGGGAGCGCCGTGTCGGAATAGCCCGGCTGGACCGTGAGCAGGTGCCCGGGGTGCTGGCGACGCTTCCACTGGGGGGGACACGCTGATGCCCGGACCGGCCGAACCGGTACGCACGACCGCACGTCCCCGCCCGGGGTTCGGACTGCGCGGGCCGCGGACGGCCCGTCACATACTTTCCGCGGAGCAGCTGGAGGCGCTCGCCCTGCCGGTCGGCGATGACGGAGTGGTGGCCGGGGTCGATGTCGAGGACCGCCCGGCCGTCATCGGTCTCCACCATCCCGTCCCCTACGACGTGGTGCTGATCGGCGGCCTGTGGACGGCTCAGGTGCTGGCGCTGCGCGCGGCGGGCACGGGCGCGCGGGTGGCCGTCGAGACCGGTCGGCCTCAGGTGTGGACGGAGCTGGCCAGGGCCGCGGGCGGCGATCAGCAGTGCATGACGCTCCATGACGTCGGCCGGGTCCCGCCGCTGGGCGCCACGGCCGTCTCACCGGTCGTGGTGATCCGGGACTGCGGGATGAAGCCGCCGCGCGGCCGGGTCTCCGCGGGAGCCTGGCAGTCGGTTCTGACGCTGCTTCCGTACCTGAGCCCGGTGGCTCCCCGGTTGCTCCGGGGGGCCTCGCTCACCGGTGTCCAGCAGGTCTCTCCCGAGGAGGCGCGGCAGGTGGGCAGGGTCCTCTCCCTGTCGCGGCAGGAGACCGAGGCACTGTCCACGCTCGCCGACGGGGTGACGCTGTGGTGCGCCGGGAGGGACCGGCGGTTCGTGCTGACCCGGCCCACCGACGCCGAGACGGGACTGCTGGGCGCGGCCAGGCGGCTGGACTGACGGCCCCTCGACCCTCTCACCGTCCGCCGCTCGTCACCGGTCCGTTGTCCGGAAGGGACGGGACCGGCATGCCGTTTCGGCGCCCGCGGCGACTAGTGTGGACACGCGCGCGGCAGGACATTCCGGAGAACGGGCCGGGGGCCGCGACGGGAGCCGGTGGCCGGGTCCGCCGTCCGCGGGGAGCGGCCCGCGCGGTTCGGCCGGGATGCTCGACCAGATCAGCAGGAGGCATTGTGAACAGCGACCGGGACGAGATCCGTGTCGACGGGATCGAACCCGGCGACGACCTGCCCAAGGACGAGCTCGACGCCACGGGCGAGTTCACCATCGACTACACGCCGCCTGCCTGGTACATGCGGAACGCCGGCTCCGCCCCGCAGCCGCCGGCCGCTTCCGGCGGTCCCGCGGGCGGAGCGGAGCCGGACAGGACGGACACGGGCGCCGGCGCGCCTCCCGCCTTCCCTCCGGCTCCGCCTGCCGGGCCTCCCGCGGGGGACACCAGTGAGGGAGCCGGTGAACCGGGGACAGGCCCGTCGCCGGGAACTGTCGACGGGGGCGCGGAAGGGCAGGACGGGGGGGACGGCCGGCAGGCGGAGCCTCTCACCGGTGACGACTCCCTCACCGATGCGACCATGCGTTTCTCCTCCGCCGCGCCGCGCCGGGAGATCACCGAGCGGCAGGCAGCGCAGGAGACCGCCGGAAACGGGGACGAACGGCAGGAGAACGCGGGCGGCCCGCCGTCCGGCGGAGCCCCCTCCGGCGGCGAGACGCCACCGGCCTCGCCGTCCACCGATTCCGAAGCCGGCTCCCGGCCCGGGGAGGAAGCCACGGGGACGGACGACCCCGGTGGGTCCGAAGCCGGAGCAGGAACCGGAACCGCCGGTGAACCGCACGGCTCCGATCCGGAGCCCCCGGCTCCTGCGGTGTCCGCCCCGCAGGCTCCCCCGCCACCATGGCGGACCGCTCCGGAGGGCGGAGCGTCGGCCGGGCTGCCTCCCCTGCCGCCGCACTTCCGGCCTGCCCCTCCCCCGCCCGGCGTGCCTGCTCCGGGGGCGGGTTGGACCGGCGTACCGGAGCAGCCTCCGGCAGTACCCAACCCGCCCTCGCAGGAGGGTTACCAGCTTCCCGGGCCTCAGCACTGGGCCCCGCAGCCTCCGGCGGCACCCAGTGCGCCGCCCCCGCAGAGTGGTTACGGCTTCCCCCAGCCGCCGGCCGCACCCGAGGCCGGCCCCTCCCAGCCGCTGCCTCCCACTCAGCCCCCCGCGCCCGGCCCGCAGCCACAGGACCCCCGCGCCGGCTCCGCCTGGCCCGACCCCCGTCAGCAGCCTCCGAGCCGGCCGGGCGCGCTCGGGTACACCGCTTCGGTGGAACTGTCCTCCGAGCGCCTGCTGAACCAGAAGAAGAAGCCCCGCCCGCAGAGCGGCCGCGGCGGCTCCCGCTTCCGTATCGGGGCCAGGAGGGAGGAGGCCGAACGGCAGCGCAAGCTCGACCTCATCCGCACTCCGGTGCTGTCCTGCTACCGCATCGCGGTGATCAGCCTCAAGGGCGGCGTCGGCAAGACGACGACGACCACGGCGCTCGGCGCGACGCTGGCCAGCGAGCGGCAGGACAAGGTCATCGCGATCGACGCCAACCCGGACGCCGGCACGCTCGGCCGCCGGGTGCGGCGCGAGACGGGTGCGACGATCCGCGACCTGGTGACGGCGATCCCGTACCTCAACAGCTACATGGACATCCGCAGGTTCACCTCACAGGCTCCCTCCGGACTGGAGATCCTCGCCAACGACGTGGACCCGGCGATCTCCACGACCTTCAACGACGAGGACTACCGCCGTGTCATCGGCGTCCTGGGCCAGCAGTACCCGATCATCCTCACCGACTCGGGCACCGGCCTGCTCTACAGCGCGATGCGCGGTGTCCTCGACCTCGCCGACCAGCTCATCGTCATCTCCACCCCGTCCGTGGACGGCGCCAGCAGTGCCAGTACGACGCTGGACTGGCTCTCCGCCCACGGTTACGGCGATCTGGTGCAGCGCGGCATCACGGTCATCTCCGGGGTCCGCGAGACCGGGAAGATGATCAAGGTGGACGACATCGTGGCGCACTTCAGGACGCGCTGCCGCGATGTGGTGGTCGTCCCGTTCGACGAGCACCTCGCGGCGGGCGCGGAGCTGGATCTGGACATGATGCGCCCCAGGACGCGCGAGGCGTACTTCAACCTCGCTGCCCTGATCGCAGAGGACTTCTCACGCCACCAGCAGGAGCAGGGCCTGTGGTCGCCCGGCGGAAACCCGCCGTTGACCGCCCCGCCGATCCCCGGTCAGCCTCAGCCCTACCCCGGCCATCAGCAGCAGCCATACCCCCCGTACCAGCCGCAGCCACACCCACAGCAGCCGTACGGGCAGCCCCAGCCGTACCCGCAGCAGCCCGGCCAGACCTATCCGGGCCACCCGCCGTACCCGGGCCAGCCCGGCCAGGCGGGCCTCGGCGGTGAGGTGGACCGGTCGCGCCCCGGGGCGGGGAGGGGGGCCCACCCCGGCCAGGGGTCGTTCGCTTTCCATCAGCCGCCGCACCCCGCGTTCCCCGATCCGTGCGTAGGACA
>NZ_JAJFAU010000048.1 GCF_022614595.1 Streptomyces sp. CNQ085
GGGCCGCGACGGCCCGGCCCCCGGCCGCCCGCAGCGCGGCGAGCCCGCCGGTATGGGCCTTCTCCGGGCTGAGCAGTACGGCGGTCACCCCGGCGCCTCGCCGGGCCAGGTACGCCCCGGCGAGGAGCGCGTCCCCGCCGTTGTCGCCGCTGCCCACCAGCAGGGCGATCCGGGTGCCGTAGACGCGCCCCAGCATCCCGGCGCAGGCGGCGGCCAGCCCGGCGGCGGCGCGGCGCATCAGCGCCCCGGCGGGCAGGCGCGCCATCAGCTCCCGCTCGGCGGCCCGTACGGTCTGCACGCTGTAGGCATCTCTCATGCCCTCAGTGTGACCTTCCGCCGCCGGGCCCGTCCGCGTTCGGCCGCACCGGCGGGGCGCTCCCGGCGGTCAGCTCTCGGCGATCACGACGGCCGTCGCCACCCCCGCGTCGTGGCTGAGTGAGACGTGCCAGTGGCGCACCCCCAGCTCGGCGGCGCGGGCGGCGACGGTACCGGTCACCCGCAGCAGCGGCCGTCCGTGCTCGGAGGCGTGCACCTCCGCGTCCGTCCAGACCAGCCCGCCGGGTGCGCCCAGCGCCTTGGCCAGGGCCTCCTTGGCGGCGAACCGCGCCGCCAGGGAGGCCACCGAGCGCCGCTCCCCGCCGGGCAGGGTCTGCTCGGCGGGGGTGAACAGCCGCTCGGCCATGGCGGGGGTGCGGGCCAGCGCTCCGGCGAAGCGGTCGATCGAGGTGACGTCGATCCCCACCCCGACGATCATCCGCGCCCCCCCGCCCGCCGGACGCGCCCTGTCCGTCCGCTGCGCGAGCTCACTCCACCGTCACCGACTTGGCCAGGTTGCGCGGCTGGTCCACCTCGTTGCCGCGGGCCGTGGCCAGCTCGCAGGCGAAGACCTGCAGCGGCACGGTGGCCACCAGCGGCTGGAGCAGGGTGGGCGTGGCGGGGATGCGCACCAGGTGGTCGGCGTACGGCACGACCGTCTCGTCGCCCTCCTCGGCGATGACGATGGTCCGCGCGCCCCGGGCCCGGATCTCCTGGATGTTGGAGACGATCTTGTCGTGCAGCACGGACCGGCCGCGCGGCGACGGCACGACCACCACCACCGGCAGGTCCTCCTCGATCAGCGCGATCGGGCCGTGCTTGAGCTCGCCGGCCGCGAAGCCCTCGGCGTGCATGTACGCCAGCTCCTTGAGCTTGAGCGCGCCCTCCAGGGCGACGGGGAAGCCCACATGGCGGCCGAGGAAGAGCACGGTGTTCTTGTCCGCCAGGGAGCGGGCCAGCTCCCGCACCGGCTCCATGGTGGCCAGGACCTTCTCGACCTCCGTGGAGATCTGCGACAGCTCCCGGATCACCGAGGCGATCTCGTCGCCCCACTTGGTGCCGCGCACCTGGCCCAGGTAGAGGGCCACCAGGTAGCAGGCGACCAGCTGGGTCAGGAACGCCTTGGTGGAGGCGACCGCGACCTCGGGCCCGGCGTGGGTGTAGAGCACCGCGTCGGACTCGCGCGGGATGGTGGAGCCGTTGGTGTTGCAGATGGCCAGCACCTTGGCGCCCTGCTCCCGGGCGTGGCGCAGCGCCATCAGGGTGTCCATGGTCTCGCCGGACTGGCTGATGGCGACGACGAGCGTGCGCTGGTCCATGATCGGGTCCCGGTAGCGGAACTCGCTGGCCAGCTCGGTCTCGCAGGGGACGCGCGTCCAGTGCTCGATGGCGTACTTGGCGATCATCCCGGCGTGGTAGGCCGTGCCGCACGCCACGATGACGACCTTGTCCACCTCGCGCAGCACGTGGTCGGGGATGCGCACCTCGTCCAGGGCCAGCCGCCCGGCCTCGTCGATGCGGCCCAGGAGGGTGTCGGCGACCGCCTTGGGCTGCTCGGCGATCTCCTTGAGCATGAAGTAGTCGTAGCCGCCCTTCTCGGCGGCCGAGGCGTCCCAGTCCACGTGGTAGGCGCGGGTTTCGGCGGGGGCGCCGTCGAAGTCGGTGACCGTGACCCGGTCCCGCCTCAGCTCCACGACCTGGTCCTGGCCCAGCTCGATGGCCTCGCGGGTGTGGGCGATGAACGCGGCGACGTCGGAGGCGAGGAAGTTCTCGCCCTCGCCGACGCCGACCACCAGCGGCGAGTTGCGCCGGGCGCCGACGACGGTGTCGGGCTCGTCGGCGTGGACGGCCACGAGGGTGAAGGCGCCCTCCAGCCGGCGGCACACCTGCCGCATGGCCTCGGCCAGGTCTCCGCAGGAGGAGAAGTTCTCGGCGAGCAGATGGGCCACGACCTCGGTGTCGGTCTCGGAGGTCAGCTCGTGGCCGCGCTCGGCCAGCTCGGCGCGGAGCGCGGCGAAGTTCTCGATGATGCCGTTGTGGACGACCGCGACCCGCCCGGAGTTGTCCAGGTGCGGGTGCGCGTTGGCGTCGGTCGGCCCGCCGTGGGTGGCCCACCGGGTGTGGCCGATGCCGGTGACACCGGCCGGCAGCGGGCGCTCGGCCAGCAGCTTGCCGAGGTTGCCCAGTTTCCCGGCCTTCTTCGCGGCGGCCAGCCCGCCGTCGGCGAGGACGGCAACGCCCGCCGAGTCATAACCGCGGTACTCCAACCGCTTCAGTCCCGCGATGACGACGTCGAGGGCGGACTGCCCTCCCACATAACCAACGATTCCGCACATGCGATGCAGCCTAAGGGCTGCCGGGGGCGAGGGCTGTCAGCGCCCTCGCCCTATTCGTCCGACCGCCCGTCCGACGATCTCCAGGTACTCCGCCTCCTCGCACCGCGGCCGGCCGCCCGGCCGGTACGCCTCCAGGGCGTCGTCCGGGTGCTCCCCCAGGTCCTCGTCGGGCAGTTCGTCCAGGAGTTCCCCCCACACCCGGGCGTCGCACGACTCGGCGGAGCCGCGCGCGGTGGAGCGGCGCCGCGCCGTGCGGAGGCGCCGGAACGGAAGCGGCATAGGGATCTCCTCCGGGCCGGTGGTGTCCGGAACCGCCGGAGCGGGTGGGGGCCGCCGCGGCGAACGCACACATCTGGAACAAGTACGCGAATGCGGTCAACGTATCCGCGCCGGACCGCCGCGTACACCCCCTCGCGCGAACATCTGTGCTGCTGATCACACGGGAACGGCCGTGAGGCCGGCCGCGCCCGGCCCGACAATGGACCCGTGCCCACCCCCGCAACCGCTCCCGGGCCCTGCGCCGCGCCCGGCGGCCCGCCGCCGCAACAGCAGCGCCGCGGCCGGCCGTCCGACACGAGCCCCTTCGTCGACCTCGGGCGGGCCGAGTGGAGCGCCCTGCGGGAGAAGACCCCGCTGCCCCTGACCGCCGCGGAGGTGGAGGAGCTGCGCGGTCTCGGCGACGTCATCGACCTCGACGAGGTGCGGGACGTCTATCTGCCGCTGTCCCGGCTGCTCAACCTCTACGTCGGCGCCACCCACGGGCTGCGCGGCGCGCTCAACACCTTCCTCGGCGACGCGGGCGGCGGGAACGGCGCACAGCGCGGCACCCCGTTCGTCATCGGGGTCGCGGGCAGCGTCGCGGTCGGCAAGTCCACGGTGGCCAGGCTGCTGCGGGCGCTGCTGGCCCGCTGGCCCGAGCACCCGCGGGTGGAGCTGGTGACCACCGACGGCTTCCTGTTCCCCAACGCGGAACTGCACCGGCGCGGGCTGATGTCGCGCAAGGGCTTCCCCGAGTCCTACGACCGCCGCGCCCTCACCCGGTTCGTCGCGGATGTCAAGTCGGGCCGGGAGGAGGTCACCGCCCCCGTCTACTCCCACCTGATCTACGACATCGTCCCCGGCGAGGTGCTGACGGTGCACCGCCCCGACATCCTGATCGTCGAGGGCCTCAACGTCCTCCAGCCGGCCCTGCCGGGCAAGGACGGCCGCACCCGGCTGGCCGTCGCCGACTACTTCGACTTCTCCGTCTACGTGGACGCGCGCACCGAGGACATCGAGCGGTGGTACCTGGGCCGCTTCCGCAAGCTGCGCGAGACGGCCTTCCAGAACCCCTTCTCCTACTTCCGCAGGTACACGCAGGTGTCACAGGAGGAGGCGCTGGACTACGCGCGCGGTATCTGGCGGACGATCAACCGCCCGAACCTCCAGGAGAACATCGCCCCGACGCGGGGGCGCGCCGGCCTGATCCTGCGCAAGGGCCCGGACCACAAGGTCCAGCGCCTGTCGCTGCGCAAGCTCTGACACGGAGCGCCCGCGTCGGCGGACCGCTCCCGTCAGCGGGAAGCGGCGTCCGGCCGCGGCCGGTGGCGGAGGCCGGGCCGCCCGGCGCGGCCTCCCCGGCGCCTCTGGAATCCGTCCGCGCCGGCACGGCACGGACGGCCGGATCGCCGAAGACGGTGAGGGCCGTCAGCTCCATGAGCCGGCACCGCCAGGCGGCCGGCCGGCGGCCGCCCCGCCCGATGTCGTGCCGGACCGCGCGCCGGGCGCGAAACGTCAGCCCAGCGCGGACTTGACCTCGTCCGCCAGCCGCTGCGCCACCGCACAGGCCTGCTCCTCCTCGGCGGCCTCGACCATCACCCGCACCAGCGGCTCGGTGCCGGAGGAGCGCAGCAGCACCCGGCCGGTCTCGCCCAGCTCCTTCTCGGCCTCGTTCACGGCGGTGGCCAGCCGGGCCGAGGAGGAGACCCGGGTCTTGTCCACGTCCCGCACGTTGACCAGCACCTGCGGCAGACGCCGCATGACGCCCGCCAGCTCGGCCAGCGGCCGGCCGGTGGCGGCCACCCGCGCGGCCAGCATCAGGCCGGTCAGGGTGCCGTCGCCGGTGGTGGCGTGGTCCAAGGCGATCACGTGCCCGGACTGCTCCCCGCCCAGCGAGTAGCCACCGCGCTTCATCTCCTCCAGCACATAACGGTCGCCGACCGCCGTCTGGAGCAGCTCGACGCCCTCGCGCTCCATGGCGAGCTTGAAGCCGAGGTTGGACATCACCGTGGCCACCACGGTGTTCCCCCGCAGCGTGCCGGCATCCTTCATGCCCAGGGCCAGCACGCTGAGGATCTGGTCGCCGTCGATCTCCTCGCCGGCCGCGTCCACGGCCAGGCAGCGGTCGGCGTCGCCGTCGTGCGCCACGCCCAGGTCGGCGCCGTGCTCGACGACGGCCGCGCGCAGCCCGGCGAGGTGGGTGGAGCCGCAGCCGTCGTTGATGTTGAGCCCGTCGGGTTCGGTGGCGATGGTGATCACCTCGGCGCCCGCCCGCGCGAACGCCTCCGGGGAGACCCGCGCCGCCGCGCCGTGCGCTCCGTCGATGACGACCCTGAGCCCGTCGAGCCGGTTGGGCAGGACGCCGACGAGGTGGGCGACGTACTTGTCGAAGCCCTCGTCGTACTCCCTGACCCGGCCCACCCCGGCGCCCGTCGGGCGGTCCCAGGGCTCGCCGGAGGCGTGCTCGCGGTAGGTCCGCTCGATGCGGTCCTCCAGCTCGTCGGCGAGCTTGTGGCCGCCGCGGGCGAAGAACTTGACGCCGTTGTCGGGCATGGGGTTGTGGCTGGCGGACAGCATCACGCCCAGGTCGGCGCCGAGCGCGCCGGTCAGGTACGCCACGGCCGGGGTCGGCAGCACGCCCACCCGCAGCACGTCCACACCCGCGCTGGCCAGTCCGGCCACCACAGCGGCCTCCAGGAACTCCCCGGACGCGCGCGGATCACGTCCGACCACCGCCACCGGGCGATGGCCCTTGAACGTACCCGCCTCGGCGAGCACGTGCGCCGCCGCGACCGACAGACCGAGCGCCATTTCGGCGGTCAGGTCGGCGTTGGCGACTCCGCGCACACCGTCCGTACCGAAGAGTCGTCCCACCGTGGTTCCTCCGAGTTCCGAGCTGAGCTCCGGGCGCGCCGAGGCCCGGTCGATCCAGATATACGCCCCTTGGCGGCGGACGCGGCACGGCCGCGGCTCCGGCATGCCGACGGTCGCCCCACCGGACGCGCCGGTCCGGAGTCGGGCGGCGACCCGAAGACGAGCGCCCCGACGCACCGTGACGGTGCTGTCGGGGCGCTCGTCAGCGGATCCCAGGGATTCCAGCGGACAGCGAGGCGCTGATCAGCGCTTGCTGTACTGGGTGCCCTTACGGGCCTTCTTCAGACCGGCCTTCTTCCGCTCGACCGCGCGGGCGTCGCGGGTCAGGAAGCCGGCCTTCTTCAGCGGGCCGCGGTTGTTGTCCACGTCCGCCTCGTTCAGGGCGCGGGCCACGCCCAGGCGCAGCGCGCCGGCCTGGCCGGAGACGCCGCCGCCGCTGATGCGGGCGATGACGTCGTAGCGGTCGTCCAGCTCCAGAACCTTGAACGGCTCGTTGACTTCCTGCTGGTGCACCTTGTTCGGGAAGTAGGTCTCCAGGGTGCGACCGTTGATCTTCCACTGGCCGCTGCCCGGCACGATGCGCACGCGGGCGATGGCGTTCTTGCGGCGCCCGGTGCCGGCGCCCGGCTGGGGCTCACCGAAACGGGACGCGAGGGACTCGGTGGTGTACTCCTCGACGCCCTCGGGAGTCTCGGTGGTGTACTGCTCGACCTCTTCGATCGGGGTCTCGGCGGTGGTCTCGGCCACGGTTCTCCTTAAGCTCTCTTCAGTCTTGGTTGTGGCCGGACTACTGCGCGACCTGGGTGATCTCGAACGGGACCGGCTGCTGGGCGCCGTGCGGGTGGTTCTCGCCCGCGTAGACCTTCAGCTTCGAGAGCATCTGGCGGCCCAGGGAGTTCTTCGGGAGCATGCCCTTGACGGCCTTCTCCACGGCCTTCTCCGGGTTGTTCTTCAGCAGGTCGTCGTAGCGGACGGACCGCAGACCGCCGGGGTAGCCGGAGTGGCGGTAGGCCAGCTTCTGGGTCCGCTTGTTGCCAGAGAGGTGCACCTTGTCGGCGTTGATGATGATGACGAAGTCACCAGCGTCAACGTGCGGCGCGTACACCGGCTTGTGCTTGCCCCTCAGAAGGGTGGCGGCCTGGGTGGCCAGACGGCCCAGGACGACGTCGGTGGCGTCGATGACGTGCCACTGGCGCTGGACGTCGCCGGGCTTGGGGCTGTACGTACGCACGGTCGTAGCCTTCGCTTCTTCAGTGAGTGTTTCCTGACAAGGTCACCGGAGATCACGACAGCCCTGACCGCACTCCGGTGACGCAAGCCGGTGCGGGTCGCTGGTCATCGTCCTGGTGGACCAGGCGTAACGGCCTCTCACGTGAGAACGAGCAAGCCAATACGCACAACGAACCAGCAGGATACCGGCCGTCCTCCGCACGGGTCAAAACACCCCTCCCCCGGCGGGTGCGGCGGAGCCCTTCCGCACACCCCACAGCGCGCCCGCGCCACCCGCCCCTCGTCCCAGACGGGCTCCGGCGCCTCGCGCACCCGCCCGTCCGCGCCGAAGACCAGGAAACGGTCGAAGGAGCGGGCGAACCAGCGGTCGTGCGTCACCGCCAGCACCGTCCCCTCGTACGCCTCCAGCCCCCGCTGGAGCGCCTCGGCGCTCTCCAGGTCCAGGTTGTCGGTCGGCTCGTCCAGCAGCAGCGCCTCGTCCGGGCCGCGCAGCAGCGCCTCCAGCACCAGCCGCTTCTGCTCACCGCCCGACAGGGTGCGCATCTGCCGCCACTGCGCCTTGTCGTAGGGGACGCCGAGGGCTGCGGTGGTGCACACGTCCCAGGCGGTCTCGGCCTCGTAGCCGCCGGCCTCCGCCCAGTCCGCCAGCGCCTGCGCGTAACCCATCTGGGCGGCCTCGTCGTCGACCTCCATGATCTTCAGCTCGGCGGCGTCCACCGCCTCCGCCGCTTCCCGCACCCGCGGCCGGGACACCGAGACCAGCAGGTCGCGCACCGTGCGTTCGTCCCGGACCGAGCCCACGAACTGCGGCATCACCCCGGGCCCGCCGCCGACGGTCACCGTGCCGCCGTGCGGCTTCAGCTCTCCGGCGATCAGCCGCAGCAGCGTCGTCTTCCCGGCCCCGTTGGCGCCCACCAGGGCCACCACCGAGCCCTCCCCCACCCGGAACGAGACGTCGCCGAGCAGCACCCTCCCGTCGGGCAGGTAGTACTCCAGGTGCGCGGCCTCGACGTGTCCCATCCCCCGACTGTGACCGCGCCGGCGGCCTCGCGGCAAGCGAATATGATGCGGGACATGAGCTTTGGGCAGGGGGGGCCGGGCTGGGGCCCGGGAGGACCGTCCGGGCAGCCTGAGCCGTTCGGGCGGCCGGGGCAGTCCGGGCCGGACTGGGCGGCGCTCGCCGAGCGGAGCGAGCGCGCCCGCGCCCGGCGCCGCCGCTGGCTGATGATCGGCGGCGGGGCGATGGCCACCGCCGTCGTCGCCGCGATCGTCGCGGTCGCGGTCGTCAACGAAGGCGGATCGGGCCCCGGCCCCGCCTCGGACTCCCAGGCGCCGTCGGCCTCCGAGACGCCACCGCCCGACCCGGAGCAGCCGGAGCCCAGCTTCTCCTCCGAGCCGCCTCCCCCGCCGCCGGACCCGCGGGACTTCCTCTCCAGCGCCGAGAAGGACACCGCCCCGCTCGGCGCCGCCACGCTCTTCCCCGGCGACTCGATGGAGGTCAACGGCCGCACCTACGACAAGGGCGCCACGGCCTCCACCGGGAGCTGCGCGTCCGGCACCCAGGGGGCACTCGGCGCGGTGCTGACCGACAACGGCTGCCGCGAGCTGATCCGGGTGACGTACGTGCGCGAGGGGGTGGCGGTCACCGTCGGCGTCGCGGTCTTCGACGACGCCGAGGACGCGAGCAGAGCCAAGGAGCAGTCCCGGCCCAACGTCGCCTCACTGGCGGGCTCGGGCGTGCCCACCTTCTGCCGGGGCGGCGTGACCTGCCGCACCTCCGCCAACGCGCTGGGCCGCTACGCGTACTTCACCATCTCCGGCTACACCAGCGGCAAGGATGTCACCGCCTCCGAGACCGCCGCCCGCCGGGCGGGCCTGGACGCGGCCGACTTCGCCTTCGCCCGCATCCTCGAACGCGGCCGGGAGCAGGCGGCGGCCTCGGTCACCGGCTGACGCGGGCCCTGAACCGGACGGGCCGGTCCGGGACTCCGGACCGGCCGGCGCGGGGACGTCAGTCCCGCTGGGCTCCCGCCGGGAGCGTGCGCAGCGTCACCTTCGTAGCCGTCTTCCGCTTGAAGGACCGGTCGGGCATCCTCGTCGCGTCCCGGTGGCGGTCGGAGCTGTTCAGGATCACTCCGACGGCCGTGCGCCCGTCACGCGTCGCCGCGAAGACTGGGCAGGGGCCGGTCTTGGAGCGCCGCCATTCGACAGTGAGCCTCTTCCAACCTGACGAGTGGTTGGACCGGCGACCCCGGTGGCGGGCATGAGGAAAACTCCTGGTGGACGGGTTCACGACCAAGATCACCAGTCCGCCAGGAGCTCTCGTGCTTGTCTACCCGTCTGCCATCGATCTGTCCAGCCGCACCCCGCAGCGTCTCGCCGGTCTGCTCGCGGGGCACCGGCGTCGGATCGGCTCCCGCCGGCGCCGCCCCACCTGTGGCCAGCAGGCCCTGCTCGCCCTCGCGCACCTGCGCTGCGGTGACACTCCCCCAGCCTCCGGCCGGGGGCACCCCCAACGCCCGCCTGGCGGCGGGTTTCCGCATCGGGATCGCCACGGCCTACCGCTGCATACGCGAGACCGTCGATCTCCTGGCCTCGCCCGCACCGACACTGGAACAGGCCATGGACACGGTCCGCGGGAAGGCCTACGTGATCCCCGACGGCACGCTCCCGCTGACCGACCGCATCGCCGCCGACCGCCCGTACTACTCGGGCAAGAAGAAGCACCACGGCATGAACGTGCAGGTTCTCGCCGACCCGGCCGGTCGCCTGATCTGGGCGTCGGACGCACTGCCGGGACCCACGACATCCCGCCCGCTCTGGCCGCCGACAACATCAAGTGCTGGGCCGACAAGGCGTACCGGGGTGCGAGCCCCGCCATCCGCGTCCCGTTTCGGGGCAGGAACCTGCGCGGCCGGCGCCGGCGTCACAACCGGGACCATGCCGAGATCCGCAGCATCGGCGAA
The DNA here is from genome assembly GCF_022614595.1 of Streptomyces sp. CNQ085. GTDB lineage: Bacteria > Actinomycetota > Actinomycetes > Streptomycetales > Streptomycetaceae > Streptomyces. The sequence goes on from NZ_JAJFAU010000048.1 coordinate 9,980, forward strand.
CGCGCCATGGCGGTCCTCAAGGGCTGGCGGCTCCTGCGGAAGCTCCGCTGCGGCACCACCCGGATCACCGCCATCGTCCGAGCCGTCGTCGCCCTCGAACTCGCCAACTGATCAAGATGAAAAATCTTCAGTCACCATCAAGCATCTTTTCGACTGCCGCCTTGATTGCTTCCAACGCCCCATCATCCACTGTGAGTGGCGCTGCGAGCGTTTCGACCCAGTGCCGCATTTCAGCCTCGGTTAGGTCTCGCCAACGCGGATGCATAGCAGCTCTGCGTGCAATGATCCGCCAGCGATGCTGGTGCTGCGAGAGTCGATACCAGTCAGTCTGTTTCTGCGCTCGTCCTGGCGTTGAGCTCGAACGCAATCCCGAGATCAGACCTTCGCGAAGGCGATTCAGTGCCGACGCATAGACCGGGCTCCCGTTGAGCACGTCCGTGTCATCGGAGAGCTCAAATTTGAGCTCCATACCGGCACGGAGCAGCATCTCCACCTGGGCAAAATTGTCGAACTCGACCAGTTCTGACATCAGAAGGGGTTCCTTCCGTGGAAGATAACGTTCCCCGCCGGGATCTTCAACGAGCCTCTCGTAATCAGCTCATTTGACTGAGATCCCGACCCAAGATCGACACCTTCAGGCATTCGGAAGGCGAACAAGTAGTCAGCCTTTCCTGCATACATCGGGTTACCAATGAAGATGTTCTTTTCGATCTCTGCCGGGCTTCCAATTTCCTGGGTCACATGGACCTTTCCGGCGGAGTTGGCGCCAATCCTGAGACTGCCGTCATCGGCCAAAATCCCACTGTGCCCTCCCTCGCTCGTGTAATGGAAGTAGACATTGTCATCGAGATTATCGACAACGTTCCCGACGTCATGAGTCACCGCATTATTGCAGTTGTGAACGAGTACCGGTGTGGTGCCCGCGAGCACATGGTAGGTGTGGATGCCGTTGATCGTGAGGTCGTGGGTGCGCTGGCGCTTGTCGAAGTGGCGGGTGCCGGTGAGGGTGAGGGTGTCGCCGTCCGGAGTACGGAGCTCCATGCCCGGTTCGAGGTCGCCGGCCTCGATCCACTCCTGCTCGGACTCGGCCCAGAAGGGGTGGGTGGTGGTGGAGATCAGAGCCGCCGGGCCCTCGCCGGTGGTGATGGTCAGGTCGACGAAGTGCTTGTCGTCCTCGGTGACGATGGTGCCGACGACCTCGCGGACCGTGGTCTCGCCGGTCCCGGGGTCGGTGACGGTGACCTCGTCCCCGAGTTCGACGTCCTCGATCGGCTTACCGGTGCCGTCGGCGAGGAGGACCGATGTGCCCGGCAGGAAGCTGTGGCACTTGCTCTTCCGTGTCAGCTTCGCCTTCGCGGCCTTCAGGGTGTCCTTGGCCTTGCCGACGGCCTTGGACGAGGACCACATGTCCTTGGCGCCGCCGACCAGGTCGTCGAGCAGGCCCCAGACACGCTTGGTGAGTTTGGCGCCCTTGGCCCAGTCCCACGGGGCTCCGTACTTGGCGAGGATCTTGCCGGCCAGGCCGCCGACGAAGGAACCCGCGATGTTCAGCGCGGTCTCCCCGCACGCGGCGAGGTCACCGCTGGAGAAGCAGTCCATCGCGGCGTTGACGCCGAGGATGTCCTTGGCGATCTCGACCAGTTCCCTGGCCGCCCGCTTCACCCGCTTCTTCGCGGACGAGTACTGGCGCTGGGCCCTGTCGAGGTTCTCCTGGGCCTCGGTGACCTCCTTGTCGGGTTTCACATAGCCGCCGCCCTTGCTGCTGGGGATGGGCAGCCCGCCCTGGCACTTGATGAGGCCCTGCATGCACTCGGGGATGCCCAGCCCGGTGGGGTCCGACAGCGTGACGGGGGTGTTGTTGGCGTAGGCGTAGCCGTTGATCTGCTGAGGGCTGGTGTAGTCGATGACCGGGTCGACCGAGACGAACCTGCCCAGCGACGAGTCGTACTCGCGCGCCCCGATGCTCGTCAGCCCGGTCTGGGCGTCGATCGTGCCGCCGACGAACCCCTTCTCCCCCGGCCAGGCGCCGCTCGCCTGCCCCCGCTCCAGCCCGTAGGGGTCGAAGCGGCGCTGTGCGACGGCGCCGGTGGCGGCGTCGACGGCCAGCTCACCGGTGCCGTGGTGATCGGAGGCGAGGAAGGACAACTTGTCGTCGTCGGTGCGGACGGCGACCGTCCGGCCGGCGAAGGAGTAGTAGCGGGTGGCCTCCACCTCGCTGCCGCCCTTGGGCAGGCGCAGTTCCATGCCCGGCAGGTAGACCGTGGTGGCGGTGGCGTCGCGCCGGATGACGCGGTTGCCGCCGGTGTCGTAGAGGTAGGTGGCCTCCCGTCCGTCCGCCTCGACGGTCCTGGTCAGCTGACCTTCGGCGTCCCAGTGCAGGGCCTGGGTGTCACCGCCCAGGACGCGCTCGGTGGTGTTGCCGGAGGCGTCGTAGGCGTAGGTGGACTGGCGGTCGCCGGTCGGGGTGTTCTCCACGACCTTGGTGACCGCGTGCGGTCCGGCGTCGCCCTCGCCGTAGGTGTAGGTGCGGGTGACGTCCTTGGCCGCGTCCAGGCCGGTGTCGTGGACGACCTCCTTGGTGCGGTTGCCGATCGCGTCGACGGTGTAGGACTTCCAGTACGGTGCCGGCCCGCCCAGCGCGCTCTGTCCCGGTGCCGCGCCGCACGCCGCCGGGGAGGAGCCGCCCGGCTGCCCGCCGGCCGTGCCGGAGCCGACCGCCTGCTCGGGGCTCGCCGCCGGGGTCCAGGCCTCGGCCAGGCGCTGCCCGGTGTCGTAGGCGAAGCACTGCACGTCAGGAGAGGCGCCCGAGGTGTCGGAGATCGACAGAACGTTGCCGACCTGGTCGTAGGAGTAGTTCGCCGCCTTCGCCGGTCCGGTGACGCCCTCGATGTCGACCACCGAGCGGGTCAGCCGGTCGGTTCCCTTCTCGTACTGGAAGGTCTGCCAGACCTGCTTGCCGCCGCCGGTGGACAGCTGGAGCTGCTGGAGCAGGCTGGTGGTGGAGTAGACGGTGTCGGTGACGTACGGGGTGTTGCCCGTCATGGAGGTCGGGCGCTGCAGCTCGTCGTAGCCGAAGACGATCGCCTCCGAACCGAGGCCGCCCGCGGCGGGCATGCCCTGGCCGCCGAGTGTGCCGTCCCGGTTGTAGGTGGAGGTGAAGGTGTAGATGCCCGCCAGCGCGCCCTCGGAGGAGGCACCGAGTAGGCCGTCTTCAGGGGGCGGTAGTACTCGTCCATGGCCCGGGTGACCGTGGCGAAGTACTGGCTGCCGCCGTTCACGTACCGCAGTGAGGCGTAGGCGTGCCCCCGCCAGCCGGCCTTGTCGTACCGGGTCTCGGTGAGCCTGGTGCCCAGTTGGGGCTGCCCCTCCCAGGTGGAGGTGGCCCGCCCCAGCTTGTCGTAGACGGTGGAGACGACCTTGCCGCGCGCGTCCATCGTCGACACCGGCCGGTCGGCGGCGTCGTAGGTGGTGGTGGAGGTGCCGCTGTCGGGGTCGATGCTCTTGACCCTGCGGCCCAGCTGGTCGTACTCGTACCGCCAGGTGTTGCCCTGGGCGTCGGTGACCGTCTCCAGCTGCCCGGCCGGGGTGTAGGTGTACTTCGTCGCGTCGTAGCCGTTGCCGGGGCCCGCCGCGCCGTCGGGGTTCGGGGCGTCGCCGTGGTAGTGGCGCAGCTCCGTCATCCGCCCGGCGGCGTTGGTGACGGTGGTGGTGGGCACCCCGCCCTCGGGCGGGTCGACATGGGTGCGCTCGCCGTCGTAGGCGGTGGTGGTCCGCCACTGCTCGACGCCCGCGACCGCGAGGGTCTGCGCCGTGGCGCGGCCCAGGCCGTCGTACTCGGTCAGGGTCTGCGCCCCGACCTGGCCGTCGTTGACGACCAGCAGTTCGTCCGAGGGCGCGCCGAGCGCGTTGTAGGTGGCGTTGGCCTTCCGGACCTTCCCGGTGCCGTCGTAGAAGGTGTCGGCGACCACGCGGGAGCCGTCCGGCCCCTCGGTCTGCTTCTGGCGCGGGCGCAGCAGGCTGTCGTACAGCTCGTACTCCGTGCCGTACTCGCCGCTGATCTCGACCTTCGGGGTTGTCGGCGTACCACAGACGGGTGCAGCGGTCGTCGTCGGTGGTGGCCAGGTCTCCGAAGTCGTCGGTCCTGATCAGCCGGCCGGTGTCGGTGTCGTAGGTGGAGACGGACCTGGTCTTCCGCCAGGTGCCGTCGGACAGCAGGTTGTAGCCGCGGGTGGTGACCGTCTTGGTGATGGTGGCCTTGGTGGTGCCCCAGGACTTGGTCTGGACGGCGGTGTCGTGCTTCCAGGGCTCGTTGACGACCTTGGAGACGATCCCGCCGTCGTCGTAGGTGGCCGCCTCCAGCTCGAAGACGGTGTACTCCTCGTGGTCGGTGTAGCTCTTGCCGGTGGAGTCGGTGACCGTCACCGAGCGGGTGCCGCCGTCGGGGTCCTTGTCGCCGTGCATGCCCCGCAGGTGCGTGTGGTCGGTCCGCGTCGAGGTGGTCTCGCCGCCGGTGACGGTGACCTTGCCGTAGCCCTGCCACTGGCCCCAGGTCAGGTACTTCTCGTCGGTGATGCCGTCGGGCTCGGCGTGCCGCCAGGCGGCCGGGCCCTGGTAGTCGTAGCGGGTGACGAGGTCGCCGCCGGTGCGGTCGGTCTCGACGATCCCGGTGACGACGTACTTGTGGAACCAGTCGGTGATCGGATCGGTGTGCCCAGGGGGTGCCCGCTTGACCGGGTAGCAGCGCTTGGTGGACTTCCCTGGGGCCGGCGGAAGCCCCCGGCATCGGCGACCGCCCGGTGCCCGGGGCCGCTCAGCAGCAGCCGGCCGCCGCGCCCGCCACCGGGCCCGCGCCCGGGAGGGTACGGCGGTTGCGCGCCTCGGCGTTGCGCGCGGCCAGCAGTCCGTCGGCCGGATAGCCGACCTCCTCCAGGGTGAGCCCGTGCGGCCGCACCACGTGCACCGCCGAGTCCCGCACCCCGGCCGCCAGCACCCGCCCCGGCCACGACGGCGGGCGGTGTCCGTCGCCGACGAAGAGCAGGGCGCCCACCAGCGAGCGCACCATGTTGTGGCAGAAGGCGTCGGCGACCACCCGGGCCTCCACGGTGCCGTCGGGGCGCCGAGTCCAGCTCAGCTCCCTGAGGGTCCGTATGGTCGTGGCGCCCTCGCGCCGCTTGCAGTAGGCGGCGAAGTCGTGCTCCCCCAGCAGCCGTTCGGCCGCCTCGTTCATGGCGTCCACGTCCAGCGGCCAGTCGTGCCACAGCACATGGCCGCGCCTGAGCGGGTCCACCCCTCCCGGGTGGTCGCAGACGCGGTAGGCGTAGCGGCGCCAGATCGCCGAGAAGCGCGCGTTGAAGTGGGGCGGGGCCTCGCCGATCCGGTGCACCCGCACGTCGTGCGGCAGCCGCCCGGCCAGCCGGCGCAGCAGCCGCTCCCGGTGCGCCTCCCACAGACCGGCCGGCAGGTCGGCGTGCGCCACCTGGCCGCGGGCGTGGACGCCCGCGTCGGTACGGCCGGCGACCGTCAGCTCGAAGACCTCCTCCGAGCGGGTCACCACCCGCAGCGCGTCCTCCAGCTCGCCCTGCACGGTGCGCCGCCCGCGCTGCCGCGCCCAGCCGGAGAACTCCCTGCCGTCGTACGACAGGTCCAGCCGGACCCGCACGTACCCGGGCTCCGCCTCGTCGCTCACGCCGTGATCCTCTCGAAAAGCGCTTGCAGCACGTGCAGCGCGTAAACGGCGGCGGGCCCGCTCCCGGAAAGGGGAGGCGGGTCCGCCGCGGTGTGCTCGGGATGCTCCGGAGCGGAGAACGCCTCAGGCGTCCTTCTTCTCCTCGGCCGGAGCCTCGGCCGCGGCCTCGGTCTCCTCGGACTTCTCCTCGGCCGGGGCCTCGGCGGCCTCGTCCTTCGCGGCGTCCTTCTTGAGGTCCTTCACGGCCTCGTCGCCCGCGGCGTCCTTGGCCGTGCGCTTCGTGGCGGCCTCGGCCTCGCCGACGGCCTCCTGCTGCACGGTCAGGGCCTCCACCAGCTCGATGACCGCCATGGGCGCGTTGTCGCCGCGGCGGTTGCCGATCTTGGTGATGCGGGTGTAACCACCGGGGCGGTTCTCGTAGCGCGGGCCGATCTCGGTGAAGAGCGTGTGCACGACGCTCTTGTCGAGGATCGTGCGCATCACCCGGCGGCGGTTGTGAAGGTCGCCCTTCTTCGCCTTGGTGATCAGACGCTCGGCCACCGGGCGCAGGCGGCGGGCCTTGGCCTCGGTGGTGGTGATGCGGCCGTGCTCGAAGAGGGCGGTGGCGAGGTTCGCCAGCATGGCCTTCTCGTGCGCGGCGCCGCCGCCGAGGCGGGCGCCCTTGGTGGGCTTCGGCATGGTTGTCTCTCCTCGATGTCTGCACCGGCCGTGTCAGGTACCGGTGTCAGCGTCCGTACGGGCTTGTGCCCGCCGGAGCCGGGGCGTGCGGCCGCGCTCGCGCACTCGGTCGTACGCTCCGGAGAACGTGGGCCGACCGGGCGCGGGCGGGTGCCGCGCCCGGTCGGGATGCAGGCGGGCCGGCGTCAGTGCGGCCGGGCGCCGGCGGAGCCGGTCAGTACTGCTCGGTCTCGACGAAACCGGAGTCCGCGTCGTCGTCGGCGCCGAAGGCGTCCGCGGCGGCGGTCGGGTCGAATCCGGGCGGGCTGTCCTTGAGGGTCAGGCCCATGCCGGCCAGCTTCGCCTTGACCTCGTCGATCGACTTGGCGCCGAAGTTGCGGATGTCGAGCAGGTCCGCCTCGGAGCGGGCCACCAGCTCGCCCACCGAGTGGATGCCCTCGCGCTTGAGGCAGTTGTAGGAGCGGACGGTCAGCTCCAGCTCCTCGATCGGCAGGGCCAGGTCGGCGGCGAGCGCGGCGTCCGTCGGGGACGGACCCATGTCGATGCCCTCGGCGTCGACGTTCAGCTCGCGGGCCAGGCCGAACAGCTCGACCAGGGTCTTGCCCGCGGAGGCCATGGCGTCACGGGGGCGCATGGACTCCTTGGTCTCGACGTCGACGATCAGCTTGTCGAAGTCGGTGCGCTGCTCGACACGGGTCGCCTCGACCTTGTAGGTGACCTTGAGGACCGGCGAGTAGATGGAGTCGACCGGGATGCGGCCGATCTCCTGGCCGGTCTGCTTGTTCTGCACGGCGGAGACGTAGCCGCGACCGCGCTCGACGGTCAGCTCCATCTCCAGCTTCCCCTTGCCGTTCAGCGTGGCGAGGACCAGGTCGGGGTTGTGCACCTCGACACCGGCAGGCGGGGCGATGTCGGCGGCGGTGACCAGACCCGGACCCTGCTTGCGCAGGTACATCACGACCGGCTCGTCGTGCTCCGAGGAGACGACCAGGCTCTTGATGTTGAGGATCAGGTCGGTGACGTCCTCCTTGACGCCCGGCACGGTGGTGAACTCGTGCAGGACGCCGTCGATCCGGATGCTGGTCACGGCGGCACCGGGGATCGAGGACAGGAGCGTGCGACGCAGGGAGTTTCCGAGGGTGTAGCCGAAGCCCGGCTCCAGCGGTTCGATCACGAACCGGGAACGGAACTCGTCCACGACCTCTTCGGTCAGTGAGGGGCGCTGAGCGATCAGCATGGGGGTGTGCCTCCAGTCTTCGGCAACCGCTATTTGATGCCGAGCACCGGGCGGGAGCCCGGTTTTCCACTACAAGGGTACGGGCGGTGCGACCCGTGCGGGCCGCACCGCCCGTGACCGTGAGCCGGTACTCCGGATTACTTGGAGTACAGCTCGACGATCAGCTGCTCCTGCACCTGGGTGTCGATCACCTGGCGCTCGGGCAGCGAGTGGACGAGGATCCGCAGCTGCGACGGGATGGCCTCGAGCCACGCCGGCACCGTCTTGTCCCCGGCCTCCGCCTGAGCCACCTGGAAGGGGGTCATGTTGCGGGAGGAGGGACGGACCTCGACGATGTCGTTGGGAGCGACGCGGGCCGACGGAATGTCGGTCTTGCGGCCGTTCACCATGATGTGTCCGTGACGGACGAGCTGGCGGGCGTGGTCGCGGGACTTGGCGAAGCCGGCCCGGTAGACCACGTTGTCCAGACGGGACTCCAGGATGCGGAGCAGGTTCTCGCCCGTCTTGCCCTGCTTGCGGTTGGCCTCGTTGAAGTAACCGCGGAACTGCTTCTCGAGGACACCGTAGATGCGGGCGGCCTTCTGCTTCTCACGCTTCTGCAGCAGGTACTCGCTGTCCTTGGTGCGCCCGCGTCCGTGCTCACCCGGGGGGTAAGGACGGATCTCGATCGGGCACTTCGCGCTCTCGCACTTCGCTCCCTTGAGGAAGAGCTTCTGCTTCTCCCGACGGCAACGCTTGCAGTCGGCCCCGGTGTAACGCGCCATGTTCGTGTATCTCCTACTTCTGCCGGATCAGACGCGGCGACGCTTCGGCGGGCGGCAGCCGTTGTGCGGGGTCGGGGTGACGTCCTGGATCGAACCCACCTCGAGGCCGGTGGCCTGGAGGGAGCGGATCGCGGTCTCACGGCCGGAGCCGGGACCCTTGACGAACACGTCGACCTTGCGCATGCCGTGCTCCTGCGCGCGGCGGGCGGCCGACTCGGCGGCCATCTGCGCGGCGAACGGCGTCGACTTGCGCGAACCCTTGAAGCCCACGTGACCGGCGGAAGCCCAGGAAATCACGTTGCCGGTGGGGTCGGTGATGGAAACGATGGTGTTGTTGAACGTGCTCTTGATGTGAGCGTGCCCGTGGGCGACGTTCTTCTTCTCCTTGCGGCGCACCTTCTTGGCGCCGGCCGTACGGCCCTTCGGAGGCATAGAAAAATACTCCTATGGAGGTGGTCGGTCCTGCGGTCCGGACCACTGGCGGTGTCCGGTGAGGACTACTTCTTGCCCGGCTTCTTCTTGCCGGCGATCGCGCGACGCGGGCCCTTGCGGGTGCGGGCGTTGGTGCTGGTGCGCTGGCCGTGGACGGGCAGACCGCGGCGGTGACGCAGACCCTGGTAGCTGCCGATCTCGACCTTGCGGCGGATGTCGGCCTGGATCTCGCGGCGGAGGTCACCCTCGGTGCGGATGTTGGCCTCGACGTACTCGCGGATCCTGACGAGCTCTTCCTCGGTCAGGTCGCGGACGCGGGTGTCCGGGTTCACACCGGTGTTCGCGAGCGTCTGCTGGGAGAGCGTGCGACCGATGCCGAAGACATAGGTGAGAGCGACCTCCACGCGCTTGTCGCGCGGGAGGTCGACGCCTTCGAGGCGTGCCATGAACGTGGCTCCTGGTTTCGTTGGAGGTCTTCCGCAGCACCGTTCCCGTAGCGAGTACGAGCCGGGTCCCCGGCCTCCGTCCGGGGGTGTCGTCCCCACCGGCGTCGACGGATGTCACGGCGGGGGGTCGGGTGTCTGCGTATCTACATGTCGCTTGCGTCGCGCGAAGAACCGCGAGAGGTGCGAGGCGTGGAGGTCTTGCGTCAGCCCTGGCGCTGCTTGTGGCGCAGGTTGTCGCAGATGACCATGACCCGGCCGTGGCGGCGGATCACCTTGCACTTGTCGCAGATCTTCTTGACGCTCGGCTTGACCTTCATGGGATGTGAGGTTCTCCGGGTCAGGCCACCACTCCGCACCGGGCGGAGTGAGGGCGAGATCTACTTGTAGCGGTAGACGATCCGCCCGCGCGTCAGGTCGTAGGGAGACAGCTCCACCACGACACGGTCGTCGGGAAGGATACGGATGTAGTGCATCCGCATCTTGCCGCTGATGTGCGCGAGGACCTGGTGCCCGTTCTGGAGCTCCACCTTGAACATCGCGTTCGGGAGAGACTCGACGACGGTGCCCTCGATCTCGATGGCCCCTTGTTTTTTGGCCATGCTTGAGCGCTTCACCTTCCGGGATCGGCTACCTGGGTCAGTCCGTGGGTGCGCGCATGCACACATGGACCGACGCACCAGTTTACGGCACGGCTACGGGAAAGACGAATCGGGGATGTATGCCCATCGTGGGGGGTCTTTATGCGGGCAGACCGGACCTCGTCCGGCCCGTGGCCCGGTTCACCGGCCCACCGCAGGGAGGCGGTGGTGCGGCCGGGGACGCACGCTCCGTGCGCCCCTCCCCGGGGCCCGGGGAGGGCCGGCGGGCCCGGTCAGTCCAGCGGATCAGGGGCGGTGGTGACGCCGTACTCCGCCAGCTTCGCCCGGCCACCGTCCGGCGCCGTCAGCACCAGCGGGCCCTGCTCGGTCAGCGCGACGGAGTGCTCCCAGTGGCAGGACCAGCTGCCGTCGTCCGTCTTGACCGTCCACTCGTCCTCGAGGACATGGGTCCTGGCCGTGCCCAGGCTGACCATCGGCTCGATCGCCAGGCACATGCCCGGCACCAGCTTCGGACCCCGGCCGCGCCGGCGCTCGACGTAGTTCAGCAGGTGCGGGTCCATGTGCATCTGGCTGCCGATGCCGTGGCCGCCGTAGTCCTCGATGATCCCGTAGCGGCCGGAGGCCGGACGGGGCTGGCGGCGGATGTAGCCCTCGATCGCCCTGGAGATGTCCACCAGCCGGTTGCCCCTGCGCATCGCCGCGATGCCGGCCCACATCGACTCCTCGGTGACCCTGCTCAGCTCGTGCACCTCGGGCGCGTGGCCCTCGCCGACGAAGACGGTGATCGCCGCGTCCCCGTGCCAGCCGTCGACGATCGCGCCCGCGTCGATGGAGACGATGTCGCCCGACTCCAGCACCGTCTCCCGGTCGGGGATGCCGTGGACGACGACATCGTTCACCGAGGTGCAGATGTTGCCGGGGAAGCCGCCGTAACCGAGGAAGTTCGGCTTGGCGCCGTGGTCGGCGAGCACCTTGGCGGCGACCTCGTCCAGGTCCTTGGTGGTCGCGCCCGGCACCGCGGCCCTGCGGCAGGCCGCGTGCATCGCGGCGACGACCAGCCCGGCCGCGCGCATCTTCGCGATCTGCTCGGGGGTCTTGATCTCCACCATGACGGCTGACGCCTTCCAGCTCGCGGTTGTCTGTGGCACGTCCGGCCCGGCGCACTGCCACCGGGCCCGTTCACTACACGATACGGCCGCGGCGCCCGGCCCGGGCACCGCGGCCTCCTCACTGTTCTCCGCGGGGTCAGGCCCCGGACTGCTCCACCGTGTGGCCGAGCGCCTCCATCGCGCGCCGGGTGACCTCGGGCACCTTGCCGAGCGCCGAGATCGTCACCACCAGGCCCTGGGCCTTGTAGTAGTCGATGATCGGCTCGGTCTCGGTGTGGTAGACCTCCAGGCGCTTGCGGACGGTGTCCTCGCGGTCGTCCTCGCGCTGGTAGAGCTCGCCGCCGCAGGCGTCGCAGACGCCCTCGGTCTTCGGGGGGGTGTACACGACGTGGAAGATGTGGCCGCTGTCGTTGCGGCACATCCGCCGTCCCGCGATCCGCTTGACGACCTCGTCCTCGGGGACCTCCAGGTCCAGCACCGCGTTCAGCCGGGTGCCGGACTCGCGCAGGATGCCGTCCAGGGCCTCGGCCTGGCCGATGTTCCTGGGGAAGCCGTCGAGCAGGAAACCGTCGGCCGCGTCGGGCTGCGCCATCCGGTCCCGGGCCATGCCGATGGTGACCTCGTCGGGTACGAGCCTGCCGGACCGCATGTACTCCTGCGCCTTCTGCCCGAGCTGGGTGCCCTGGCTGATGTTGGCGCGGAAGAGGTCGCCCGTGGAAATGTGCGGAATGGACAGGTTCTCGGCCAGGTACGCGGCCTGCGTGCCCTTGCCCGCGCCAGGCGGTCCGACGAGGACGATTCGCATCAGCGGAGGAACCCTTCGTAATGGCGCTGCTGAAGCTGGCTCTCGATCTGCTTCACGGTCTCCAGACCGACACCCACGATGATCAGGATGCTGGTCCCGCCGAACGGGAAGTTCTGATTCGCGTTGAACAACACCAGCGCGACGGTGGGCACCAGGGCGATCAGACCCAGGTACAGCGAACCCGGCCACGTGATGCGGTTCAGCACGTAGCTCAGGTACTCCGCGGTGGGACGTCCGGCCCGGATGCCCGGGATGAAACCACCATACTTCTTCATGTTGTCGGCAACTTCTTCGGGGTTGAAGGAGATGGCGACGTAGAAGAAGGCGAAGAACACGATCAGCACGAAGTACGTGATGATGTAGTACGGGTGGTCACCCGTGACGAGGTGCCGGTTGATCCAGTCGGCCCAGCCCGCCTGCGACCCGCTGAACTGAACGATCAGCGCCGGGATGTAGAGCAGGGAGGAGGCGAAGATGACGGGGATCACACCCGCCTGGTTCACCTTCAGGGGGATGTAGGTGGAGGTACCGCCGTAGGAACGACGCCCGATCATCCGCTTGGCGTACTGCACGGGGATGCGGCGCTGCGCCTGCTCGACGAAGACCACCAGGGCGACCATCGCCAGACCCGCGAGGATCACCACGCCGAACTCGATCCAGCCGTCCGCCAGGTGGCCCTGCACCTTGATGGCCCACAGCAGACCCGGGAAGCCGGCGGCGATCGAGACGAACATCAGGATCGACATGCCGTTGCCGATACCGCGGTCGGTGATCAGCTCACCCAGCCACATGATCAGCGCGGTGCCGGCGGTCATGACGATCACCATGGTGATCGTGGTGAAGATCGAGTCGTCCGGGATGATCTGGTCGCGGACGGTGCACTGCGCGAAGAGGCTGCCGCTGCGGGCAGTCGCCACCAGGCCGGTGGCCTGGAGCACGCCGAGCGCCACCGTCAGGTAACGGGTGTACTGTGTGATCTTCGCCTGGCCGGACTGCCCCTCCTTCTTGAGGGCCTCCAGCCGCGGGATCACCACCACCAGCAACTGCAGGATGATACTCGCCGTGATGTACGGCATGATCCCGAGCGCGAAGATGGTCAGCTGCAGCAGCGCGCCACCACTGAACATGTTGACCAGGCCGAAGAGGCCGGCGCCGGCGCCCTCGGCCTCTTTCACACACTGGTTGACGTTCTCGAAGCTGACACCCGGGACGGGGATGTGGGCCCCGAGGCGGAAGAGCACCATGATGCCAAGGGTGAACAGCAGCTTCTTGCGCAGGTCGGGCGTCTTGAACGCCCGGGCGAACGCGGTGAGCACGGTGCCTCCTGCGCCCCCCGCGTCACACGCGAGAGGTTACGGTCGTGAGGATCAACGGATAAAACGGTTCAGATTCCACAGGAGCGACCCTGTGGAGGTCAATAACGCACGCCACCTTACCGGCGACCATGCCCCCCTTGGAACGGCCAACCGGGGACGCCCGTTCCTGGGCGCCCCCGGTTGCTCACCTCACCGTGCTCAGACGAGCTCGGTGACGGTGCCTCCGGCAGCGGTGATCTTCTCCTTGGCGGAGCCGGAGACCTTGTCCACGGTCACCTGCAGCGCCACGGAGATCTCTCCGTTGCCCAGCACCTTCACGAGCTGGTTCTTGCGAACCGCACCCTTGGCGACCAGGCTCTCGACGGTGACCTCTCCACCCTCGGGGTACAGGTCCGCCAGCTTGTCCAGGTTCACCACCTGGTACTCGGTACGGAAGGGGTTCTTGAAGCCCCGGAGCTTGGGCAGCCGCATGTGCAGCGGCATCTGCCCACCCTCGAAGCGCTCCGGAACCTGGTAGCGGGCCTTGGTGCCCTTGGTGCCACGACCGGCGGTCTTGCCCTTGGACGCCTCACCACGACCGACACGGGTCTTGGCGGTCTTGGCGCCCGGGGCGGGCCGGAGGTTGTGGACCTTCAGCGGCTTCTGCTCCGCCATGTCAGTCGACCTCCTCGACCGTCACGAGGTGGCGGACGGTCTGCACCATGCCGCGGATCTCGGGACGGTCCTCCTTGACGACCGAGTCGTTCACTCGCCTGAGGCCGAGGGAACGCAGGGTGTCGCGGTGGTTCTGCTTGCTGCCGATGTAGGACTTGGTCTGGGTGACCTTCAGGCGTGCCATCAGGCGCTCACCCCAGCCCGGGCCCGCAGCAGAGCGGCGGGCGCAACGTCCTCCAGCGGCAGGCCGCGGCGGGCGGCGATCTCCTCGGGGCGCTGCAGGCCCCGCAGAGCGGCCACCGTGGCGTGCACGATGTTGATCGGGTTCGACGAGCCGAGGGACTTGCTCAGCACGTCGTGGATGCCCGCGCACTCCAGCACGGCGCGCACCGGGCCACCGGCGATCACACCGGTACCGGGCGAGGCCGGCTTGAGCAGCACGACGCCCGCGGCCTCCTCACCCTGGATCGGGTGGGGGATGGTGCCCTGGATACGGGGGACCTTGAAGAAGTGCTTCTTGGCCTCCTCCACACCCTTGGCGATGGCGGCCGGCACCTCCTTGGCCTTGCCGTAACCGACACCCACGGTGCCGTCACCGTCGCCCACCACGACCAGCGCGGTGAAGCTGAAGCGACGACCACCCTTCACGACCTTGGCGACGCGGTTGATCGCGACGACCCGCTCGACGTACGCGGTCTTCTCGGCGGCCGCGCCACCGTCCCGCCGGTCCCGTCGGTCCCGCCGCTCGCCGCCACCGGCGCCGCCACCGCGGCGCTGGGGTCCAGCCATTGGAATTACCTCTCTCTATGCGTCCGCTTGCGTGGGGACCGGCTCAGAACCTGAGCCCGGCCTCGCGGGCGGCGTCGGCCAGGGCGGCGATCCGCCCGGCGTACTTGTTGCCGCCGCGGTCGAACACGACGGCCTCGATGCCCGCGGCCTTGGCGCGCTCGGCGACCAGGGAACCGACCTGCTTGGCCAGGGCGGTCTTGTCGCCCTCACCGCCGCGGATCGAGCTGTCCAGCGTCGACGCCGAGGCCAGCGTGTGGCCCGCGATGTCGTCGATGACCTGGGCCACCATGTGGCGGTTGGAGCGCGTCACCACCAGGCGCGGACGCTCGGGGGTGCCCGACACCTTCTTGCGGACGCGGATGTGGCGCCGCTTGACAGCGGCGGCCTTGCGCGCGCTGCCCTTCGCGATCTTCACACCGTATGCCATGGCTTACTTACCAGCCTTTCCGACCTTGCGGCGGATGACCTCGCCCGCGTACTTCACGCCCTTGGCCTTGTACGGGTCGGGCTTGCGCAGCTTGCGGATGTTCGCGGCGACCTCGCCGACCTTCTGCTTGTCGATGCCCTCGACGCTCAGCTTGGTCGGGGACTCCACCTTGAAGGAGATGCCCTCGGGAGCCTTCACCGTGATCGGGTGGCTGTAACCCAGGGAGAACTCCAGGTCGGAGCCCTTCGCCTGAACGCGGTAACCGACACCGCTGATCTCGAGCTGCTTGGTGTACCCCTGGGTCACGCCAGTGATCATGTTCGCCACCAGCGTGCGGGACAGACCGTGCAGGGCCTTGTTCCGGCTCTCGTCGTTCGGGCGGGTGACGTTGATGACGCCGTCCTCACCCTTGGCGACCTCGATGGGCGCGGCGACGGTGTGCGAAAGGTTGCCCTTGGGCCCCTTCACGCTGACCGTCCGGCCATCGATGGTGACGTCCACACCGGCGGGAACCTGGATGGGGAGCTTGCCGATACGCGACATGAGCTTTACCTCCGTTCCCTTCCGTTACCAGACGTAGGCGAGGACTTCCCCACCCACGCCCTTCTTCTGAGCCTGCTTGTCGGTGAGGAGCCCGTGGGACGTGGAGATGATCGCCACGCCCAGGCCGCCGAGCACCTTCGGCAGGTTGGTGGACTTTGCGTAGACCCGCAGACCCGGCTTGCTGATCCGCTTGATGCCGGCGATCGAACGTTCGCGGTTCGGACCGAACTTGAGCTCCAGGACGAGGTTCTTGCCCACCGGGGCGTCCTCGACCTTCCAGCCGGTGATGTAGCCCTCCTGCTGGAGGATCTCCGCGATGTGCGACTTGATCTTGCTGTGCGGCATCACGACGCTGTCGTGGTAAGCCGAGTTCGCGTTTCGCAGACGCGTCAGCATGTCTGCGATCGGATCGGTCATGGTCATGTGATGGCCTTCGGCCTCTCTCGCCGGGGTTTCCTGTCTGCTCCGTCCCTCTCCCCGTACGCGGGACGCGACGGGACGGGTGCGGTGCGGGGACCTACGGCGTAGTAAGACGGTCATGGGCGGCGAGCGCCCAGCCCACAAGCCTAGGGCACGCGGGGAGGGCGTTCGCCGGCCAGGATGCTCTTACCGAGAGTCCCTGGAGTCCGCTCGCGCGGACTTACCAGGAGCTCTTGGTGACGCCCGGCAGCTCGCCGCGGTGGGCCATCTCACGAAGGCACACACGGCACAGGCCGAACTTGCGGTAGACGGAGTGGGGCCGGCCGCAGCGCTGGCACCGCGTGTACGCGCGGACCGCGAACTTCGGCTTGCGGGCGGCCTTGGCAATCAGAGCCTTCTTCGCCACGGCTCACGCCTCCTTGAAGGGGAATCCGAGGTGACGCAGCAGGGCGCGACCCTCCTCGTCGGTGTTCGCCGTGGTGACCACGGTGATGTCCATGCCTCGGACCCGGTCGATCTTGTCCTGGTCGATCTCGTGGAACATGACCTGCTCCGTGAGACCGAAGGTGTAGTTGCCCCTGCCGTCGAACTGCTTCGGCGACAGACCGCGGAAGTCGCGGATGCGCGGCAGCGCGAGCGACAGCAGGCGGTCCAGGAACTCCCACATCCGGTCGCCCCGCAGCGTGACGTGGGCACCGATCGGCTGGCCCTCGCGCAGCTTGAACTGCGCGATGGACTTCCGGGCCTTGGTCACGGCCGGCTTCTGGCCGGTGATCGTGGCGAGGTCGCGGATGGCGCCCTCGATCAGCTTGGAGTCGCGGGCGGCCTCGCCCACACCCATGTTGACCACGATCTTGGTGAGACCGGGGGTCTGCATGACGTTCTCGTACTTGAATTCGTCACGCAGCTTGCCCGCGATCTCCTCGCGGTAGCGCGTCTTCAGACGCGGCTGCACGTTCGTGGCGGTAGTCATCAGATGTCCTCACCGGTCCGCTTGGCAACGCGGATCTTGTTGCCGTCCTCGTCGAAGCGGTAACCGACGCGGGTGACGACCTTGTTGCCGTCCTTCTCCACGACGAGCTGGACGTTGCTCACGTGGATCGGGGCCTCGGTCGTCACGATGCCGCCGGTCTTCGAACCGCGAGCGGTCTGGCCGGCCTTGGTGTGCTTCTTGACCCGGTTGACACCCTCGACCAGAACACGGTCCTCGCGGGGGTAGGCCTCGATGACCTTGCCCTGCTTGCCCCTGTCCTTGCCGGTGATGACCTGGACCAGGTCGCCCTTCTTGATCTTCATCGGTTACAGCACCTCCGGCGCGAGCGAGATGATCTTCATGAACTTCTTCTCGCGCAGCTCACGGCCGACGGGGCCGAAGATACGGGTGCCGCGGGGGTCGCCGTCGTTCTTGAGGATGACGGCGGCGTTCTCGTCGAAGCGGATGTACGAGCCGTCGGGGCGGCGGCGCTCCTTGACGGTGCGCACGACGACGGCCTTGACGACGTCGCCCTTCTTCACGTTGCCACCGGGGATCGCGTCCTTGACGGTGGCGACGATGACGTCCCCGATACCCGCGTAGCGGCGGCCGGAGCCACCGAGAACACGGATGCAAAGGATCTCCTTCGCGCCCGTGTTGTCGGCGACACGCAGCCGCGACTCCTGCTGGATCACGTCTATCTCCTGATCGTCTGCCGGTTCCCGGCGGGTGCGCGCTCACCGCGCACCACCGCCACCTCGCGGCCCGAGCCTGGCGGAACTCGTCCCGAGAAGGGATCTCGGGAATTACTTGGCCTTCTCGAGGATCTCGACGACGCGCCAGCGCTTCGTCGCGGACAGCGGCCGGGTCTCCATCAGGAGGACGCGGTCGCCGACACCCGCGGCGTTCTGCTCGTCGTGCGCCTTGAGCTTGTTCGTACGGCGGATGACCTTGCCGTACAGGGCGTGCTTG
Organism: Streptomyces sp. CNQ085; assembly: GCF_022614595.1. GTDB lineage: Bacteria > Actinomycetota > Actinomycetes > Streptomycetales > Streptomycetaceae > Streptomyces. The sequence goes on from NZ_JAJFAU010000048.1 coordinate 27,830, forward strand.
ACGCGGTCCTCGACGGCGACGACAACGGTCTTGTCCATCTTGTCGCTGACGACCAGACCCTCACGGGTCTTGCGGAAGCCGCGGTTCTGCTCTGCAGTCTCAGTCACATTCGTCTCGCTCATCAGGCGCTCTCCACCGTCTCGATGCCGAGCTCACGCTCACGCATCAGGGTGTAGATCCGGGCGATGTCCTTGCGGACGGCCTTCAGCCGGCCGTTGTTCTCCAGCTGTCCGGTCGCCGCCTGGAAACGGAGCTTGAAAAGCTCCTCCTTGGCCTCGCGCAGCTTCACGACGAGCTCGTCGTCGCTGAGCTCGCGCAGCTCGCTCGCCTTGGTACCGGCCGCCATCACGACTCACCTGCCTCGCGCCGCACGATCCGGCACTTCATCGGAAGCTTGTGAGCAGCGCGGGTGAGCGCCTCACGAGCAATCTTCTCGTTCGGGTAGGACAGCTCGAACATCACCCGACCGGGCTTGACGTTCGCGACCCACCACTCCGGCGAACCCTTACCGGAACCCATGCGGGTCTCGGCGGGCTTCTTGGTCAGCGGACGGTCCGGGTAGATGTTGATCCACACCTTGCCGCCACGCTTGATGTGACGGGTCATGGAGATACGAGCTGCCTCGATCTGCCGGTTCGTCACGTAGGCAGCGGTCACGGCCTGGATGCCGTACTCGCCGAAAGCAACCTCGGTGCCGCCCTTGGCCATGCCCTTGCGCTTCGGGTGGTGCTGCTTGCGGTGCTTGACCCTGCGGGGGATCAGCATGACGGTCAGGCCTCCTTCCCGGCAGAGCCGGTGCTCTCGGCGGCCGGAGCGGCAGCGGTGCCCTCGGCGGCCTTGGGCGCCTCGGTCCGCTCCTGCTGCGGCTTGCGGCCGCGGCCACCGCGCTCGCCACCGCGGCGCGGGCGGTCGCTGCCGCCACGCGACGGG
>NZ_JAJFAU010000049.1:0-1012 GCF_022614595.1 Streptomyces sp. CNQ085
GCGCGGTGGTGGTGCACGCGGGGGAGGGCGCGGAGGCGGACCCGGCGCGGGTGCCGGACCTGCTGGCCGGGCACGGCCACACCCGGCTGCTCACCGAGGGCGGGCCGCGCCTGCTGGGCCGCTTCGCGGCCGCGGGCGTCCTGGACGAGCTGTGCCTGACCGTCTCCCCCCGGATCACGGCGGGGGACGCCGCGCGCATCCTGGACGCCCCCGGTTTCGAGACCCCCGCGGAGTACGAGCTGACCTCCCTGCTGGAGGAGGACGGGTTCCTCTTCTCGCGCTATCGCCGCTTGCCCGGGGAGGCCCGGGAGTGACCGGATCTGTTTGCTCACGCCAACAGGGTGTGACGCGTACAGAACGAGATACGCAGAGTGAAATGTGCAGTCCCGCAACGAGGTGGGACCGGACAGTCGTCGTACGGGTCGTCGACCCGTCGGGAGGAAAGGGCACCTGCTGTGTTCACGTCCGTACTGATGATCGAGAAGCCGCTGGTGCCCACCGATGTCGAGCTCGTCACCACACTCCACGGCGACGAGCGCGTCTCCTTCATTGTGCTCATGCAGCCGCGCGGCGACCAGGACCGGCTGCTGCGCGCCCTGGACGACGTGGCGCTCGGCGAGCTGGACGACGCCGTCCGCGAGGCCACCGGGCAGGACGAGGAGGAGGCGGTCGGCAGCCCGGTCTCCCCGGCCGAGCGGGCGCTGGAGCACTCGCTGGGCGCGCTGCGCGCGGCCGGGGCGGAGGCCGTCGGCCAGATCGTCCAGGACCACCCCCTGGACCTGCTCACCTCGGTGGTGGAGGAGACGGGCGCCGACGAGGTGATCGTGCTGACCGCGCCGCACCTGGTGGAGGAGTTCTTCCACCGGGACTGGGCCTCACGGGCCCGCCACAAGGTCGGCGTCCCCGTGCTCAAGCTGTTCGCCCACGGAGAGTAGGCCGGCCGGAGCGCCGTCACGCCGTCCGCGGGCACCCGGCTCCCTCGCATAGGCTGGGGCCGGGCGGCGTGACGGCC
>NZ_JAJFAU010000049.1:1022-21148 GCF_022614595.1 Streptomyces sp. CNQ085
GCACCGGCAGGAGCGCGCCCTGCTGGACTGGCTGGACGGCCGGACGCCGCGGGGCGGCGTGACGGCCCGGCCCCACCGCCGCCCGGACACCCGCACCGCCACCCGGCCTCCTCACGGCCACCCCAGAACACCCCAGAACACCCCAGAACACGGCCCCGGCGGGCACACCGCACGGAGCACCCCCCGAAAGGACACCGCATGGCGCCCGGCCTGCCGCCCGCGATGGAACGACCGCACTTCATCGGCATCGGTGGAGCCGGAATGTCCGGTATCGCGAAGATCCTCGCCCGGCGTGGCGCGAAGGTGGGCGGCAGCGACGCCAGGGAGTCCGCCACCACCGGGGCACTGCGCGCCCTCGGGGCCACCGTCCGCATCGGCCACGCCGCCGGCCACCTCGCCGCCGATGTCACCGCCGTCGTCGTCTCCAGCGCCATCCGCGAGGACAATCCCGAGCTGGCCGCCGCCCGCGAGCGCGGCGTGCCCGTGGTGCACCGCTCCGACGCGCTGGCCGCGCTCATGGACGGCCTGCGCCCCATCGCCGTCGCAGGCACCCACGGCAAGACGACCACCACCTCGATGCTCGCCGTCGCCCTGGACGCTATGGGCCTGGACCCCTCGTACGCCATCGGCGGCGACCTCGACGGCCCCGGCACCAACGCCCGCCACGGCGGCGGGGAGATCTTCGTCGCCGAGGCCGACGAGAGCGACCGCAGCTTCCACAAGTACGCACCCGAGGTGGCGATCGTCCTCAACGTTGAGCTGGACCACCACGCCAACTACGCCTCGATGGAGGAGATCCACGAGTCGTTCCTCACCTTCGCCGACCGCGTCCGCCCCGGCGGCACCCTGGTGGTCAGCGCCGACCACGAAGGCGCCCGCGAGTTCACCGCCCGCCTGCGCGCCCGTGCCACCGGGGGCGCCCGGGGCCCGCGGGTCCTCACCTACGGCGAGGCCGACGACGCCGACGTACGCGTCCTCAAGGTTCTCCCGCAGGGGCTGACCAGCGAGGTCACCGCCGTACTCGACGGCGAGCAGCACACCTTCACTGTCTCCGTCCCCGGCCGCCACTACGCCCACAACGCCGTCGCCGCGCTGGCCGCCGGAGCGGCGCTGGGCGTCCCGGCCGGCGCCCTGGCCGCGGCGCTGGCCTCCTACACCGGCGTCAACCGCCGCCTCCAGCCCAAGGGCGAGGCGCGCGGGGTGCGGGTCATCGACTCCTACGCCCACCACCCCACCGAGATGACCGCCGACATCGAGGCCATCCGGGGAGCGGCCGCGGGCGGCCGGGTACTGGTCCTCTTCCAGCCGCACCTGTTCAGCCGCACCCGGGAACTGGGCGCGGAGATGGGGCAGGCCCTGGCACTGGCCGACGCCGCGGTCGTGCTGGACGTCTACCCGGCCCGCGAGGACCCGATCCCGGGCGTCACCAGCGCCGTCATCACCGACGCGGCCCTGGCCGCGGGCGCGGACGCACGGCCGGAGTCCGACCGGCCGGCCGCCGCCGCCCTGATCGCGGGAATGGCCGAGCCCGGTGATCTCGTTCTCACCATGGGAGCGGGCGACGTCACCGAACTCGGCGCGACGGTGCTGGAGCGGCTGGCCGCCCGCCGGGCGAACTGAGGAGGCCGAGGAGGCACCCATGGGTTACGAGATCGACAAGAGCGACGAGCAGTGGCGGCAGGAGCTGAGCCCCGCCGAGTACCACGTGCTGCGCGAGGCGGGCACCGAGCCGGCCTTCACCGGTGAGTACGAGCACACCAAGACCGCAGGCGCCTACGAGTGCCGCGCCTGCGGGGCCGAACTGTTCCGCTCCAACACCAAGTTCGAGTCCCACTGCGGCTGGCCCAGCTTCTTCGACCCGGCCGACTCCTCGGCCGTCGAACTGCTGGAGGACCGCTCCCACGGCATGGTCCGCACCGAGGTGCGCTGCGCGCGCTGCGGCTCCCACCTGGGCCACGTCTTCCGCGGGGAGGGCTACCCGACCCCGACGGACGAGCGCTACTGCATCAACTCCATCTCCCTGAGGCTGGTGCCCGAGGAAGGCTGACGGGCCCCGCCGAGCCGCCCGCCCGCGGGGCCCCTGCGCGGGGCCGGGCTACCGCAGCACCGCCGCCGAGTGCGGCCCCAGCCGCAGCAGACCGTCCCCCTCCGGGGCCTCGCACTCGCCCCAGGATGCCAGTGCGGCGGCGGTGTGCACCGACAGGGGGATCTCGGCGGCGCCCTCCCCGGCCAGGTTCACCGCCACGTGCAGCCCGCCGTGGCGCATGCACAGCCAGCGCCGCTCCTCGTCGTGGGCGACGTGGACGTCCACCAGCCGGGTGCGGGGCGAGACATGGGCGCGGCGCAGCGCGATCAGCGCCCGGTGCCAGGCCAGCAGGCCGGCGTGCGGCTCGCGGTGCGGTTCGTCCCAGTCCAGGCAGGAGCGCAGCCGGGTGGCCGGGTCCTGCGGGTCGGGCACGTCCGACTCCGACCAGCCGTGCGCGGCGAACTCCCGCCGCCGCCCCCGCCGTACCGCCTCGGCCAGCTCCGGGTCCTGGTGGTCGGTGAAGTACTGCCAGGGGGTGCGCGCCCCCCACTCCTCGCCCATGAACAGCATCGGCGTGTACGGCCCGCACAGCACCAGTGCCGCCGCGCAGGCGGCCAGTCCGGGGGAGAGGCGGGAGGCGAGCCGGTCGCCGCGGGCCCGGTTGCCGATCTGGTCGTGCGTCTGGGCGTAGGCCAGGAAGCGGTGGGCCTCGGTGGCGGTGCGGTCCACCGCCAGCCCGTGACGGCGGCCCCGGAAGGAGGAGTAGGTGCCGTCGTGGAAGAAGGCGCCGGTCAGCGACTTGGCCAGGGCCGCCATCGGGGCGCGGGCGAAGTCGGCGTAGTAGCCCTGTGCCTCGCCGGTCAGCGCGGTGTGCAGGGCGTGGTGGATGTCGTCGTCCCACTGGGCGTCCATTCCCAGGCCGTGCGCCCCGCGCGGCGCGGTGGTGCGCGGGTCGTTGCGGTCGGACTCGGCGATCAGGAACAGCGGGCGGCCCAGCTCCGCCGACAGGCCGTCCACGGCCGCCGACAGCTCGGCCAGGAAGTGCTCGGCCCGCTCGTCGATCAGCGCGTGCACCGCGTCCAGCCGCAGCCCGTCCAGCCGGTGATCGCGCAGGAAGGCCAGTGCGCTGCCGGCGAAGTACGCCCGCACCTCGTCCGAGCCGGGCGCGTCCAGGTTGACCGCCGCTCCCCACGGGGTGTGGTGGCGCTCGGTGAAGTACGGGCCGAACTCCGGCAGCCGGTTGCCCGACGGCCCCAGGTGGTTGTGGACCACGTCCAGGACCACGCCCAGCCCGCGTCCGTGCGCGGCGTCCACGAAACGCCTCAGGCCCTCGGGCCCGCCGTAGGGCTCGTGCACCGCCCAGGGCGCCACCCCGTCGTAGCCCCAGCCGTGAGCCCCGGGAAAGGGGCTGACCGGCATCAGCTCGACATGGGTGACGCCCAGATCGGCCAGATGGCCCAGCCGGCCGGCCGCCGCGTCGAAGGTGCCCTCCTCGGTGAAGGTGCCGACGTGCAGCTCGTACAGGACCGCGCCGTCCAGCCCGAGCCCCTCCCAGTCGTGCCGCCAGGCGTACGCCCCCTGGTCCACCACCGCGGCGAGCCCCTCGGGGCCGTCCGGCAGCCGGCGGGCGCGCGGGTCGGGCAGGACGGGCCCGCCGTCGACCGAGAATCCGTAGCGGCTCCCGTGCCCGGCGGACGCCTCGGCCCGCCACCACCCCTCGCGCTCCGGGTCGCGGTGCATGGGGTGCTCCTCGCCCCCCGCGTGCAGCGCGACCCGTCGCGCGTATGGCGCCCACACCTCGAACAACACCGGAGATCTCCTTCGGCCGACGGCACCCCAGAGCTCCAGCATGCCCGTTTCGGTACGTTTCAGCGTGCTCCGCAATCCACGCGGACGCGGCGCTGCACCACCGGGTACCCGGCGCGGGCGAAGTGGGCGGCCATCGGGGTGTTGCCCACATCGGTACCGAGAAGGCGGTACGCCGCTCATGCGGGCCCCGGCGTCCTCAGCCGCGCACCAGCAGCGCCACCGGCCGCTCGGCCAGCAGCTGTGCCAGCCCCGCGCTCCCCTCCGCCTCCCGGCCGCCCAGCAGGTCCCGCCACCGCCCCGGCGGCAGCTCCAGGGCCGTCTCCCGCCAGCCGCCCGCCTCCGCCAGCCGCAGCGGGAGCCGGGTCGCGACGCAGACCACCGCGCCCGAGCGCGCGTACGCCACGCAGTGCCCGGCCGCCGGCCCCGCGGCCCGCAGCGGCTCGTACGAGGCCGCCGCGCCGAACCACCGGGGGTGCTCCCGCCGCAGCCGCAGCGCCGTCCGGGTCAGCACCCGCTTCTCCTCGGACAGGGACTCCGGCAGCCAGGAAGCGGCCTCCTCCCGCGTCTCGGAGCTCTCCCGCGGCACGCTCGGGAGGAAGGGCGGGAAGTCCGGCAGCCGCCGGTTGTCGGGATCGACCAGCGCGGTGTACACCCGCTCGGTGCCCATGTAGAGATCCGGCACGCCCGGCATGGTCAGGTGCAGCAGCGCCGCGCCGAGCACGTTGGCCCGCACCGGGCCGGCCAGCTCCCGCGCGAACTCCGCCACCGTGTACAGCGGCGGCCCGCCCGGCCCCGCCACCGCGAAACGCTCGACGGCCTGCTCGTACTCCGCGTCCCGCTCCGTCCACGTCGTGCGCAGCCCCGCCTCCCGCACGGCCTTCAGCAGAGCCGGCACCAGCCGTTCCTGGCAGGGGAAGCCCATGCCGTACGCCGTCTGCCAGGCCGCCCACGCCACATGGCGGTCGGGGGCCTCCACCCCGGAGGCCCCCAGCGTCTCCCGCGTCACCCGCTCCAGCAGTTCCACCCACCGCCCGGGGCACTCGGTCAGCACCGCCAGCGCCGCCCGCACGTCCGCGCTGCGCTTGGTGTCGTGGGTGGACAGCACGGTGCCGGTGACCGGCCAGTCGCGCTGGAGGCGGGCGCAGTACGCGTGGAACTCCTCCGGCGCCACCTGCGGGCTGCCCGGGTCCCCGCCCACCTCGGCGGCCGACAGCAGCGGCGCGTAGCGGTAGAAGGCGGTGTCCTCCTGCGACTTCGCCCGCAGCGCCGCGCAGACCTGCGCGAACCGGGCGCAGAAGTCCCGCTGGGCCTCGCCGTCACCCAGCTGTCCCAGCGCCAGGTCCCGCACCACGTCCACCGCCTCGGCCTCCTGCGGCACCGCGAACGCCGCCCGCGCGCCCTCGGCCGCCTCCTCCAGCATCGCCCGGTCCTCCGCGCCCACCGGTGCGCCCGCGGTCACGTACGGCCGGTACACCGGCACCCGCACCAGCACCTCCTCGACCGCGGTGCGCAGCGCCCAGGGTGCGTGGTCGCGCAGCGCCAGGCCGGGAGCGGCCTCGCACACGGCGGCGGCGGTGCGGACCAGCCGCCCGACCTCGGCGGCCAGGTCGTGGGAGACGACCTCCCGGGCGGCCCGCCGCACGGTCGGGGCCCACTCGCCGCCCAGGTCCGGCGCGGCGCCGGTGAAGCCGCGGTAGAGGGCGGACAGCTCCGCCTGCCCGTCCGGGTCGAGGAAGAGGCCGTCGACACGGTGCAGCGCGTCGTACCCGGTCGTCCCGGCCACCGGCCAGGACACCGGCAGCCGCTCGCGGGGTCCGAGGATCTTCTCCACCACCGTCCAGGCGCCGCCGCTCTCCCGCGCCAGCCGCAGCAGGTACGCGCCCGGGGCGGCCAGCCCGTCCGGATGGTCGACCCGCAGACCGTGGACCACGCCCTCGCGCAGCAGCCGCAGCACGCACGCGTGGGTGGCCGCGAAGACCTCCGGGTCCTCCACGCGCACCCCGATCAGGTCGGCGATGGTGAAGAAGCGCCGGTAGTTCAGCTCGGTGCGGGCCAGCCGCCACCAGGCCAGCCGGTAGTGCTGAGCGTCCAGCAGCTCGGGCAGCGGCAGGTGCTCGGTTCCCTCGCGCAGCGGGAAGCGGTGGTCGTGGTACGCCAGGACGCCGCCCTTGACCGTCAGCGCCCCCAGCTCCTCGGCCGGCCGGCCGCCCAGCACCGGCAGCAGCACGCGACCGCCGCCCGCCTCCCAGTCGATGTCGAACCAGCGCCCGTACGGGGAGGCCGGCCCCTCGCGCAGCACCTCCCACAGCGCTTCGTTGAGCTGTTCGGGGACGGGGACGCCCATGTGGTTGGGGACGATGTCCACCACGATGCCCATGCCGTGCTCCCGCGCGGCGCGCGACAGCGACCGCAGCCCCTCCTCGCCGCCCAGCTCCTCGCGGATCCGGGCGTGCCCGGTCACGTCGTAGCCGTGGGCGGAGCCGGGGGCGGCCTCCAGCACCGGGGACAGGTGCAGATGGGAGACCCCGAGCGAGGCCAGGTACGGCACGGTCTTCTCCGCGGCGGAGAACGGGAAGCCGGGCTGGAGCTGGAGCCGGTAGGTGGCGGTCGGCACGGCGGGGGGCTCAGGGGACATGTGGTGCGTGTTCCCTGCGGGCGTCCGCCGAATCCGCCGCCTGTCGGGCGACGTCCCGCCCGGGGAAGGGCGCCGCACGGGCCGGTCAGGCGGGGCGCTGGAGCACCGTCAGACTGCGGTCCGTCAGGGTGATCCGGGAACCGGCCTTCACCGTGGGCCCGGTGCCCGGGGGCACTCCGTCCTCACGCGAGGTGTCCACCACGACCTGCCACTCCCGCCCGTGGTCCGCCGGCACGGTGAACCCGCGCGGAGTCGGCTGCGCGTTGAACATCAGCAGGAAGGAGTCGTCGGCGATCCGCTCGCCGCGCTCGCCGGGCTCGGAGATCGCGTTGCCGTTGAGGAACACCGTCAGCGCCCTGGCCTGGGCCTCCTGCCAGTCCCGCTGGGTCATCTCCTCGCCCTCGGGGGTGAACCAGGCGATGTCGGAGAGCTCGTCGTGGGTGCCCTCCACCGGCCGCCCGTGGAAGAACCGCCGCCGGCGGAAGGCCGGGTGGCCGCGGCGCAGGCTCACCATGGCCTGCACGAAATCGCACAGGGGATGCTTCTCGCCCGGCTTGGGCCAGTGCACCCACGACAGCTCGCCGTCCTGGCAGTAGGCGTTGTTGTTGCCCTTCTGGGTGCGGGCGAACTCGTCGCCGTGGGAGAGCATCGGCACGCCCTGGGAGAGCAGCAGGGTGGCGATGAAGTTGCGCATCTGCCGGCCCCGCAGGGCCAGGACGTCCTCGTCGTCCGTGCCGCCCTCCACCCCGCAGTTCCACGAGCGGTTGTGGCTCTCGCCGTCCCGGTTGTCCTCGCCGTTGGCCTCGTTGTGCTTGGCGTTGTACGACACCAGGTCGTGCAGGGTGAAGCCGTCGTGGCAGGTGACGAAGTTGATCGAGGCCAGAGGGCGGCGCCCGTCGTCCTGGTACAGGTCGGAGGAGCCGGTCAGCCGGGAGGCGAACTCCGCCAGCGTACGCGGCTCGCCCCGCCACAGGTCCCGCACGGTGTCGCGGTAGCGGCCGTTCCACTCCGTCCACAGTGGCGGGAAGTTCCCCACCTGGTAGCCGCCCTCGCCCACGTCCCACGGCTCGGCGATCAGCTTCACCTGGCTGACCACCGGGTCCTGCTGCACCAGGTCGAAGAACGACGACAGCCGGTCCACCTCGTGGAACTGGCGGGCCAGGGTGGCCGCCAGGTCGAAGCGGAAGCCGTCCACGTGCATCTCGGTGACCCAGTAGCGCAGCGAGTCCATGATCAGCTGCAGGACGTGCGGGGAGCGCATCAGCAGCGAGTTGCCGGTGCCGGTGGTGTCCATGTAGTACCGGGGGTCGTCGGTGAGCCGGTAGTACGAGGCGTTGTCCAGGCCCCGGAAGGACAGGGTCGGCCCCAGGTGGTTGCCCTCGGCGGTGTGGTTGTAGACCACGTCGAGGATCACCTCGATGCCGGCCTGGTGCAGCGCCTTGACCGCCTGCTTGAACTCCAGCACCTGCTGGCCCCGGTCACCCCAGGAGGCGTAGGCGTTGTGCGGGGCGAAGAAGCCGATGGTGTTGTAGCCCCAGTAGTTGGCCAGCCCGGCGTCGGCCAGCCGGTGGTCGGTGACGAACTGGTGGACCGGCATCAGCTCCAGCGCGGTCACCCCCAGCTTCGTCAGGTGTTCGATGACCGCCGGGTGCCCCAGCGCCGCGTAGGTGCCGCGCAGGTCCTCTGGCAGCTCCGGATGGAGCATGGTCAGGCCCTTGACGTGGGCCTCGTAGATGACCGTCTGGTGGTAGTCGGTGCGCGGGGGCCGGTCGTCGCCCCAGTCGAAGTAGGGGTTGACCACCACCGAGGCCATGGTGTGCGGGGCGGAGTCCAGGTCGTTGCGCCGTTCGGGTTCGTCGAAGTGGTAGCCGTAGACCGCCTCGTCCCAGTCGATGGCGCCGCTCATCGCCCTGGCGTAGGGGTCCAGCAGCAGCTTGGCGCTGTTGCAGCGCCTGCCCTTCTCCGGCTCGTACGGCCCGTGCACCCGGAAGCCGTAGCGCTGGCCGGGCATGACACCCGGCAGATAGGCGTGCCGCACGAACGCGTCGGACTCGCGCAGCTCGATCGCCGTCTCCGACCCGTCGTCGTGCAGCAGGCACAGCTCGACGCGCTCCGCCGCCTCCGAGAACACGGCGAAGTTCGTCCCGGCCCCGTCGTACGTGGCGCCGAGGGGATAAGCCCGTCCAGGCCAGACCTGCATGTCGACTCTTCCTGTCGCGGTCTCTACCCGTTACCCGTTTTCGCCGCATCCTTGCGCAGGACTGGTGCGGCAGGCGGGCACCGGATGGGCACAGCACGCATCTTCCCCCGGATGAGCGTACGGGCGAAGGAACTTGGTGGCGGGATACTGCTGCGTCCCCTCCTGGGAGGGCAGTAGGCTCCTTGATCGAAACAGCAGGTCCGGAAGGCGGTGCACAGGTGGGCTCGGGAGGGCTTGAGCTCCCCTCGGGGGACGGGGGCGGCGAGAGCGGTGCCGCCGGGGCGCCCGGAGCGGTGCCGCCCGGCACGGTCTCGCTGACACGGCCGATGGAGATCGGCGCCGACCTGGCCTGGGGGGACGAGGAGTGGGCCGAGGTGCGGCTGCGCGCCCAGCGGGCGGGACGGGCCTATATCTGGCTCAATCTCGTCGAGCAGCGGTTGCGCGCCGTGGTCGCGGCGGTGCTGCGGCCCATCTACGAGCCGGTGCACGGCGAGGAGTGGGTCGTGGCGGCGGCCGGCCCGACCGGGCAGGAGTGGGTCCAGCGGGCCGCGGCCGTACGGGAGGTCAGCCGCCGCAAGGGCTATCTGCTGGACCCGGCCGACGACACCCTGCTGGCCTTCCTCACCCTGCCGCAGCTGCGCGAGCTGGTGGTGCAGCACTGGCCCTGCTTCGAGCCCTACTTCGACGGCCGGCGCCAGCTGGAGCTGGCCCTGGACGAGCTGGAGGTCGCCCGCAGCGCGGTGGCGCGCAACCGCGCGCTGTCCCCGGCCGTCCTCGCCCAGGCCGAGCGGATCGCGGCCCGGCTGCTGGACCTGCTGGGCGCCGGCCGCGACATCCCCTCCGCCCACCGGCTGCCGGTGGACGCGGTGGAGGAGCTGGTCGGCGACCGCTTCGCCGACGTCGTCGGCGTCCACCCGGACCGGGTGCGCCTGCAGCGCCAGCTCCCGGCCGAGGACCTGTTCGGCGGAGCGCGCCGGCTGGACGCCATCGGCATAGGGCTGAACCTGCTGGTCCAGAACTACTCCGGGCGCCGCCTGGTGCGGCTGGCCGAGTCCGGCTGCCGGGTGCGGCTGCTCTTCCTCAACCCCGCCAGCAGCGCGGTGCGCCGCCGGGAGCGGGAGCTGGGGCTGAAGAAGGGCGAACTGAGCCGTTCGGTGGAGACGAACATCCTCCACATGCGGCGGGTGCGCTCCCGGCTGCGGGACGCCGACGCCTTCCAGATCCACGTCTTCGACGAGACCCCGCGCTTCACCGCCTACCTCGTGGACGGCGACGGGCCGGACGGCCTCGCGGTGGTCCAGTCCTATCTGCGCCGCATCCGGGGGATGGAGGCCCCGGTCTTCGTACTGCGCGGCGGCGGCCGGGACATCGTCCAGGGCGGGACCGTGGGACGCGGCCCGCGGGGGGAGGGCGCCGAGGGCGGGCTGTTCCACCTCTACCGCGAGGAGATGGAGTCGGTGTGGACCGACTCCCGGCCGGTGTCCTGACCCGGCCCGCGTCGCCCGGCTCGCACAACGACGTACTGGGCCCGGCGCTCCCGGCACCGGCCGTCGCCCTGCTGGTGGCGGCCGCGGCGGACGGCGGGAAGCTCCTGGCGGGGGCGGTCGTGACGCTCGCGGTCGTGGGACCGCGGGCGCACAGGGCGGGTTACGCGCCGGCGGGCACGCTCACGCGCTCGCCCCACCGCACCAGCGCCTCGTCGTAGCGCCGCGCCATGAGGCGGGACAGTTCCGGGGCGTCGCCCAGCACCGGCGCCAGCAGGTCGGCGCCCGCCTCGCGGGCTCCGGCGGCGATGCGGTCCGGGAGGAAGCCGGGCGCGACGACGTAGGGGGCGACGGCCACCCGCCGTACCCCCCGGTCGCGCAGCTCCCGCACCGCGTCGGCGGTGCGGGGAAGGGATGCGGAGGCGAACGCGGGCCGCACGGCACACCAACCGGAGATGTGCCGCCACTCCCGCGCGATATCTGCGATCACCGCGATCGCCTCCGGGTCGGAGGAGCCCGCCGAGGCCAGGACGACCCCGGTCGAGCCTTCGTCGCCGGACCGCAGCCCGGCCTCGTACAGCCGCCGCTCCAGGGCGGCCGTCAGCAGCCGGTCCGGGCCCAGGACACCGGCCTGGCGCACCGTCAGCCGAGGCAGCCGCGACACCGCCTCACCCAGTACCGCGGGGATGTCGGCCTTGGCGTGGAAGGCGCGGGTGAGCAGCAGCGGCAGCGCCACCACCCGCCGTACGCCGTCGGCGTGGAGACGGGCGAGCACCTGGGGGACGGAGGGGGCGTTGAAGTCCAGATGGCCCACCTCGACCCGCAGCTTCGGGCGCAGCCCGCGCAGCCGGGCGCACAGCGCGGCCACGGTCGCCGCGTGGCGCGGGTCGCGGCTGCCGTGTGCGACGACCAGCAGGACGGGACGGGTACCGGACGGGGGGTGGGCCGGTGCGTAGGGCGCGGAGGTACGGAGGGTGCGCACGGGGCCGCTCACCGCCCGGTCGCCGACGCCAGGCCGCGGCTGTGCAGCACGCGGCGCTCCACGGGCGAGAACAGCACCGACTCCACGGCCACGCCGACCGCCAGGATCAGTACCACCGAGGCCAGCACCAGGCTCAGCTCGCCGCCCTGCCGTCCCGCGTCCAGCATCCGGCCGATGCCGGGCAGAGGGGTGGCGGTGATCAGCTCGGCCGTCATCAGGGCGCGCCAGCCGAAGGTCCAGCCCTGCCGCAGCGCCGTCACGAAGCCGGGCAGCGCGGCGGGGACGAGGACGTGGACGGCTCCGCGCAGGCCGCCGGCGCCCATCGACCGGCCCGCCCGCAGCAGCAGCGGCGGTATCCGGTCGACGGCCGCGGTGACTCCGACGGCGATGGACGGCACCGCGCCGAGCAGCACCACGGCGTACACCGCGCCCTCGGAGTTGCCCAGCGCGATCACGGAGACCGGCACCAGCGCGGCGGCCGGCAGGGACTGCACGGCGGACAGGATGGGTTCCAGGACCGTGCGCAGCGGCGCGGCCCGGGTGAGCAGCAGCCCCAGGGGGACGCCGATGGCCGTGGAGGCGGCGAAGCCGACCAGGCAGCGCAGCAGGCTGTGGCCGAGGGCGGGCAGCAGGATGCCGTCCGACCAGGCGCCCGCCAGTTCGCCCCACACGGCGGCGGGGGAGGGAAGGGAGGCCGACCAGCCCAGCGCGTACGCCGTCTGCCACAGCGCCAGCACCAGGGCGACGGCCGCCAGCGGCGGCGCGGCCTTGGCCAGCAGCCGCCGCGAGGTGGCGGCGGTCGCGGAGACGGGTGACTCCAGGGCGTCCAGGCCGGACGCCATCTCGTCGGAACCGTCCGTGCCGCCCGTGCCGTCCGTGCCGCCCGTGCCGTCCGTGCCGCCCGTGCCGTCCGTGCCGTCCGTGCCGCCCGTGCCGTCCGTGCCGTCCGTGCCGCCCGCGGCCCGGCCGGTCCCCTGCCCGGGGGACCCGTGCCGGGGGTCCCGCCCGGAGTTCTCGGTGTCAGTGGCGGGCATGTCGGACGATCTCCTCGTGCAGATGGCCGGTGATCTCCCGGGCGAGGGAGGTGACGCCGGAGTCCTCGATACGGCGGGGGTGGGGGATGTCCACGTCCCACTGGCGTGCCACGCGCCCCGGGCGCGAGGACAGCAGCACGACCCGCTGGCCGAGCCGGACGGCCTCGCGCACGTTGTGGGTGACGAACAGCACCGTCAGCTCCCGCTCGCGCCACACCCGGGTCAGCTCCTCGTGGAGCAGGTCGCGGGTGATGGCGTCCAGCGCGGCGAAGGGCTCGTCCATCAGCAGCACCCGGCTGCCCTGGGCCAGGGAGCGGGCCAGCGCCACGCGCTGCCGCATCCCGCCGGAGAGCTGGTGCACCCGCTTGCCGTACGCGTCCGGCAGCCGGACCAGGCGCAGCAGCTCCTCGGCACGCCCGCGCCGCTCGGCCCTGGGCACCCCGGCCAGCTTCAGGGCCAGCTCCACGTTGCGGCCGGCGCTCAGCCAGGGGAAGAGCGCGTGGTCCTGGAACATCAGGGCGGGCCGGCCGTGCGGCACCCGGACCTCGCCGGAGGTCGGGTGGTCGAGCCCGGCCACCAGGTTCAGCAGTGTGGACTTGCCGCAGCCGGAGGCGCCCAGCAGGCAGACGAACTCGCCGGGGGCCGCTGTCAGGTCGATGCCGTCCAGCACCGGCTGGCGGGCGTGGGGGGAGGTGCCGAAGGACTTCGAGACGCGGTCGAGCCGCACCGCGTACGGGCGGGCCTGCCCGGCCCCGGCACCGGTGACGGACGGCGCCGGGGCAGGGGTGGCGAGTTCGGTGGACACAGCGGAGTCCTCTCGTGGTTCGCCACCCTGTGCGGGCGGCTACGGCGGGGAAGAGCCGGCGTGCGCGGCGGGGACGTGCCGCGCCGTCGGGGCGTGCGGGGCACCCCGCAGGCGCGGGTCGTACGGGGCGTGCCGGAGGTACCGGAGCCGTGGGCGGCGCGGCCGGGCGTCGGGCGTCACCGGCGGTATCCCGCCAGCCCGCCCTGCCCGCTGCCCCGGACACCGCTGCCGATCCGGCCGCCGGTGTGGTCGAAGGTGGAGAAGGCGTCGTGCACGGTGGTGCCGGGCGTGCTCAGAAGTCCCATCCGTCCTCCCGCGCGGTGCCGCCACCGGCGTCGCGGACCCCACCGGCGGCCCCGGCGAAGGCCTCGCCGGACATGCCCGCGGTGAGGGTGGAGCCGTCGGCGGGGTCGATCAGCAGGAACGAACCGGTGCGGCGGGAGAGCGCGTAGGGGTCCAGCGGCAGCGGTTCGGCGGTGCGGATCCGTACCCGTCCGATGTCGTTGGCCACCAGCTCGCCCGGCTCGTGGTGGGGCGAGAGGTCGTCCAGGGTCAGCCGGGAGCCGATCTCCTTGACGATCGCCTTGACGGTGCGGGTGGTGTGCTTGAGCAGCACCCGCTGCCCCACCCGCAGCGGGATGTCGTGCAGATGACAGACGGTGGCGGTGATGTCCTGGCTCGGAGCGGGGGCGTCGTCGGCGGGTGCGATCAGGTCGCCGCGGGAGACGTCGAGGTCGTCCGCCAGGCGGACGGTGACCGACTGCGGTGCCCAGGCGGCCTGGACCGACTGGCCGAGCGCGTCGATACCCTCGATCACCGAGGTGCGGCCCGAGGGGAGCACCGTCACCCGCTGCCCCACCCGCAGCACGCCGGAGGCGAGCCGGCCGGCGTAGCCGCGGTAGTCGGGGTGCTCGGCGGTCTGCGGACGGATGACGTACTGGACGGGGAAGCGGGCCACGTCCCCGGCCGGGTCGTGATCGACCTCGACGGTCTCCAGGTGCTCCAGGACGGTGGGGCCGCTGTACCAGTCCATGTGCTCGGACGGGGTGACCACGTTGTCCCCGGCCAGCGCCGATATGGGCACGGCGGTGACCTCCGGCACGCCCAGCGAGGCGGCGTAGGCGGTGAACTCCTCGGCGATGGAGGCGAAGACCGGCGCGGCGTAGCCGGCCAGGTCCATCTTGTTGACGGCCAGCACCACGTGCGGCACCCGCAGCAGGGCGGCGACCGCGGCGTGGCGGCGGGTCTGCTCGACCACCCCGTTGCGGGCGTCGACCAGGATGATGGCCAGGTCGGCGGTGGAGGCTCCGGTGACCATGTTGCGGGTGTACTGCACGTGGCCGGGGGTGTCGGCCAGGATGAACCGGCGCCGCGGGGTGGCGAAGTAGCGGTAGGCCACGTCGATGGTGATGCCCTGCTCGCGTTCGGCGCGCAGCCCGTCGGTCAGCAGTGCCAGGTCCGGGCCGGTGGCGCCGCGGCTGCGGGAGGCGCGCTCGACGGCCTCGAGCTGGTCGGCCAGGACCGACTTGGAGTCGTGCAGAAGCCGGCCGACCAGGGTGGACTTGCCGTCGTCGACGGATCCGGCGGTGGCGAAACGCAGCAGGGAGGTGTCCTGCGGCAGCCCGGCGGCCTCGTCGGCGGCGGGCTCGCCCGCCGCGGCGTCGCCGGTGGTGGTGGCAGCGATGGTCATCGTCAGAAATACCCTTCGCGCTTGCGGTCCTCCATGGCGGCCTCCGACAGCTTGTCGTCGGCCCGGGTCGCGCCCCGCTCGGTCAGCCGGGAGGCCGCGATCTCCGCTACGACCTGCTCGATGGTGGCGGCGTCGGAGTCCACCGCCCCGGTGCAGGACATGTCGCCGACGGTGCGGTAGCGCACCCGGCGCTCATGGAGCGTCTCACCGTCCCTCGGACCGCCCCACTCGCCCGGCGCCAGCCACATCCCGTCGCGCTTGAAGACGGCGCGGATGTGGGCGTAGTAGATGGCGGGCAGCTCGATCTTCTCCCGTCCGATGTACTGCCACACATCCAGCTCGGTCCAGTTGGACAGCGGGAAGACGCGCACGTGCTCGCCCGGCGCGTGGCGGCCGTTGTAGAGCTGCCACAGCTCCGGGCGCTGACGGCGCGGGTCCCAGCCGCCGAACTCGTCGCGCAGGGAGAACACCCGCTCCTTGGCGCGGGCCTTCTCCTCGTCCCGCCGCCCGCCGCCGAAGACCGCGTCGAAGCGGTTGCTCTCGATGGCGCGCAGCAGCGGCACGGTCTGCAGCGGGTTACGGGTGCCGTCCGGGCGCTCACGCAGCTCACCGCGGTCGATGAACTCCTGCACCGAGGCGACGTGCAGGCGCAGCCGGTGCTCGGCCACCACCCGGTCGCGGTAGTCGATCACCTCGGGGAAGTTGTGACCGGTGTCCACGTGCAGCAGGGAGAAGGGCACCGGGGCCGGGGCGAACGCCTTCAGCGCCAGGTGCAGCATCACGATGGAGTCCTTGCCGCCGGAGAAGAGGATCACCGGCCGCTCGAACTCGCCCGCCACCTCGCGGAAGATGTGCACCGCCTCCGACTCCAGCGCGTCCAGGTGGCTCAGCGCGTACGCCGCGGCGGCGGGCCCGCTGGTCGGTTCGGCAGAGGTCCTCACGCCAGTCCCCTCTCGGCGAGCAGTGAGTACAGCCGGGCCGCGGAGCCGTCCACGGGCTCGGTGTGCGCCTCGATCCGCAGATCCGGATCGGCCGGCGCCTCGTAGGGGTCGTCCACCCCCGTCAGCCCGGACAGTTCACCCGCGGCCTGCCTGGCGTACAGCCCCTTCACATCGCGCTCGGAGCACACCTCCACGGGCGTGGCCACGTGCACCTCCAGGTAGGCGGTGCTCTCGGCCTGATGGCGTTTGCGGACTGCCTCACGGCTGTCGGCGTACGGCGCGATCACCGGAACCAGGGCCTTCACCCCGTTGGAGGCGAGCAGTTCGGCCACGAAGCCGATCCGCTGCACGTTGGTGTGGCGGTCCTCGCGGGAGAAGCCCAGGCCGGCGGAGAGGAACTCCCTGATCTCGTCGCCGTCCAGCACCTCCACCCGGTGCCCCTCGTCGCGCAGCCGACCGGCCAGCGCGTGGGCGATCGTGGTCTTGCCGGCACTGGGCAGGCCGGTGAGCCAGATCGTGGCTCCGGTGCCTGTGCCCCTACCAGTGCTGCCGGTTCTGTCCGTGCCGGAGGCGGTCGCCCCGCTCATCTGACGCTCCTCAACTCGACTGTCCTGGCCCGTACGGTCCTCGGGTTCGCCATCAGCCGTGCAGCCCGCACTCGGTCTTGCCGCGTCCGGCCCAGCGGCCGGCGCGCGCGTCCTCGCCCTCCAGTACCCGCCGGGTGCAGGGCGCGCACCCGATGGAAGGGTAACCGTCCATCAGCAGGGGGTTGGTGAGGACGCCGTGCTCGGCGGCGTAGGCGTCCACGTCGCCCTGTGTCCAGCGCGCGATGGGCGAGACCTTGACCTTGCCCCGCCTCTCGTCCCAGCCGACGACCGGCGTCCCCACCCTGGTCGGGGACTCGTCGCGGCGCAGCCCGGTGGCCCAGGCGTCGTACTCGCGCAGACCCTCCTCCAGCGGCCTGACCTTGCGCAGCGCGCAGCACAGGTCGGGATCACGGTCGTGCAGGCGCGGCCCGTACTCGGCGTCCTGCTCGGCCACGGTCTGCCGGGGGGTGAGCGTGATGATGTTGACGTCCATCACCGCCGCCACCGCGTCCCGGGTGCCGATGGTCTCCGGGAAGTGGTAGCCGGTGTCGAGGAACACCACGTCCACACCGGGCGCCACGCGCGAGGCCAGGTGCGCGACGACGGCGTCCTCCATCGAGGAGGTCACGCAGAAGCGCGGGCCGAAGGCACCGACGGCCCAGCGCAGGACCTCCAGTGCCGGGGCGTCCTCCAGCTCGCGGCCCGCCTTCCCGGCGAGCCGCCGCAGCTCGTCGGCGTCGGACCGCAGGCCGTGCCGGTCCTCGGTGGCGTTCACCGTGCGGTGCCTCCCTCGGTGGAACCGGACCGCCGCAGGCCGTCGGCCAGCAGTCCGAGGAACGAGAGCCTGAAGGCGCGGTTGCAGGAGGCGCACTCCCACGCGCCGTGGCCGTCCTCGGACGGCCGCAGGTCCTCGTCGCCGCAGTACGGGCAGTAGAACGGCGCGGCTCGTTCGCTCACGGTGCCTCCTTGTGAGCTTCTCCGCCCGCGCGGCGGTCGGGTGCGGGTTTCGTGGTGGGGTGCGGGTCGGTGGCCGCGTGTGCGTCGCTCACGGTGCCTCCTTGTGAGCTTCTCCGCCCGCGCGGCGGTCGGGTGCGGGTTTCGTGGTGGGGTGCGGGTCGGTGGCCGCGTGTGCGTCGCTCACTTCAGAGCACCTTCGTCGGCCCGCGCCGCCCACTGGGCGAAGCGCTCGCCGTCCTGGCGCTCCTCGCGGAAGCGGGTCAGCAGGCGCTCGACGTAGTCGGGCAGCTCGGCGGCGGTGACCTTCAGACCGCGCACCTTGCGGCCGAAGCCGGGGTCCAGCCCCAGGGCGCCGCCGAGGTGGACCTGGTAGCCCTCCACCTGGTTGCCGTCCTTGTCGCTGACGAGCTGGCCCTTGAGGCCGATGTCGGCGACCTGGATGCGGGCACAGGCGTTGGGGCAGCCGTTGATGTTGATGGTGACCGGCTCGTCGAAGTCCGGCAGGCGGCGCTCCAGTTCGTCGATGAGAGTGGAGCCGCGGCCCTTGGTCTCGACGATGGCGAGCTTGCAGAACTCGATGCCGGTGCAGGCCATGGTGCCGCGCCGGAAGACCGACGGACGCGCCGTCAGGTCCAGCGCATCCAGGCCCTCCACCAGGGAGTCCACCTGGTCCTCGGTCACGTCGAGAATGATCATCTTCTGCTCGACGGTGGTGCGCACCCGGCCCGATCCGTGGCCATCGGCCAGCTCGGCGATCTTGGTGAGGGTGGCGCCGTCGACGCGGCCGACGCGGGGGGCGAAGCCGACGTAGAAGCGGCCGTCCTTCTGGCGGTGCACGCCGATGTGGTCGCGCCAGCGCCGGGCGGGGGTCTCGGGGGCGGGGCCGTCGGCCAGCTTCCGCTTCAGGTACTCGTCCTCCAGCACCTGGCGGAACCTCTCCGCGCCCCAGTCGGCGACGAGGAACTTCAGCCGGGCGCGGTTGCGCAGCCGGCGGTATCCGTAGTCACGGAAGATCGAGACGACACCCTCCAGGACGTCCGCCACGTCCGCCAGCGGCACCCAGGCGCCCAGCCGGACGCCGAGCTTGGGGTTGGTGGACAGGCCGCCGCCCACCCACACGTCGAAGCCGGGACCGAGTTCGGGGTGGCGCACGCCGACGAACGAGACGTCGTTGATCTCGTGCGCCACGTCCAGCAGGGGGGAGCCGGAGATGGCCGTCTTGAACTTGCGGGGCAGGTTGGAGAACGCCGGGTTGCCGACGACGCGGCGCTTGGCCTCCTCCAGCGCGGGCGTGCCGTCGACGATCTCGTCGGCGGCGATGCCGGCGACCGGCGAGCCAAGGAAGGCGCGCGGGGTGTCGCCGCAGGCCTCGGTGGTGGACAGGCCCACGGCCTCCAGACGGCGCCAGATCTCGGGGACGTCCTCGATGCGGACCCAGTGGAGCTGGATGTTCTGCCGGTCGGTGATGTCGGCGGTGCCGCGGGCGAACTCCTGGGAGATCTCGCCGATGACGCGCAACTGCTCGGTGGTCAGCCGCCCGCCGTCGATGCGCACCCGCATCATGAAGTACTCGTCGTCCAGCTCCTCCGGGGCCAGGACGGCGGTCTTGCCGCCGTCGATCCCGGGCCTGCGCTGGGTGTAGAGACCCCACCACCGCATCCGGCCGCGCAGGTCGCCGGGGTCGATGGAGTCGAAACCGCGCTGGGCGTAGATCGTCTCAATACGTGTCCGCACATTGAGACCGTCGTCGTCCTTCTTGAACTGCTCGTTGGCGTTCAGCGGGGTGAAGTGCCCGGCGGCCCACTGGCCTTCGCCGCGGTGGCGGCCGGCCTTGCGGCGGGTCGGGGCAGCGCTGACTGGCTTGGGGATGTCGGCCATGGCGGTGTGTTCGTCCTTCTGCTGGACTCGGCTGCGCGGGAAGCGGACCGGGTCCGCCCGGGTGTGCTGACGTGCGCGAACCCGAGCGGAAAGCGGTGGGCGGGGTCGCCTGCCCGCGACGGCGGGGGCGGCGGAAGTGCGGTGGTGCTGAGACTGTCAGCCCGCCGGACAGATGGCGCTGGACATGCGGCCGAGGTCGACGTGCCGCCGACTCACCAAGGCAATTCCAGCTCGAGACATGGCAGAAGCGTGGCATGAGCATCTCGCGGCAGTCCACCGTTATCCACAGTTCGGACAAAAATGTCCCGTTCTGCGAGACGGGGTGATATCGGCCGCGGAACCGGGAGGGTCCCGGTGGGGCTCACACGCCCGCCCCCGGCCAGGGGCCGGGGGCGGGAACGTCCGGTTCGTCCCCGGTCCGGGTGGCGAAGAGACGGAAGCCGCGCCGCCGGTAGTTCGCCAGCGCGTGGGGGCCGTCCTTGCTGCAGGTGTGCAGCCACACCCGCCGGGTGGGCTCCCGGTCCGGCCAGCGCTCCGCCAGGTCCCAGGCGCGCGCGGTCCCGTACGACAGCAGGTGCCCGCCGATGCGCCGGCCGCGGAAGGCGGCGATCAGGCCGAAGTAGGTGATCTCCACCGTTCCTCCGGGCTGCGCCTCCAGTTCGATGTACCCGGCCGGGGTCCCGCGGTCGTACGCCACCCACGTCTCCACGCCGGGCCGCTCCAGGAACTCCCGCCACCGCGCGTACGTCCACTCCAGCCGGTCCGTCCAGGTGACGTCCCCGCCGACGGCGGTGTAGAGGAAGCGGCTGAACTCCGGACCGGGTACCTCCGCCCGGATGATCCGGATGCCGGATCCGCTGTCCGGGGTGCGCGCGGGGGAGAGGTCGGAGGGGGAGGTCTGCTCCAGCGACCAGGTGGTGACGGCGACGGTGTTGCCCATGCCGGGCAGTGAAGCACGGCGGCGCCGGCGGCCGGGAGGCGGCCCCGGCGAACCACCGCAGCCGCGTGGCCCAGGGTCCGGCGACGAGCTGGTGGCGCGAGAGCACCGCGTCGCCCAGGAGCGCGGCGATGAGCGCCAGGTCCACGGCCGGGGCCAGG